>CAMOIT010000054.1 GCA_946616285.1 uncultured Bacteroidales bacterium | reverse complement strand
TCCGGCATAATGATAGACGCAGGAGTGGGCATAAGACGGATAAAGAAGGAGCTGGAGGCCATGGGGCTTGGATACGACAATATTTCCGCGGTGCTGGTAACTCACGACCACGGCGACCACATCCGTTCCCTTGGCTCGGTTTGCAAAAGGATATGCGTCCCGGTATGGACCACTCCCCTCATTCACGAAGCCCTTGGAAGGCATCCGTTTACACGCGACTGGATCGGCCCGTGCAGGCAGGACCTTAACCCGAGGGTATGGACTCCCGTCACCGAAGACTTCGACGTTCAGTACTTTGTGGTTCCCCATGACGCGACCCAGTGCATAGGCTTTGCCATTAAATGCGAAAAAGAACTTTTCGTCCTTATGACGGACCTCGGACACACCACTCCCGAAGCCCTTTCCTGGGCCTCACAAGCCACAACGGTAGTGGTGGAGAGCAATTATGATCTTGATATGCTGCTTGGCGGCGATTATCCTGAGGAGCTTAAGCGCCGCATCAGCCACGGCATCGGCCACCTTTCCAACGACGCCTGTGCCGAGGCCATAATAAACTTCATGCATCCCGGACTCAGGAACATATTCCTGTGCCATCTGAGCGGAAACAACAACACCCCTGAACTTGCATACGCAAGTGCCAGGGATGCACTAAAATCTGCAGGCGTGGAGCCAGGTACAATTGCCCTGAGGGTGCTCCACCGCGGTATTTCGTCTCCGCTGCTTACGCTGTAGCTATTTCCTGTTCGCGTACTTTCAGAGCCGCTTTCAGGGCCGAAGAAGCCCGGAGCTTGCGAATGGGGCCCTGCGCCGCCTGGAAGGAAGCAAGAATTTCCTTCAGCTCTCCTGTCTCGTGCGCCGGATACAGGCGGGCTATCTCTTTGCAGATGATTTCCAGACGTTTGCTACTGTCCAGAGGATAGTCGTCGCCGAAGAAAAGCTCGCTCCAGCGGTAGAAGTCAAGCCTGTCCATAATGCGCTTTTCAACCGAAGCAGCATCCATCGGAAGCTCCGGAGCCGTCCATTCCAGACGCTGATTCCAGACATTTCTAATGGGCCTTTCCATAGCGCAGGAAAGCACAGAAGCGAGGGTCAGTATGTTTCCATCGGGGCCGAAAACTCCCTTTTCACGAAGGCTTGCCGTGCGGAAAATGAAGGAAGAAAGCGGCGAACGCTGCGCCCTGGTAACGGTAAACTTGAAAAGTTTAGCGGCCGAAAGCTTGCGGGGAAAATCCTTTAGCCCAACCGGATTCACGTGATAGACATCGAAGTCGGGATGGCGTTCTACCGTCCTGAGCACGCGTTTTACAAACTTCGGATCGGGCAAGGCACCTTTTTCAAGATAGCACACGAAAGGCTCGTCCACCTGGGCAAGGCCGCCGCTCACCATGGGAAGCCTGTCCCTGTATTCCTCCGAAATTTCGTCGCCTTCACTCACATAGACCTTGAAATTCTTGTCCTTCTGGAAAAGGAGCGAGCCGAAGATTTTGTCGTCCCCGAGGGGAACTATGAAAGCAAGCATAATAATCTGACTTTTTGGACTCGCAAATATAGTTAAAATCGGCCGATTTGGCTATATTTGCAAAGCAAAACAGACTGCATGAAAGATTTTCTGAAAATACTCAGGCAATACGCCTCGCCATATAAAGGTCTGATGGCCGGTTCGGTGCTCCTGAACATACTTTCGGCCGTATTCAACATATTCTCCTTCGCCATACTGGTCCCTATTCTGAGCATTCTGTTCAAAGTGGACGACACAGTGTACGAATTCATCCCCTGGGACAGCGCCGTCGCCCTAAAGGACAAGCTTCTGAACAATTTATACTTTTACGTATCGGATTTTGCAGGCACGCACGGCGCCATTAACGCACTCCTGATGCTGTCGGCCGTGATGATAGTGTTCACTGCCCTTAAAACCAGCTGCTACTTCGGCTCGAACGCCGTAATGATTCCCATATCCACCGGAATTGTGAAGGAAATCCGCTGCCGGATGTACAACAAGATACTGTCCCTTCCCATCGGCTTTTTCACAGAAGAAAGGAAAGGCGACATAGTTGCACGCATCAGCGGGGATGTTTCGGAGGTTGAGAATTCCATCGTGGCGTCGCTGTCCATGCTCATCAAGGATCCCATCCTCATAGTGATTTATTTCGGCTTCCTTATCTGGATAAGCCCCGAAATGATGGCTTTCACAATTTTGTTTGCGCCGGCCTTCGTATGGCTGATGGGCCTTATCGGCAAAAGGCTCAAACGCAACTCCCTGGAGGCGCAGGCCCTCTGGAGTGATACCATGAGCCAGGTGGACGAAACCCTGGGCGGGCTTCGCGTAATCAAGGCTTTCAACGCCGAGAGCAAGATGCGCTCCCGCTTTCAGGACGTCACCGACAGGATGCGTAAGAAGGTGGCCCGCGTAAGCATACGCCAGGCAACAGCACATCCAGTGAGCGAATTCCTTGGCACTGTGATGATACTGGTGGTCCTGTGCGTCGGCGGCGCCATGATTATAGGCGGCAAAAGCCTTATCGGCGGAGGCAAATTCATAGACGCCCCCACCTTCATTTATTTCCTCGTAATACTTTATTCGGTAATTGAGCCCATCAAGGAACTGTCCAAGGCCACATACAGCGTCCGTAAAGGCATGGCCTCGATGGATCGCATCAACAGGATACTGGATGCCGAAAATCCCATCAAGGATTCGGCGCAGCCCCTCAAGCTGGACGGATTCAAGGACAGCATACGCCTTGAAGACGTAAGCTTCCACTACGAGAACGGCCGGGAAATCCTTTCGCACGTGGATCTTGAGATTCCCAGGGGAAAGATGATAGCCATAGTGGGCGAATCCGGCGCCGGCAAATCCACCCTGGTGGACCTTATCCCCCGTTTCTGGGATGTCACAGGCGGCCGAATAACGATTGACGGCAAAGACATAAGGGATGTCTCAGTGAAGGACCTCCGCACCCTGATGGGCAATGTGAACCAGGACCCTATCCTCTTCAACGACACAATATTCAACAACATAGCCTTCGGCGTGGAAAACGCCACCATGGAACAGGTAGTGGCAGCCGCAAAAATCGCCAACGCTCACGATTTCATAATGGAAAAGGAGGAAGGTTACAATACCAATATCGGGGACAGGGGAAGCAAACTTTCCGGAGGCCAGCGCCAGAGGCTTTCCATTGCCCGCGCCATACTCAAGAACCCTCCCATCCTTATTCTGGACGAAGCAACCGCCTCCCTTGACACAGAGTCGGAACGCCTTGTCCAGGACGCACTGGACCGCCTGATGGGCGGCCGCACCACCATAGCCATCGCCCACCGCCTTTCCACCATCAAGAACGCGGACGAGATAATCGTAATGCACGAAGGCCGCATAGTAGAAAGAGGCACGCACGAAAAGCTTATCGACCTGGGCGGATATTACAAGAAACTTAACGACATGCAGGCCCTATGACCAAAAAGCTTGCATTCCGCCTGATCTTCTTCTTTTACCTGGCCGTAGTTTTGGTGCTCTGCTTCGGGAATTTCAAGGATACTCCGTCCGTGACAAACAGCATCCTGGGCATTCCTACAGACAAAATCGCCCATTTCTGCTTGTTTTTCCCCTTCCCCATCCTGGCTTTTATGGCTTTCGACTCATTCACGGAAAACTGGCGCACTTCTCTGCTTTTCGTCATCGCCACCTTCATAGCGGGAATCATCCTTGCCCTTTTTACGGAGTGGGGGCAGGCGCATCTTACAACCTGGCGCAACGGCGATCCCAATGACTTTCTGGCCGATATCATAGCCCTTGGCCTGAGTTCCATACTATTATTCATCCTGGATATCCGAAAACAAAGAAAATGAGAAAAGCCATACTCCTTCCCCTTGTAATGCTGCTCTGCGCAAGCTCTTTTGCCCAGCCCCGGGCAAAGGATTTCAGGGCTGTTACCGATTCACTGAACCAGCGCCTTAAGCGGCGTACCGGAGTATCCAGTGATTTCAAGCTGGACAAGCTCCTTTCAAGGGGAAATGAGCTGGACTTCTATTATTCCCAGAATTTTTCTGCATTTCCGTGGAGAAGGGAGGATGTCAGTTGGTTCAAGGAAGAGCTTTCCTCCCTTTCAAAGGGTAAAATGGACGGATATGCAATAGGGCACATATTTGCAGGCAAACAGGAGCTGCAGGACCTTCCTATGCCGCTTTTAGGCAATGACGGAAAGGCCCTTCCCACTTCCCTCAGGGTAGAAGATCCGCGCGGAAGCGTGCCGCAGTTGGTAAGGGGCTCCGATTACTGGCCCAAAGGCCTCAGCGGCAGGCATATAGCACTATGGCAAAGCCACGGACGTTACTGGGAGCCGGAAATCCAGGACTGGAAATGGCAGCGCTCCCCCAATCACCGCACTACGGAGGATATTTTCACGCAGAGTTTCGTGGTCACGTTCCTGATGCCAATGCTGGAAAATGCCGGCGCAACGGTTCTGTGCCCAAGGGAAAGGGATATTCAGACGAATGAAGTAGTTTGCGACAACGATCCTTCCTTCGGCGGAAAACGCGGCCCCATGATGCGCAAAGCCGGATCTTACAGGGAAAGCGGTCAGTGGAGCGATGCAGGCGAAGGCTTTGCCGACGCTCTGGATACATACGGCGAATACGAGAATCCTTTCGTCAAGGGAACCGCCCGCATGTGCGAAACCACGCGCAGCCAAAGCAGCGCCGCTAAGGCCGTATGGCGTCCCGACATTCCCGAAAAAGGTGATTATGCCGTTTACGTAAGTTACAAAAGCTTTTCCAACAGCACGACTTGCGCCCGTTACACCGTACACCACGCAGGCGGAGAAACTACACTTAACGTGAACCAGCGCATGGGCGGCGGCACCTGGATTTACCTTGGCACTTTCACCTTCCGCGAAGGTACGGAAGGCTATGTGGAACTGACTTCGGAAAGCGAAAGCTACGGCATAGTTTCGGCCGATGCCGTGCGCTTCGGCGGAGGCATGGGCAAAGTGGAAAGGGGCGGCCGCATTTCCGGACTTCCGGCTTTTGTGGAGGGCGCTCTTTACAACATGCAGTACTCCGGAATTGACATGGCCCTTATGGACGACTGGGAACGCGAGTATGTAAAGGATTATGCAGGCAGGGGAAAATGGGTACAGGAGATGGCCGGCGGTTCAAGGGTGATTCCCGAAAAGAAAGGCCGCGGCATTCCCGTGGACATGTCACTGGCCTGGCACACCGACGCAGGCTCAACTCCCAACGACTCAATCATAGGTACTCTGGCAATCTACACATTGATGGCCGACCGCTCGGACGAACTTGCGAACGGGGAAAGCCGCATGAACGGAAGGCTCCTGTCAGACCTCGTCCAGACGCAGGTCGTGGACGACATTCGCGCCCTTTACGAACCCGCATGGAGCCGCCGGCAGCTTTGGGACCGTTCCTACAGCGAATGTCGCACAACGGGCGTTCCGGGCATGCTTCTGGAGCTGCTGTCGCACCTTAATTACGCCGATATGCGTTACGGCCTGGATCCTAACTTCCGCTTTACATCGGCCCGGGCCGTTTATAAAGGCATACTGAAGTACCTGAGCGCACGGTATGGCTGCCCTTATGTGGTTCAGCCTCTGCCGGTCAACTCTTTCAAAGTGGACCTTTCCGGCGGCAGGGCCGTACTTTCCTGGAAGCCCACTCAGGACCCCCTGGAGCCCACGGCCAAAGCCAAATCCTACAGAGTTTACGTACGCCGGGACGACGGCGGCTTCGGAGAAGGTCTCCAAATTGCCGAAAACAGCTGCTCAATTCCGATGGAAGAAGGCCATCTTTACAGTTTCAAGGTAACAGCATGCAATGAAGGCGGGGAAAGTTTCCCCTCCGAGATTCTCTCGGCCGGTATTTCGCCTAAAAGCAAAGGGAAAGTGCTGGTGGTGAATAATTTCACCAGGGTATCGGCCCCCAGCGGCTTCGACACTCCCCTGTACGCAGGCTTTACCGACGACCTGGACAGCGGCGTTCCGTGGGGACAGGACATCCTTTTCGCCGGAGAAGTGTTCGATTTCTCGCGCACCCGCACCTGGACGACTGACGAGAATCCCGGTTTCGGCGGCTGCTATACAGACCATGCAGGCCTTACGGTAGCAGGCAACACCTTCGACTTTCCCTCGGTGCACGGTCGCGCGCTCATGGATGCAGGATATTCCTTCTTCTCCACAAGCGCCGACGCATTCGACGGAAGCGAGAATGCCTGGGCGACGGATATAATCTGCGGAAAGCAGGTGACCACCCGCATAGGCAGAGGCGCCATACATGACAGATTCCAGGTCTTCACTCCCGGTGTGCAGGATGCCCTGAGGCGTTTCACCTCCAAAGGCGGGAATGTGATTATTTCCGGGGCATATATAGGTACCGACGCATGGGACAGCATTTATCAGGGTGTAGAACCTGCGTCTGAAGACACCCGGAAATTCGTGAGCGATGTACTTGGGTATAGATTCCTTACCAACCACCCGGACCGTTCCGGCAAACTTGTATCAGCCGACAAGGCAGGATTCCCCGAGGCTACATACAACCGCGAATGGTCAAGTTCCGTATACCGCGTGGAGAACCCTGACGGCATAAAGCCGGCTTCTGACAAAACCACGGTCCTGATGTACTATAGCGGCGGCAAGATACCTGCCGCAACCCTGTACACAACAAAAGGCTACCGTGTGGCAGCCTTCGGTTTTCCGCTTGAGACTTCCCCGGAGCTTGGTCAGCTCCTTAAAGTCTCTCTGGAGAAGTTGAAATAATCTACATCCTTTCCGGGAGCTGAATGCCCAGAAGGTCCATTGCGTGCCTTAACGTACCGGCGATAAGATCTATCAGCTCAAGTCTGTACTTTAAGATGTCCTGATCCTCTTCCTTGAGGATGGGCGTGTCGTGGTAGTACTGATTGAACTCCTTGGCAAGCTCATAAGCGTAATTGGCTATGACTGCCGGGCTCAGGGCGGCACCTGCTTCGGCCACTTTTCCGGGATACTGGCTAAGCAGCTTTACAAGGCGGATTTCCTTGGCGCTGGGTTTGGAGTCAAGCTTCACTGAGCCTGCGCCGTACTGCACATCCGCTTTCCTGAGGATGCTGCAAATACGCGCGTGGGTGTACTGGATGAAGGGGCCGGTATTGCCGTTGAAGTCGATGGATTCCTTGGGGTTGAAGAGCATGGTCTTCTTGGGATCCACCTTGATAATGAAGTACTTCAGGGCGCCAAGGCCGATCTGATGGTACAGCTGATTCTTCTCTTCCTCGGGCATGTCGGCCAGTTTTCCGCTTTCCTCGGAAGTCTTCTTTGCTTCTTCCCTCATGCTCTGGATAAGGTCGTCGGCGTCCACCACGGTGCCTTCGCGGGATTTCATCTTGCCTTCGGGAAGTTCCACCATGCCGTAGGAAAGGTGGTAGATTTGGTCGGCCCATTTGAAGCCAAGCTTTGCAAGAATGAGCTTAAGTACCTGGAAGTGATAGTCTTGCTCGTTACCTACAACGTAGATATGGGAATCCAGTTCATACTCGGCGAAGCGCCTTTCGGCTGTACCGAGGTCCTGGGTTATGTACACGGAGGTGCCGTCGCCGCGAAGGACCAGCTTGCGGTCCAGGCCGTCGGCGGTGAGGTCGCACCATACGGAACCGTCGGCTTCCTTTTCGAACACGCCCATGTCCAGGCCTTTCTGTACCAGCTCTTTACCAAGAAGGTAAGTATCATGCTCGTAGTATGTCTTGTCGAAGCTGATGCCGAGGGCCTTGTAGGTCTCGTTGAAGCCGTCGAACACCCATCCGTTCATCATGGACCAGAGCTGCCGGACCTTGGGGTCGCCGGCTTCCCAGTCCACCAGCATCTTGTGCACGTCCGCAAGGGCAGGGGCGGCTTTCTTCGCCTCTTCCTCGCTCATTCCGCCTGCCACAAGTTCGGCCACCTGTGCCTTGTACATCTTGTCGAAGGCCACGTAGCAGTCCCCTACCAGATGGTCTCCTTTCTTGCCGGTGCTCTCAGGGGTGGCGCCGTCGAAGAGCTTCTCCCAGGCGTACATGCTCTTGCAGATATGCACGCCGCGGTCGTTGACCAGAGTCACCTTGATTACCTCGTTGCCGCAGGCCTTGAGTATGCGGGACACGCTGTCTCCCAGGAGGTTGTTGCGAATATGCCCGAGGTGCAGGGGCTTGTTGGTATTGGGCGAAGAGAACTCCACCATCAGGCGTTTACCAGTGGAAGGAAGGTTCCCGAAGGACTTGTCCGAGGCTATGCCGGCAAGCACTTCGTTCCAGTACACGGCCGAAAACGACAGGTTAAGGAAGCCCTTGACGCTGTTGTAGGCCGATATTTCAGGAACGTTGTCCACCAGCCAGGAGCCGATGGCGTTGCCAGTGGCATCCGGGGCTGCATGGGAGATTTTGAGGAGCGGGAAGGTGACAAGGGTATAGTCCCCTTCGAACTCCTTGCGGGTAACAGAAACCTGAAGTGACGTTTCCGCCACTTCAGTCTGATATAATGCTTTGATGGCCTGTGCGGCCTTGTTCTGGATAAAGGCTTCCGCTGTCATCCCAGATAGCTCTTTAAAAGTTTGGAACGGGAAGGGCTCTTGAGGCGGCGGATGGCCTTTTCCTTGATTTGGCGCACGCGCTCACGTGTGAGGCCGAACCTTTCGCCAATCTCTTCAAGGGTCATTTCCTGGCAGCCGATGCCGAAGAATGACTTGATGATTTCCCTTTCCCTGTCGGTAAGCGTGCTAAGGGCGCGCTCGATTTCGGTGTTGAGGCTTTCGTTCACAAGTCCGCGGTCCGCGCTGGGGGAATCGTCGTTGGGGAGGATGTCCAGGAGGCTGTTGTCCTCACCTTCCACGAAGGGGGCGTCCACGCTTACGTGGCGGCTTCCCACCCTCAGGGTATCGGAAATCTTGTCCTTGGGGACGTCGATCATTTCTGAGAGTTCCTCGTTCGTTGGCTGGCGTTCGTTTTCCTGCTCGAAACGGGTCAGGGCCTTGTTTATCTTGTTCAGCGAACCCACCTGGTTAAGGGGAAGGCGGACAATTCGGCTTTGTTCGGCCAGGGCCTGGAGGATGCTCTGACGGATCCACCAAACCGCGTATGAGATGAACTTGAAGCCACGGGTTTCGTCGAACTTCTCGGCGGCCTTGATAAGGCCCAGGTTTCCTTCGTTGATAAGATCCGGGAGGCTGAGTCCCTGGTTCTGGTACTGCTTTGCAACGGACACCACGAAACGGAGGTTTGCGCGGGTGAGCTTTTCAAGGGCTTCCTGGTCACCTTTGCGGATGCGCTGTGCAAGTTCCACTTCTTCGTCCGGGGTCACGAGTTCTTCGCGGCCGATCTCCTGCAGGTACTTGTCCAGCGACGCGCTCTCGCGGTTGGTGATGGATT
>CAMOIT010000053.1 GCA_946616285.1 uncultured Bacteroidales bacterium | reverse complement strand
TCACTCCGGAGCAGACCAAAAAGCGCATGGTTGCACTGTTCCTGGTTTTCGCCGTGGTTATCTTCTTCTGGATGAGCTTCCACCAGAACGGCCTCACACTCACCTACTTCGCCGACGAATTCACCGAGCGCAGCGCCGAGGGCATCCACACCATGCCGTTCAACGTATGGAATCTTGTGGCTGTCATAATCATTGTATACGCCCTCTTCTCCATATTCGACAAAGAGACATCGCAGAAGGGAAAATGGATTGGTGTCGGTGTCGTCGCAGCTGCAGTCGGTTTCCTTGTTTGGCAGTATAGCCTGATCAGCGGCCCGGTTGCAATCAGCGCACCTATTTTCCAGCAGTTCAATCCCTTCTATGTGGTTGCCCTTACCCCTGTTTCGCTGGCAATTTTCGGAGCCCTTGCAAAGAAGGGCAAAGAGCCTTCAGCTCCACGAAAGATTGCTTACGGCATGCTTGTAGCTGCCATCGCATTCGGCTTCATGGCATTCGCCTCCATAGGCCTGAATACGCCTGACGCACAGGCAGCTGCACGTGCCGCAGGCGAAGGCGAAACCCTGGTATCGCCCTACTGGCTCATAAGCGTATATCTCATCCTCACATTCGGCGAACTGCTCCTCAGCCCCATGGGTATCTCCTTTGTTTCCAAGGTTGCCCCTCCCAAGTACAAGGGTATGATGATGGGTATGTGGTTCGTAGCAACCGCCCTGGGCAACTTCCTGGTTCAGGTGGGCGGTCACCTCTGGGGCGGACTCCCCCTCTGGGTTGTATGGACCGTGTTCCTTGGCGTCTGCATCATCAGCGCAATATTCATGTTCGCAATGATGAAGAAACTCGAAGCAGCTACCGAATAACGTGCCTCGTCTCTACATCATAAGCGGCCCTAACGGCTCCGGAAAGACTACTGCCTCGTACAGCATGCTTCCGGAGCTGCTGGACTGCACGGAATTCGTGAACTCGGACGAGTTCGCAAAGCATCTCTCGCCTTTTGCACCGGAAGGGGCGTACATAACGGCCAGCCGCCTTATGCTGCGCAAGGTAAACTACCTTTTCGAGCGCCGCGAGGATTTTTGCATAGAAACCACCCTTGCCACCAGGGCGCTTCTGAAAATGACCAGGAGCGCCCAGGAAAAGGGCTATTTCGTTACCGTTATTTACTTCTGGCTGAATAACCCTGACATAGCCGTCCAGAGGGTGGCGGCAAGGGTTCAGGCCGGCGGCCACGACATCCCCGAAGAAACCATTCGCAGGCGCTACCAGATGGGTATAAACTACCTGTTCCACCGTTACATGCAGACCTGCGACAAATGGATTCTGGCCGATAATTCCAACCCTCCCTTCGACATAATCGCCGAAGGCACCAAGAAAGGCCTTGTCATACGCGACATGCAGCGCTACTACATTGTGCGAGGCATGGTAACTGACAAGATAGAGCCCCAGACTCCGATCGAGAACGTCACGGAGTTCATCGCCAAAGAAATATCCCGCGCTCCCCTGGCGCACGATGGCGTTCCATTTGAAGGGACGCTTCCGCAGAATAATGATAAATGAGAAAAAATACTACCTGGACATATTCCGGGTAGACGAAATATCGCTTGACGCCCTTATCGCCGAAGGCCTTCGCAGTGGCGGAAGCTACTGCGACCTCTTTTTTGAGAATACCACCTACGGCAGCCTTCTTTTAAGGGACGGTGCAGTCACTTCCGGAGGTTCCCACGTTGACTTCGGCGTGGGTGTAAGGGTTCTTGCCGGCGAAAAAACAGGATACGCCTATTCCGAGAGCACTTCTCTTGCAGAAATGACGGCCTGCGCAAAGGCCGCATCGCAAATAGCGTCTTCGCCCTCCGAAGTAAGTCCTTACGGAACTCGCAACCCCAGCCGCGGCGAGCCCAATCCAAAAGCAGACCGCTACCCTGTGGAGACAAACTGGCGGGATGTCCCAATGACCTCCTTCCTCCCCTTCCTCCAGGGCCTTGAAACCAGGGTCAAGGAAAAGGATACGAGGGTTCAGAAAGTTATGGCTAACCTGGCTTTTCAGGTAAGCGACATCCTGATGTACAACTCCCACAGGGAGCTTAAATGGGACACCCGGCCCATGGGAACAGTCTCAGTGTCAGTGGTGTTCATACAAGATGGAAAAATAGAAAACAAGGCCGTATCACGCAGTTTCCGCTGCGGAGCGGAGTTCCTGAGCCAGTCCCTTGCCGAAGAAATGGCATCTGAAGTCACTTCAGGAATAGACGCTCGCTTCGAAGCAAAACGTCCCGAAGGCGGACAAATGAGCGTGGTAATGGGCGCCGGCGCATCCGGAATACTCCTTCACGAAGCCATGGGCCACGCCTTTGAGGCCGATTTCAACCGCAAAGGGACCTCCATCTTCGCCGACAAGATGGGTAAGCAGATTTGCCAGAAGGGTATCAATATACTGGACGACGGCACCCTTAAAGGGAACCGCGGCTCACTGAATTTTGACGACGAAGGCATCCCAGGGCAGAAGACCTATATGGTAGAGGACGGCATACTGACCTCCTACCTGCACGACCGCATAAGCGCAGCCCACTACGGCGTAAGGCCCACCGGCAACGGCCGAAGGGAAAGCTTCCGCTACGCACCTCTTCCCCGCATGCGGGCCACTTATATGGAAAGCGGCAATGCAAAAGCTCAGGACCTGATATCGGAGGTGAAAAAAGGCATTTACGTTGACGAATTCTCAAACGGCCAGGTGCAGATCGGAGAAGGAGATTTCACTTTCTACGTAAAATCCGGCTTTCTGATTGAAAACGGGCGCCTGACCATGCCCGTCAAGGACATAAATATTATCGGAAACGGTCCCGCAGCCCTTGCCGACATAAGAGGCGTAGCCGATGATTTGGCCATAGCCCCCGGCGCATGGACCTGCGGAAAGGAGCAGTCCGTCCCCGTTTCCTGCGGAATCCCTACGGTGCTGATTAGTTCTTTAACGGTTGGAGGATCGGCAAATGAATAAGGAAATTGCACTCGCCCGCCACTGTTTGGAATTCGCCCTCTCCGAAGGCGCTGAAAAAGTGCGCATAACCCTTACCAGGAGCCTTATGGACCTTGTGGGCGTACTTAACGGCGAAGTTGACAAAGTGGCCCATGCTCTTGACAGGAGCATGCAGATACAGCTTTTTGTGGACGGAAAGTTCGGCACTTTTTCCTCCAACTGCCTGGAACAGGAAGGCCTGGAAGCCTTTATCCGTGAAGCTATCGGCACGGTAAGGATGTTGGAAGAGGACCGGCTGAGGGATCTCCCCGCCCCTTCACGCCTTGCCAAAGACGCGAAAACCGGCCTTGAACTTGGCCTTTACGACGAAACCATATCAGAGTTCACTCCAGAAAGACGCCGCGCCATCGCACTTGAATCCATGACCTGGCCGCGAAAGACACAGTTGGAAAAGGGTTTCGTCCTTATTTCAGAAGAAGGCGAATACTCGGACTCCGTTTTCGACAGCTATACCATCGACAGCCAGGGTCTTGAAGCACGACATACGGAAACCTCATTCGAAATCGGTTACGAGACCACCATCCAGGACAGCGAAGGCAATCACCTTTCCAGTTACTGGTGGGATGCGGCCCCGTTTTTCAAGGACCTTAAATGGCAGGACTGCGCCGTCACAGCCTTAAGGCGTGCTGCTGCTCAAATAGGCCCCGGCAGCGTTCCAAGCGGGAAATACAACCTGATAGTGGACAGCGAATGCGCTTCCAAACTGGTTACTCCCCTTCTGAACGCCCTGGGCGGCTATGCCCTGCAGCAGAACAATTCTTTCCTTGCAGACTCACTTGGCAAAAAAGTGTTCTCAGAAAAGCTCACCATAACTGACAGGCCCAGGACCACCGGCCAGACGGGCAGCCGCCTTTTCGACAGCGAAGGCGTCGCCACGAAGGAGATGGACATTATTTCCCAAGGCGTCGTAAAGACCTATTTCCTAAATACTTACATGGCCGCTAAAATGGAGATGGCACCCACTGTCGAAGACGCCACGCGTATTTGCGTATCGCCTTACGGTGGCTGTATTTCGCAAGAAGACGTACTCTCGAAAGTAGGCGACGGAATCCTTGTCACCGGCTTCAACGGCGGCAATTCCAATTCGGCCACGGGCAATTTCTCCTACGGCATCGAAGGCTTCGTGGTAAAGGACGGAAAAATCGGCACACCGGTAAGGGAAATGCTAATAACCGGCAATTTCATCGACCTGTGGAACAAGCTGACCCTTGCCGCCGACGACGCCCGTTCCTGCATGTCCAAGCAGATTCCCACCCTTGCATTCAGGGACATAGACTTTGCAAGCTAGATGAAGACGGCCGTTGTCATACTGAATTACAACACGAAGGACTACCTGAGGCAGTTCCTCCCGGGGCTCATCGACTCCTGCATAGGAGGCAACGCCTCGGTAATAGTGGCCGACAACGCCTCCACGGACGGTTCTGTAGAAATGATGAAGGCAGAATTTCCCAGGGTGCGCCTTTTTCAGTTTGACCAGAATTACGGCTTTACGGGCGGATACAACAAGGCTCTCGCACAGATAGACGCCAAGTACTTCGTGCTTATAAATTCCGACATCGAAGTGCCGCACGGATGGCTTCAGCCGCTTGTCGAATGGATGGACGCCCATCCTAAATGCGGAGCTTGCGGTCCAAAACTCCTTTCCTACCGTCAGCGCGACTACTTCGAGTACGCCGGTGCAGCTGGAGGCCTTATCGACAATTACGGCTATCCATTCTGCCGTGGCCGTATCATGCAGAAGATTGAAAAGGACGAAGGCCAGTACGATACTCCCACCGAAGATATACTATGGGTGAGCGGCGCCTGCATGATGGTAAGGGCATCGCTATGGAAAGAACTGGGCGGCCTTGACGAAAGGTTTTTCGCCCACATGGAAGAGATAGATCTTTGCTGGAGGATGCAGCTCAGGGGCTGGAGCGTAGCAGTAGTTCCATCCTCCCACGTATATCATATAGGCGGAGGTACGCTTCCGAGCGACTCACCATTCAAGCTTCGTCTTAATTACCGGAACAACCTCCTGCTTCTGGAGAACAACCTTCCGGCAACCTACGTAGCCGAAGGCTTCGGCCCAAGACTGGCACGGTTTTTCACGAGAATCCGCATCTGGGAGCGTCTGTTTCTGGATGCAGCCTCGCAGGTATCGTACCTTACGACAAAAAAATGGGCCAGCTACCGAGCTGTGGCCGATGCCCATAAAGAATACAGGGAACTGCGCCGAAAGGGCGAAATACCTCCGAATCCAAACCTTCCCAAAGGCCTGTGGGACGGATGGATAGTCCCGAAAGGCATGTCAAAGAACCTAAAGTAACGCATATATATGAAAATCGTCATCGAAGGAGCAGGACAGGTGGGATCCCACCTCGCGAAAATGCTTAGCATGGATGCAAATGACATCAGCGTCATCGACCATGATCCCGTACGCATACGTACGCTCTCAGCGTCGGCCGACGTCACAACCCTCATGGGACCGCCCTCATCCATACAGACACTGAAGGATGCAGGCTGCGCCAACGCCGACCTTTTCATTGCCGTCAACCCCGGCAAGGACCAGAGCGTAAACATCGTAAGCGCCCTGCTGGCAAAGAGGATAGGCACCAAAAGAGTAATCGCCCGCATCGACTACGAAAGCTACCTGGCACCCGAAAACAAGCTGCTGTTCAAGGATATGGGCCTGGACATGCTTTTCTTCCCCGAGAAGAGCGCCAGTGACGAAATAGTGGACATGCTGCGCCACACAGGCACCGCCGATTCCATGGACTTCGCGCGCGGAAAGCTCCAGCTCACTGTTTTCAAGCTGGACGACGACTCCCCCCTGCTGGACATGAACGTGGCCGAATTCGCCGCAAAGATAAAGGAGATTCAAGCCGATGCCGACTTCCGCATCGTTGCCATATCACGTAATGGAAAAACTCTCATCCCAAGTTTCGACACCCCGTTCAAATACCACGATTACCTTTATATTATATCACGCCGCGACGGCCTTCCTCCGCTGCTGAAATTCCTAGGCAAAGACCAGATTGTAGTGCGCAGGGTAATGATTCTTGGCGGCAGTGAAATCGGCGAGATGGTTGCCGAAAAACTGGTGGGCCAAGGTATTGACGACATCAAGATCGTGGATATCAACCCACAGCGCTGCAGGCAGCTTTCTGAAGATCTTCCGGACGAGGTCGAGATCGCGTGCGGGGACATCCGCAATTCCGATTTCCTACAGGAGCAGGATATAAAGGGCTACCAGGCGGTGCTTGCCTTCAGCGGCAACGACGAAGTGAACATCCTCTCCTGCGTGGTTGCAAAGCGCCTCGGCGTTCCGCGCGTAATCGCCCAGGTGGAAAATCTCGAGTACATGCGCCTGGCCGAAGAAATGGGCGTGGACACCGTCATAAACAAGAAACTGATTACAGCCAGCCGCATTTTCAAGTTCACCATCTCGGACAAGGTGCGTTCCGTGCGCTACGTAAGCGGGACCGATGCCGAAGTGCTGGAATACACTGCCGCACCGGGCTCACGCATAACCAAGGACATGCTAAAGGATGTGGACTTCCCCCGCAATGCCATAATCGGCGGAGTAATTCGCGGCGGAGACGGATTCATCGCAGTTGGACAGACCAGGATTGAAGCATACGACAGGGTGGCTGTCTTCGCCCTCCGCGATGCAGTCAAGGAAGTGGACAAGTTCTTCCGCTAACAGCCCGTTTGCAATAAAGAAGTAATTGCGCTAACTTTGCAGGCTTTTTAACATACAAGATATGAGTATCCAAACTGAGAATATCCAGAAACTGGTGCAAAGAAGGGAGAAGGCCCGTCTTGGCGGCGGCCCCAAGAGGATTGAGGCCCAGCATGCCAAGGGCAAAATGACTGCCCGCGAGCGCCTTGCCCTCCTTCTTGACGAAGGCAGTTTCGAAGAATATGATATGTTCGTGCAGCACCGTTGCACCAATTTCGGCATGGACGCCTCCCATACTGACGGAGACGGCGTCGTTACCGGCTGCGGCACCATTGACGGCCGCCTGGTTTACGTTTTCGCCCAGGATTTCACCGTCAGCGGTGGCTCCCTTTCAAAGACAATGTCGGAGAAGATTTGCAAGGTGATGGACATGGCCCTGAGAAACGGCGCACCATGCATCGGCCTTAACGATTCCGGCGGCGCACGCATCCAGGAAGGCATTGACGCCCTTGCCGGTTATGGCGAGATTTTCGAGCGCAATATCCTATCTTCAGGTGTGGTCCCGCAGATTTCCTGCATCATGGGTCCCTGCGCCGGCGGCGCAGTGTATTCCCCAGCCCTCACGGACTTCACTCTGATGGTGAAAAACACCTCCTACATGTTCCTGACAGGCCCCGCCGTGGTAAAAAGCGTCACCGGCGAGGTCGTGGACCAGGAGCAGCTGGGCGGGGCTTCGGTGCATGCCTCCAAGAGCGGTGTAGCGCATTTCGCAGCCGAAAACGAGCAGGAAGCAATTGACACAATAAAGGCACTGCTCTCTTTCATTCCCCAGAACAACCTGGAAACAGCGCCCATAGTGGAAACGGCCGATCCCGTCAACCGCATGGAGGACAGCCTCAACTCCATCATCCCCGACAACCCCAACAAAGCATACGACATGTACGGCGTTATAGGCAGCGTAGTGGACGACGGGCGCTTCCTGGAAGTGCACAGGGACTTTGCCAAGAACATAATAGTCGGTTTTGCGCACATGAACGGCCGCAGCGTGGGCATAGTGGCAAACCAGCCCAAGGTGCTTGCAGGCGTGCTTGACATCAACGCCAGCCGCAAGGCCGCCCGCTTCGTGCGCTTCTGCGACGCCTTCAACATTCCGCTTGTCACACTGGTAGACGTCCCCGGCTTCCTCTGCGGTACACAGCAGGAATACGGCGCCATTATCACCAATGGGGCAAAGCTCCTATATGCATACGGGGAGGCCACCGTCCCCAAGGTAACCGTTACCTTAAGGAAAGGTTACGGCGGAGCGCATATCGTCATGAGCTGCAAGCAGCTTAGGGGCGATATAAACTACGCATGGCCTTCGGCACAGATTGCCGTGATGGGAGCCGACGGCGCAGTTAACGTCCTTTACGCAAAAGAAATCAAAGCCGATCCCGAAAACGCACAGGCCATCTTCGACGAGAAGAAGAAAGAGTACGAAGACCTCTTCTCCAACCCCTACCAGGCCGCTCAGAAAGGCTATATCGACGATGTCATCGAGCCCCGGAACACCCGTTTCCGCGTAATCCGCGCCCTGGAACAGCTTTCCGGAAAGCGTGCGGAAGTTCCTGCCAAGAAACACGATAACCTGCCCCTGTAGAGATATGAGAAAATTCCTCATTACAGTTCTTATCCTTCTGCAGGGCTTTATTCTTGGCGCCCAGAACGTGAGCGACCTCATTATTTCCGAGGCGCTTGCACAGCCGGATTCCACCGGCATACTGGACGGTTACGGCAGGCAGAGCGGATGGGTGGAACTGTTCAACAAATCCACCGGAACGGTTAGCTTCGGAGGCTGTTACCTCACCGACGACAGGACCGACCTCCGCAAAAGCCTGATTCCAAAGAGCGACCTTTCTACCAAGCTGGGGCCCCGTCAGAGCGTGGTTTTCTATTGCAGCGGGAACGGAGCCGACGGCACCTTCTATGCCGATTTTACACTGGCTCCAGGAAAAACGGTGTACCTTGTCTCGAACGACGGTCGCACCATAATTGACTCGTTGTCAATTCCTTCCACTCTTCCTGCCGGAAAATCGGCCATGAAGCTTGCCACCGACATCCGGGGCCAGGTTTTCGAGCTTCAGGAGGAACCGGCTGTACCCTCTCCCGGCAGCCTTAACGGGAACCTCAACGCGGCTACCAACGCTGACAATATGAAAGAGAGGGACCCTCACGGTTGGATTCTCACCATTGTATCGGTAAGCGTCGTTTTCAGCGCCCTGGCGCTTCTGTGGTTCCTTTTCTGGCTTCTTTTCGACAGGCCCGCGAAGAATAATTCCAATCCCAAACCAGCTAAGAATAAGGTGATACCGAGCGAAGCGAGTGTATCTCCCGAGGTAGCCGCGGCCATTGCCCTTGCACTTGACATGGAGAATTCCGGCGACGTTTATGCCGCTATTGCCACTGCCGTGCATCTTTACCTCAGCGACGCAGTCCACGACGCCGAGCCCGGAATAGTGACAATCCGCCGCAAAGACTCGGCCTGGAACAACAAAGCCCTGAATTTCAGAAAATTACCACTTTAGTCATATTGTCATCCCCGACCTGATCGGGGATCTCACAAAAGCAAAAAACATACAGTCATGAAAGAATATAAATTCAAGATTAACGGAAAGGATTACGCAGTTGCCATCGGCGAGGCCGAAGGCAAGATGCTCACCGTGAACGTAAACGGCGCCGATTATCAGGTGGAGCTGGACGGAGATACTCTCGCCCCTACGGGGCTCGGTATGACAAATAAGGCCGCTGGTATGGCAAATCAGGCCGCCGGCAATAATGGCGCAGGTGC
>CAMOIT010000052.1 GCA_946616285.1 uncultured Bacteroidales bacterium | reverse complement strand
TTTCATCACGAAATCAAGCTTTGGTTTTACAAAAATCTACACGAAATCAAACTTGGGTGTTGTGCCATTTTTACACGAAATCAAACTTGGTTGTTGTGCCATTTTTACACGAAATCAAGGCAAAGATATGGATTTGTACTCAATTCTGCAAGATTATCGGCTTAATCTGTTTTTTACCTTGCGCAAAATGTTTTAGTTCGATTTACCGGCTCTGCGCAAAATGTTGGCTTTTTTTTCCGACTATTTGCCGATACCACCGGAATTCCGTACATTTGCAATGCTATGAAAGAAAAATTCTTCGTTTCAGTTATGCTTCTGCTGCTCATGTGCGGCGAGGCACTTCGCGGACAGGCGGTGGTCTCGGTGGCTCCGTCCGCCGTCCGTGGGGCGGTGAAGCCGATGAACGCTGGCAACAACGGCCCCATCGGAAAAACGTTGGAAAGCTACAAGTCCCTCAGGATTCCTTTCGCGCGGACGCACGATACGCCGCTCGGCGAGGAATATGGCGGCCACTGCATCGATATCAATCAGGTGTTCCCGGATTTCAGCGCGGACGTGAATTCACCAAAATCCTATGATTTCACGAACAGTGACGTGGTGATGCTGGACATCCAAAAAGCGGGAACGAAGCCGTTCTACCGGCTCGGCCAGAGCATCGAGCATCAGAAGAAGAAGTATGGCATCTATCCGCCCGCGAACTACAGGAAGTGGGCGAAGATTTGCGAGCACATCATACGGCACTACAACGAAGGCTGGGCCGATGGCTTCGAAATGGGCATCGAGTACTGGGAAATCTGGAACGAACCCGACCTGGACCAACCGGAAGACCGCTGGAAGACGGATCCACGGACCTGGGCCGGCACGATGGAACAGTTCGACGAGCTGTACGTTGTCGCTGCGAAGCATCTGAAAAAGTGTTTCCCGGACTTGAAAATAGGCGGTCCCGCCTTTGCCAATCCGCGAAAGTACGGCCCGGAATTCCTTGAGTGCGTAAAGGAAAAAGGGGCCCCGCTGGACTTCTTCTCGCACCACATGTACCACCGCAAGCCGGCGCGCATCGTAGAAGATATGCGAATCATCCGCAAGATGCTGGACGAGAAAGGTTTCGGAGCGGCAGAATCGATTCTCAACGAGTGGAACTACAACCGCAGCTGGGAAGAAACGGACAATTACAGCGGTAAGATGCGTCCCACCGTGAAGGGTGCGGCATTTGTGGGCGCCGTCATGTGCGCATGCCAGAACGAGCCGGTAGATATGCTGATGTACTACGACCTCCGGCCCAATACGACCTGGTGCGGCCCATGGTCCCCGTTATTCTGCGACCCCAGACCACCTTACTGGGCGTTGTACTACTGGGCGGAACTTGCGGACTATGGCACCCAGGTGGAGTCCGGCTGCGACACGGACAACATCTACACATGTGCGGCCCGCTCGAAAGACGGTGGCGTACGCCTGCTTGTTGTGCGCTACCATGAGGATGACTCCCAGAATGCGCCCTGTGAGGTCTCGCTGCATATTCCCGACGGCTGGCGCGTCACCGGAGTCCGTATGACCGACAGCCAGGGCATGGACCGCCGTCCAGGCGTCGCAGGCTCCTATACTCTGGAATCCAATAGCATCGCCCTGTTCGAAATTGAGCCTTTGTAATCTGTCCCCTACCTGCCGGTATAGTAATCAATCATGCGCTCGATGGCGCGGGAACAGACCGGGCAGAAGCGCTCGCACTCGTTGATCTTCATACGGCATTCCTGAACGGGGCGGTACACACCTTTTGACTGGTATCCGCCGCCTTCATAAACACCTACCTGAAAACTGTTTTCGAACGCCATCTGCACGCGGGAAGCCTCTTCTGTGGCAGTCCATTCCTGGAACAGGGACGAGAAACTGTTTGCGTACAGGCAGTCGCCGGTAACTGGATCCAGCACTCGAATCTGGCCGTTTCCATCCAGCAGCGGCTGGGATAGATTAGTGCGCCTGCCAGCCCAGGCCGACGTAAGGTATGCCTGCCGAAGATATATCTCCTGATGTGAGTCATTGCCGGCAAAGGCATAGTCCAGCCGAAGGGTGGCATCCTGGAAACATTCATCGAAAAGCCGCTCTTGCGCCTGCAGAGAGTTCCACAGACACATCAGCATAAGTATAAGCATCTTGTGTCGCATACGCAAAGATAGAAAAAATATGAGAAAACCACTCTGAGTGACGGAGATGTCCCATTTTTCGGGACATCTCTATCATTTTCGGCCTTTTTTGATGGAGATGTCCCTGTTTTTGGGACATCTCCATCACTTTACGACGGTAATGCAGACGGGCTCCTCGCACGGGATGGGGCCGAAACGGACGACTGCAGTTCCAGGCTGACCGGTAGCCTGGATCAGGAACTGGGCGTGGCCATTGAAACTGTCGATGGTGAAACTGCGGGCCGAAGGGTCCAAGGGCCGTTCACGCCCGCGGAAGGCAGGACCCCCGTTGCCGGCACCGAGGATGCGGACGGGACCGTCTACCGTAACGGTGACTGGAACGCAAGCTGTAGGCGCGAAATGCCCCTTTGAATCCAGCACGCTGATATCCAGAACTGACAGGTCCCGACTGTCGGCCTTAAGCCGCACGCGGTCGGCGGAAACCGACAGCTGCGCCGGTGCACCGGCCGTAAACACCTGCTCCACGCACTTCCGACGACCATTGACATAACCAACGGCCTTCAAAGAACCGGGCCTATACATAGCCGCTTCGCTCGCCGCCAAGCCAGAAACCGTTAACCCATACGTCGGAGTCGCGGAAGATGCCGTCGAAGCGCAAGGCGATGCGCTCACCTTCGGCCGAAGCAGGCACCGTGAAATGCTTCCGGTACCATCCCACGCTGGTTTCCGGATACTTCCAGCCCACAGTCTTGTAGCCGTGGCTGTGGCTGGCTTCAGGGTCGAAGGGAAGATCCACCACCCAGTCGTGCGGCAGTTGGACCTCCTTCCAGGCGCTGTCGTCAAAATCCATTGCGTACGGACCTGAATTGTGGATTGAAGCCGCCTTGGTGAGGTAATTGAAATACTCCGTCCCCCGGCCGAAGTCTTTGAAGAGCGGGTGGCGGGATAC
The DNA here is from genome assembly GCA_946616285.1 of uncultured Bacteroidales bacterium. Lineage (GTDB taxonomy): Bacteria > Bacteroidota > Bacteroidia > Bacteroidales > UBA932 > Cryptobacteroides. The sequence goes on along the minus strand of CAMOIT010000052.1, from coordinate 6,920 downwards.
AAATATGGTCAAAAAGAGGCGACTCTGCAAGAAAAATTTCTTAAATTTGTAACCATGAACAAAATCCTCATCCTCGATTTCGGTTCCCAGGTCACCCAGCTCATCGGGCGTCGCCTCAGGGAAATGAACGTCTACTGCGAAATCTATCCGTTCAATAAATTCCCTGCCCCCGACGCTTCGGTGAAGGGCGTAATCCTCTCAGGAAGTCCCTGCAGCGTGAGGGACAAAAACGCCCCGCAAGTGGACCTTAGCACGATTAAAGGCAAGTTGCCGCTCCTTGGCATCTGCTACGGGGCGCAGTATATTGCCCACAAGTACGGCGGCAAGGTAGAGGCGTCGGATACAAGAGAATACGGCCGGGCCATGCTTAAAAAAGTAGTGGACAGTCCCCTGCTGAAAGGCGTAAGTCCCGTAACCCAGGTGTGGATGTCGCACGGGGATACGATATCGGCCCTGCCTGAAAACGCGCAGGTGATAGCCTCCACGGACGATGTAGAAAACGCAGCCTACCAGTTTGCCGGCGAAGCCACTTATGCAGTCCAGTTCCATCCGGAGGTCTACCATACTGATGAAGGCGCCAAGATTCTGGCGAATTTCGCACAGGGCATCTGCGGCTGCGAAGCTTCCTGGACCCCGGCCTCCTTCATCGAAAGCACGGTGGAGGCGCTGCAAAAGCAGATAGGCACGGACAAAGTTATCCTGGGCCTCTCCGGCGGCGTGGACTCCACAGTGGCGGCCGTGCTGCTGGACAAGGCCATCGGCCCGCAGCTCACATGCATCTTCGTGAACAACGGCCTTCTCCGTAAGAACGAATTCGAGGATGTCCTGGCCTCATATAAGGACATGGGACTGAACGTAATCGGGGCCGATGCTTCGGCCGATTTCCTAAAAGCGTTGAAGGGCGTGGAGGAGCCGGAAGCCAAGCGTAAGGCCATCGGCCGCGTCTTCGTAGAGACCTTCGACAAATATGCCAGAAGAATCGAAGGAGCACGCTGGCTGGCCCAGGGAACCATCTATCCGGATGTAATCGAAAGCGCCGGCATCGATGGCATCGCCTCCAAAATCAAAAGCCACCACAACGTAGGCGGTCTTCCGGAAAAGATGAACCTGAAGGTTGTGGAACCGCTGCGGATGCTGTTCAAGGACGAAGTACGCCGCGTTGGACGGGCCCTCGGAATAAAGGAGGAACTCATCGGCCGGCACCCCTTCCCTGGCCCTGGCCTTGGGATTCGCGTAATCGGCGAAGTTACAAAAGAGAAGCTGGACACTTTAAGGGAAGCCGACGACATCTTCATCAAGGCCCTTCGCAAAGCGGGCCTTTACGACAAAATATGGCAGGCCGGGGTAATCCTCCTGCCCGTCAGAAGCGTTGGCGTAATGGGCGACGAGCGCACCTATGAGAATCCAGTGGCCCTGCGCGCCGTGGTCTCCACAGACGCCATGACGGCCGACTGGTATCCCTTCCAGCCAGAGTTCCTTCGGGATGTATCCAACGAAATCATCCGTAAGGTGCGCGGAGTGAACCGTGTAGTCTACGACATCTCATCCAAACCCCCGGCAACTATTGAGTGGGAGTAACTACCCCTTCCTGTATTCGGACGGAGTCTGGCCTGTGCGGGCTTTGAAGTACTTGTAGAAGACGCTCTGGCTCGGGAAATTCAGAATTGAGACTATCTCCTTGATGGACTTGCCGGAGTATTTCAGCAGGTTCCTTGCTTCCAATATAACATAGGAATCTATCCAGTCGGGAGCGCTCCGGCCGGTGGTTTCCTTGATCAGTTTGGAAAGGTATTTTGGCGTGAGGCACAATTTGTCGGCATAGAAAGCGACGCCGCGCTCCCGGTTGTGATATTGAGTCACAAGAGTGAGAAAACGTTCCGCTAGCTGCTGCATTCGGGCAGACACCTGTGTTTCACGGCTTTCCTCAAGTCGGGCAGTCCATACTCCCAGCGCCATATAGACGAAAGAAGTGAGCAGCCCCCCAAGCATTTCCTGCCGATTTGGCTGATTGCTTTGCAGTGCCTTGCGGGCCAGATTGAAATAATCTTCGGCCATGGAAAGCTGTTCGTCGTTCAGGGTAAGGCAGGGGTTGTCCAGAACTCGCAGTGAATCCGGCAACACCTTCTGGAAGTCGATGTGTATGTCGCTCAAAAACTCTCTGGAAATAAACGCAAAATCGAGCTCTGTGTCGACCATGGACGCATCCGGGGCCGATGTAAGCTTTACGATATTCCCTGGAATAATCATTAGAAGCGTACGCTCCTTCACCTCATAGGTGGAAAGATTATAGTCCAGCTGCAAACGCCCTTTTTTCAGGAAAAAGAGCATGTGCCCGTCGAAACGGAACGGGTATTTAAGAATGTCAATAAGGGCGCGGCTCTGGCCCACCATAGCGCCTGTAATCTCCCCCAATATAGCCAAATGTCCAAGGGCATATTCATCGGCGATTGGCGCGAGCTTCATCAGGCGCGCTATATCAACTGTTTGCAAGGCTTTTTCCGACATATATGCAAAGATAGTCAAATTTTGCAAAAAATCTAATTTTTCGACCAAAAGGATAATTTCAAGGCCGAATAGTGCTAAAAATTGGTTTTTATGGCAATTTATTTGCAGACTCAGATAGCGCATTTGAAAACTGACAATATGACAAATATGAAACGAAGCATCCTGACAAGCTGCCTGATTCTGGCCCTGGTGCCGACAGCAAAAGCGCAGCAAGTACTGAGCCTGGAAGACTGCAGGCAAATGGCCATCGCGCAAAGCAAGGAGCTGGACCAGTCCCGCATCCAGATGGAAATGGCCGGCTACGACCGCAAAATCGCATTGGCAAATTATTTCCCGAAAGTGAGCGCAACCGGCGCATACATTTACAATAACCGGGACGTTTCCCTTGTGAGCGACTCCCAGAGCGCACGCCTGCAAACCATGGGCACGACGCTTGAAAACAGCATCTGGGATGCCCTTAATAACAGGGTGGACGAAGCACTCACCAACGAGTATGCCCGGGAACTGGGACATAAGCTGCTTGAATCGGCACGCGCCAACGGCGGCTTCGACATCGCTTCGCCGGTAAATGCCATCGGCCAGGAAATAGACAAGTCCCTGCACCCCGACCTTCATAATATATGGGTAGGGACAGTGGTTTTGGAACAGCCGCTTTACGTGGGCGGCAAAATCGTGTACAGCAACCAGATGGCCGCTCTTGCCGAACAACTGGCCCAGTCGAAATACGATATGAAGGAGGCCGAAGTCATTCTGGACGTTGACCAGGCGTACTGGCAGATCATCTCCATCTCCAACAAGAAGAAACTGGCCGAAAGCTACGCCGACCTTCTTCACCACATGGAAAAGGACGTAAAAACCGCCATCGCCACAGGCGTAGCCACCGAGGCCGATGCCCTTCAGGTGAAGGTAAAGGCCAACGAGGCCGACATGATGCTTGCCAAGGCCAGCAACGGCCTCATCCTTTCCAAGATGCTGCTGTGCCATCGCGTCGGCCTGCCTCTGGAAAGCGAGATTCAGCTTGCCGACGAATATCTGGAAGTGATTCCGGAACCCGCCGTCGGCGATGCCAAAAGCCTGGAGGACATTTACGCCGACCGCCCCGAAACCCGCAGCCTTGAGCTTGCAGAAAAGATTTTCGACAAAAAGGCCAAAGTGGTTCGCGCCGATTATCTGCCCACCGTTGCTCTCATGGGTGCCTACACGGTGACTAACCCCAACCTGTACAACGGCTTTCAGAACAGCTGGCAGGGCGGAAACCTTAGCGCCGGCGTTGTCGTGAAAGTGCCTATCTTCCATGGTGGTGAAGGCGTATTCAAATACAGGAAAGCCCAGGCCGAAGCCCGTCAGTACGCCGACCAGCTGGACGATGCCAGGGAACTGATCGACCTTCAGGTAACCCAGCAGCGAAAGCTCCTGGACGAAGCCAGGCAGAAGCTTCAGATGGCCGAGTCCAACCTTGAAAGTGCCGAGGAAAACCTGCGTATGGCCACCATCGGCCATGATGCAGGAGTCATCCCCACCAACACCGTCCTGGGTGCCCAGACCGCCTGGCTCAGCGCCCACAGCGACTATATCGACGCAGGCATCGAGCTGCAGATGGCCGCAGCAAATTTGAACAAAGCAGAAGGAAATAAATAGAAAGATATATGAAACAGAACTACAACTTACTTATTGGTGTGGCCGGCCTGATTGGTCTGGTGCTGGTAATTGCAATTATCGGCTATATCGTTTCCAGTTCCCGTGATAACGTAATCCAGGGCGAAGCCGAAGCCACCGAATACCGTATTTCCGGCAAAGTTCCGGGCCGAATAGAAGAGTTCCGCGGCGAAGAAGGCCAGTATGTGCACAAAGGCGACACGCTGGTGATTATCGACTCCCCCGAAATCCGTTCCAAGATGGCCGAAGCCAAAGCCGCCAAGGCAGCAGCAAAAGCTCAGAAGGACAAGGCCATGCACGGCGCCCGCCAGGAACAGATCACCGGTGCTTACGAGATTTGGCAGAAGGCTCTTGTAGGCGAGGACGTGATGCGCAAGAGCTACGAGCGCATGCAGTCCCTGCACGAGCAGAAAGTGGTTTCGGACCAGAAATTTGACGAAGTGGAGGCCCAGTACCGCGCCGCCGTCGCCACGGCCAAGGCTGCCAAAAGCCAGTACGACATGGCCGTGAAAGGCGCACGTCAGGAAGACAAGGATGCCGCCGTTGCACTTGTGGAAAGGGCTAACGCCGCCGTCGAGCTGGTTAACGCCTATCAGGACGAAATCCGCCTTACCTCCCCGTCCGACGGCATCATTGCCGCACGCTATCCCAAGGTGGGAGAGCTGGTGGGCCAGGGCTCCCCTATCATGACCATCCAGGATCTGAGCGACATGTGGTTCACCTTCAACGTCCGCGAAGACAGGCTTCACAGCATGCAGCAAGGCGACCAGGTCACCCTCTCCATCCCGGCTCTGGACAACCGCGAAGTAACGGCCACCGTTTATTACATTGCCGTGCGTGAATCTTATGCCACCTGGCGTGCCACTAAGGAAACCGGCGAGTTCGACACCCGCACCTTCGAGGTAAGGGCACGGCCGAACAGCAGTGTCGAAGGCCTTCGTCCCGGAATGAGCGTGATCATGATTTCCCGCGAGAAATGAAAACCATCCTCCAAGTAATTCAGCGCGAACTTCGCATCATTGCCAGACGGCCCATCTATCTTCTGGGCTCGGCCGGCGTGATGGCGGTGTGCGTGCTGTTCTTTACCACTTTTATGGCCGAAGGCCTGCCGCAGAAACTGCGCATCGGCCTTGTGGACCTGGACAATTCATCCACGTCGCGCAACTTCAGGCAGCAGCTTGACGCCACGCAGATGGGACGGGTGGTGGAATTTGAATCCATAGCCCACGCCCGGCGGGAGCTGGAAACAGGAAAGATAAGCGGATACGTTGTAATTCCGGAACACTTCGACCGTGAGGTCCAGGCCTTCCACTGCCCCAAAGTGCAGGTGCAGGTAAATCTGCTTTATCCTGTAATCGGCGGTGCACTGGCCTACAAGGACATCCTTTATATGGTGAACCTGACCAACGGCGCCGTTCAGCGGCAGGTTCTGCGAGCCAAGGGCGTTCCGGAGTGGGAAATCATGGGACGGCTGCAGCCTGTGGCACTTGACGCGCACTGCATAGGCAATCCATACACCAACTATTCCTACTACCTGGTGAACATGATACTGATGGGCATACTGGCGATGTGCATAACGCTGGTGGTGGCCTATTCGGTTGGCTCTGAGCTGAAATACGGCACTTCAAAGCACCTTATTTCTGTGGCCGACGACTCTCTGTTCACCGCGCTGGTGGGAAAGCTTGCGCCATATACCTTGCTGTTCTGGGTGCTGGGCATCAGTATTCAGTTGCTGCTGTTTGGCCCGCTGCATTATCCTAATGCAGGTTCAATAGGCTGGCTGCTTTTGACAACTTTGATTTTTGTACTGGCCTACGAGTCGGTGGCGGTGTTCATTGTGTCACTGCTGCCTACCCTTCGCCTGGGCGTATGCGTTAGCGCACTTTACAGTGTCCTGGGTTTTTCATTTGCCGGTTTCACACTGCCGGTGGAAGCCCTGCCGTCGGCCCTGCAAGGCCTGAGCGTCATCTTCCCGTTGCGCTTTTACTACAAGATTTATTCGCAGGTCGTGTACTTCGGCTGCGGCTTTGGCAGCTGGTGGCCTTACCTTCTGGCGCTTACCGCTTTCATGGCTCTGCCTTATATCACCTGGGGGCGCCTTTACAAGGCCTACCGCGACCAGAATTATCCCCGAAATTAGATGAAATACCTAAGACAATGGTTCCGAGACACCTGGAACCTTTTCAATAACGAATTGACGCTTATACTGCACGACAGCGGAGTAATGATTATCTTCTGCTTCGCCGGGCTGGTGTATCCCCTGCTTTACAACTGGATATACTCCAACGGCACGGTGGACGAGATGCCCGTGGCCGTGGTCGACCTGTCTCATGGCAGCTACAGCCGGCGCTATATCCGGGAGCTGGATGCCACGCGTGAATGTGCCATAGCCTTCGACTGCACATCGATGGAAGAGGCCCGCGGGCTGATGGCCGACGGTTCAGTGCACGGCATAGTTTATATTCCCGAAGATTTCGACAGCAGGATAGTCCACGGAGAGCAAGGCGTCATAAGCACCTACGCCGACATGTCCACCTTCCTCTATTACAAGAGCCTGACGATAGGGACTTCGCTTGTAATGCTGGACCAGGTGCATGCAATACAGCTTGAGCGCTATGCCGCTGACGGTTTTACCGGACAGGCAGCAATGCAGCTGGTGGAGCCGGTGCAGTACGACGATGTCCGGCTGTATAATCCGAACATTTCCTTCACCATGTTCTTCGTGTACATGTGCCTGTTCATGATCCTGCAGCAGGTGA
>CAMOIT010000051.1 GCA_946616285.1 uncultured Bacteroidales bacterium | reverse complement strand
GCCAGAGGAGGCATAGGTTTTCCGGATAAGTTGCATTACCGTGCGGTAGCCGTTGAGGGTGAACTTGAAACCGCACAGGGGGTCGTTGTTGTAGGCCTGGACATTGGCCCGGTTGGTGGAGAGCCAGGCATTGCGCATCCCTTCGGCCTGGAAGCGTTTTTCGTAGGGGCCGAACATCATCATGGCAATGGTCTTGGAGCGATAATGAGACCCTTTGAAAAGCTGCATGAGCCAGGTAAGGCCGATTCCCAGTCCGGCGAAGGGGTTGTCGGAGGGGCTTCCGCACACGATGAGGCCGTCTATCTCGGAATCATAGTCCTTGGTCAGGGTGCGGACTACCAGGGAACCCATGCTGTGGCCGAAGAGGAACAGTTTCAGGCCGGGGTATTGCCCGCGGGCCCAGCGAATCACCGCGCAGCTGTCCTGTACCAGTTTCTCGGCACCTTTTTTTCCGAAGTGTCCCAGCTCTTCCGGGCTTGGGGCGCTGGCTCCGTGCCCGCGCAGGTCGGTGATGACGCAGGCAAAGCCGTGTTCCGAGAGGTAAGTCATGAAAGGGTAGTAGCGCTCCTTGTGTTCGGCCATGCCGTGAACGAGCACCAGGATGGCCCGGGGCTGCTGGGGCGCTATGACAGTCCCGGAAAGGACTGCATCTTCTACAGGCAGGGTAAATGCGTTCATCGTTTCTCGAAAATTTCAAAACAATCCGGGAGGGGAGAGGTGCAGCGTACCATCTTGCCGGAGAAGGGGTTGCGGAACACCAGGGTGCCGGCGTGGAGGGCCAGGCGTTTCACCGGGTCTGTCTGGGCGCCGTATTTTTCGTCGCCGGCCACAGGGTGCTCCAGCGAGGCGGCGTGGACGCGGATTTGGTTCTTGCGGCCTGTCTGAAGGGAAAACTCCACCTGAGTATAGTGCCGGCTGTAGGAGAGCACCCGGTAATGGGTGATGGCCAGCTGGCTGCCGGGCACCTCCTGGTCGTAGGAGACCATCTTGAGGGATTTGGGGTTCTCTGCCAGCCAGCTTTGGATGGCGCCCCTTTCCTTTTCCAGCTTCCCCTCCAGCCAGGCAACGTATTTTCTTTCGGCCACCAGGTCCTTCCATTTGCTCTGGAGGATGTCCTTGGCCCTTTCGTTCTTGGCAAAGACCAGCACGCCGGAGGTGCCGCGGTCCAGGCGGTGTACAATCCAGATTTTGGCGGTGGAGCGGTCGGGCTCCCTGCCGGAGAGGAGGTCTTCCTTGCGCTGCATGCGGGCGTTTACCTTGATATATGCGTTCAGAAGGGCGTACAAGGTTTTTTTCTCCTTGCCGGTGGCCACGGTGAGCATGCCGGAGGGCTTGTCCACCACTATGTAGTTCTCGTCTTCGAACAGAATCTTCACCTCGGCCTTCTCCACTTCGCTGCGGGCATCGTTGCGGGTGGCCCTGGCGATGGAGATGCCTTTGGGGAGGATGGTGATGCTGTCTCCTCTCTTCAAGGGCTGGTCAAAGGCCGTCCGGCTTTCTCCGTTCACCAAAATCTGCCCCTTGGTGAGCATATTCTTCACGCCGGTCCGGGACTGCCCGGGAAGGATTTGAAAGAGGTATTCCAGCAGGAGGGCGTCTTGACTTACTTTATAATTCTTTCCGCTCATAATTCTTCTATCAGGGGGTGGAGCTCCTTCGGGAGGAGCCTCATAAAATGGTCCAGCATCCCGTGGGGGACGATGATGGTCTCCAGGGATTCGCAGTCGTCAAAGGCGTCTTCGCCAATCACTTCCAAGGATTTCCCCAGTTTCACCTGGTACAGGTTGATGCAGCCCTGGAAGGCTCCGGGGCCGATATAGCGCGTCCCCGCGGGGATGCTTATCTTCTCCAGTTGCCAGCAGTCGGCAAAGGCCGATGCGCCGATGCTCAGCAGGCTGGCCGGGAGCCGGAGGCCCAGGAGTTCCCCGCACTCGCAGAAGGCGGCTTTGCCGATGTGCGTGAGGGTTTTGGGGAGGGATATCTTCTCCAGATAGGACGAGCGGTCTTCCAGGGGAATCTCTTCCCCTATCTTTTTTCCGGCCATGTAGTCCTGGAAGGCGAAGGCCTCGTCACAGATGACCTCGCAGCCTTCCTGAACGCGAATCTCCGGAGGAAAGTTCTCTGCGTCCAGCAGGCGCTTTCCATCGGCCGAATAACTTACACAATTATCTGCGTCCCAAATATCTGTTTCAAGTTCTTCTTTCGAAGGAACTGTGGGGACGGCCAGGATTTCTTCCAAGGTCATGGTCAGAAGGTCTTTACAAAATCGATGTCCTTCTTGAGCATGATTTTGGGCTCCATGTGGGACACTTTCTGGAAAAGTTTGAACTGATAGGCGGGGGAGAGGTACACTTTGTTTTCGTTCTTGCCCTTCCTCCACCATTTGTAGAAGGCGATGGGGTCTGTGTCGTAAGGAATGCGGGCTTCCACTTCCGAGGTGAATCCGGGGAAGTCTATGAGCATCTTGAGGCCGGTAATGCGTTTGTAGTACTCATAATCGGCCCTTCTGAGTTTGGAAACCAAGGGGGCGAAAACCTCCATCTGATCCACCTGAAGGGCTTTTTCCTTCACAATCATGCGGTGGATGCGGACGGGATCCCGGTGGAGCCAGTCAGACAACTTGAGCGTCACGGGACCTTCTTCGCAGTCCAGTGTGAGCATGTCTGAAGAGAAATAAATCTTTTCTCTGTCCAGGGGAAAGTTTTCCATAAATTTTACGTTGCTTGCAAATATAGAGAAAAATTTTCTTTTTTCCTTTATTTTTTTTATATTTGAAAGTGAATTTGTGCAAAAGAACCACTAAATACTTATCACTATGGCTTACAAAATCATTGACATTCAGGGTATCGGCCCTGTGTATGCAGAAAAACTCGTTGCTATCGGCATTGAGACTGTAGATCAGCTTCTGAAGGAAGGTGCATCCCCCAAGGGCCGCAAGGCTCTGGAAGAGAAGACCGGTATTCGCGGTGACCTCATTCTCACCTGGGTAAACCACGCAGACCTCTTCCGCATCAAAGGCGTGGGCCCTCAGTTCTCCGAGCTGCTGGAAGCCGCCGGTGTAGACACCGTCAAGGAACTCCGCAACCGCAATGCCGCCAACCTGGCTGCCAAGATGTTGGAGGTGAACGAGGCCAAGCACCTGTGCAAGCGTACCCCCGTGGAGAAAGAAATCCAGAAGTACATAGACCTGGCCGCCAAGCTGGAGCCCGTTGTAACGTACTAATCTTTTGAAGAACAAATAATTGAAAGGGGCAACTCGTTTGAGTCGGCCCCTTTTTTGAAATTTGATATGAAAGGAAGGAATCCGGCTCTTGTCCAATACATAGAAACCCGCATTATTCCCCGGTATGCCTCATTTGACAAGGCGCATCGGGAAGACCACGCAAGAGCCGTGATAGACAGGGCCTTGGAGATGGGGAAAAACTATGACATTAACCCGGACATGCTCTATACGGCGGCTGCCTGTCACGATCTGGGACTGGCTGTTGACAGGAAGACGCACCATTTGGAAAGCGGACGCATGATCCGGGCCGATGTCGAACTGCGCCGGTGGTTCACGCCGCAGCAGATTGAGACCATCGCCCAGGCGGCCGAAGACCATCGCGCCTCTGCCACAGCGCCGCCTCGGAGCATCTATGGAGCCCTGGTGGCCGAAGCCGACCGCATGATAGTTCCCGAAACCATTGTCCGCAGAACCATCCAATACGGTTTGTCCCATTACCCGGACCTTGATAAGGAAAGCCATTGGCAGCGGACGCTGGAGCATTTGCACGAAAAATATGCCGAGGGTGGCTACCTGCATCTGCTAATCCCGGGCTCTCCCAACGAAGCGCCGCTGGCCAGGCTGAGGGAAATCATCCGGGACGAGGCGCACCTGCGCAATCTGTTTGAAACAATCTTTGCTCAGGAGTTTTCGCAAACTTTTGAAAAAAATGTTTAAAAGCCCTTGCAGATTCAAAAATAGTTTGTACCTTTGCAATCCCGAAAGGGAAGTTCACTGAAAACTTGGTGCGGTAGTTCAGTCGGTTTAGAATACCGGCCTGTCACGCCGGGGGTCGCGAGTTCGAGCCTCGTCCGCACCGCAAAGCCTCTTAAGTCCTGATTATCAATGGCTTAGGAGGCTTTGTTTTTGTCTTTTCGGGCCGTTTTCAGGCCCAAAACCACCCCAAAAACAGCTCCTTTGACTGTAAAAAACTGTTAAAAACTGTTAATTTTTGTCAAAATCATTGAGAAATCATTGAGAAAACAGTGAGAAAATGCGTGACGTCGAACAAATTCTCAATGGAAAAGGAGCTATTATGGCAAAGTTTTCTTTTTATTTGGACACCCGTAAGGCTGTCGACGGTGGGGTCTATCCCCTGGTGCTGAATCTTGCGCACCAAAGCAAAGCGTCACGCATTCCTCTTGGTATGCGATTCACAAAGGAAGAATGGGAGGCATCGCTTTTATCGATGTCCCATGAGCCCAGAAACAAATGGACGGCAAAGACTGAGGAGGCTTATTTGGCCAAAAGTCAGTATGATGTCAATCTCGCTAGACTTATCAAGGAGGTGGACATAGAAGAATTAACGGTGAACGAAATCAGAAATTTGCTTCTTGAAAGGGTTACCGGCTTCACCAAGTCCAGAGAAAAAGAGAAGATGGACGAGGTCAAGAAGAGTCTTTTCCTTCCCCACTACCGAAAGTTCATGGAGAGCCGTGTCGCTCCCGGTACGCGTGAGATATATAATCGCACTTTGAAAAAAATATTGGAGTATGATGAAAATGCGGAAAAGCTGACGTTCGATATGATTGACAAGGACTGGCTTATGGGGTTTGATTCCCATCTTGCATTAACGATGTGTGCAAATAGCCGTAATATTCACTTCCGTAATATCCGGGCAACGTTCAATGAGGCGATAGGCGACAAACTCACGACCAACTACCCGTTCGAGAACTATAAGCTTCCTAAGTTGGAGGAGACGAAAAAATTAGCTCTTGCATTAGATAAGATTAGAAAATTGAAAAACTATCCGTGCGAGGCTTGGCAGGAAGAATATCGGGATATGTTCATGCTTCAGTTCTATCTTATCGGCATTAATTTGGTGGATCTTCTGACGGCAAAGCCGGAGGACTTGGTAGATGGACGATTTGAGTATCGGCGTAATAAGACCCATAAACTTTATTCAATTAAGGTAGAGCCGGAGGCGATGGCTATTATAGAAAAATATCGGGGCGAGAAGTATCTCCTCTCCCCGATGGACCGATACACGAATCACAAAAATTACCTTCAGCATATGAATCGTGCTTTGAAAAAGATTGGCTTGCATTACACGACTTCGCAAAAAAAGACCGGAAATGCATTCTTCCCGAAACTTTCGTCTGCTTGGGCACGTCATACCTGGGCGACTGTTGCATCGGCCTTGGACATCCCCGTTGAACTGATTGGGCGGGCGATGGGGCATTCCTGGATAAAAAAGATTGTTACTTCAATCTATATTGACTTTGACATGCGGAAGGTGGACGATGCCAACCGGAAGGTCATTGATGCGGTCTGCGGGACACCGGCACAAAAGAAAAGAGGCCGGCCCAAGAAGGACCAGGCCTAGTTTACAATCTTGTAGTAACAGCGCCGTATGTCAGCCCCGCAGACATACGGCCTGTTTGAATTTCTGTACTTCCTGGGGATTATCCAGCCTTTTTCTATGAGTTTGTAAAGGCTGGGGCGGGATATTCCCAGGAGCTTTGCGGCAGCGGAGATGGAGTATCGGCCCGTCTCGGAGATGGGCGGTAATTCCGGAACCATGGGCATTACCTCCCGAGGGACAGGCCCGCTTTATATCCCCGGGAAGCTTGAAGCATCTCATTCAGGTCTTTGTGCTGATGATATAGCTCCGACATATCCTTCACATCCTTCCCTTCCATTAAGTTTTGTATCTGGCTCAGACACTTTTCCCCGGCTTTGTCATTGTCCAGAAAGCAACTGGCCGAGGCGTGAGCGGCTATGTAGTCGGCCGCCTGCTTGAGATTGGCCACCGAGTTAAGGATGACCGTGTCGCAGCCCGGTTTATCGGCCCCTTGCATAACGCGCCAGGACAGAAAATCAAAGAAGCCTTCAAAAACGGCGACGTTGGCCGATGTGGGCGAAGAGGATATCCGGCCCGTTGGCGTGAGCGTCGTGACGGAGGCTTTGTCGGTCCATTTCATGCCGTTGGGCGCATTGAGTGCAAAGCCTCCGGCGTTGTTGGGAAAGCCGAGCATGGTGAAATGCTGGTCCTTCTTCGGGTTGTAAACCTGAAGCTGTTTGCAGTAAATGCGGGCCAGGCGCAGCGGGATGCTGCGCACCTCCAGATAACGGGCGATGTAGTTGCTGGTTATTTCCTTTACGGAAGTAATGCGGCTTTTCTTTCCGTCGGTGTCTTCCTTCAGTTGTTTCTTGGCATCCTCGATGGCGCGGAGTTCCGGAGACAGAGAGGAAATAAAATGGACAGCCTCGGCCTTGGAGCAGCGGAGAACCATCTGCACCAGCTTGACGTTGGTGCCTCCCTCTCCGATGCCGAAGTCGTACCATAGATTCTTTTTCCTGTCGATGTGCAGCGAAGCGTCTTTCTCATCCCTCAGGGGCGAGAACCATTTATCCTTCTGCGCCCCGCGCTTCGCACCCAGGGCCTCGAGAATCTTCTCCAAAGGATAATTGTAAATTGGCTTGTCAAACATACCCTTCAAATCTTTCTTTAACTTTTTTTGGCGATTACAAAAATTCCCCTTATATTTGTCCCAGAAAATTGGACGAAGTAAGCTAATTTTTGTTTTAGTCTCTATATTTGGATAGGATTCCAAAAAATATTGACTGGCGCAAAGAAAAGCAAGTTCCAAATAAAACGCAAATTTCAACACACGGTTTTTATGGAAAACAAGGACGAAAAAGTGGCAAAATCAACGGCCGCAGAAGGCGCTGAAAAGGCGATTTCCCGCAATGTTCGGCACATTTTACCCGGAAAGAAAAAAGGAACGCGCCTGCGTCCCATCTTCGATATCCTGGTGGACGAAAACCTCTCTATCGCTGAACTGGCACGCCGTTGTGGAATGGCCAAGCAGAGCATGAGCACGCGCTTTGCCGTGGATGACTGCCGCATCTCTGAATTTGAAAAGATGGCCGAGGCCCTCGGGTATGAAGCCAAGATTGTGGTCACTCCCAAGGAACAGGCTTAGCCTCTGTTCAGTTCTTCCTGAACAAAGTTCGCCACCTCTTGACGGATGCGCCTGTAGTTCTGCTCTACCAGAAGGCGCATCTGAACCTCTGAGAGGTCAATGAGTTTGGGGACGTGTGAATTGTTTCTGGGAGGTTCACCGGCATCAATCTCACCACAGAAGACTTTCGGATGAATCTTCTGCTTGTAAGTATCGGCCACATAGCCGCAGAAGGAGCCCTGTGAGAGGGCTTCTATCTTATCCGGAGGGAGCACATCCTTGAGCTGGTAGGAAATGGTGAGGTGCTCGGATGTGTCTCCTTGCTGCAAGGAACGGCTTTCCTTCTCCACCTTGCCGAAGGACTTGCTTAAGTTCTCGGCCGTTTCCCCCTTGACGGATCCGGCGAAGACATTTCCCACCGTGTTGAAAATGACGTTGGATTCCTTTGTGTCGTAGTCCCGCACCAGCTGGCTTTTGTCCTGGGCGCCCAGGACGACGGCGATTTTGTTGCTTCGGCCGGTGTCGATAAGATTGTCAAGGCCTTTGAGATAGATGGTAGGAAGTTCGTCGATGAGAATGCCGCTGTGCATCTTTCCGGGCACGTTCACCTGTTTGAAGAGCTGAGACATCATAAGGGCCAGCGTTGTTCCGTAGATGCTCTGACGGCGGGGGTTGTTGGCTATGCAGACAATTTTGGGCTCTTCGGGATTGTTGATGTCCAGGGAGAAATCGTCCCCCGAGAGAATCCAATAAAGGGTTTTGGAGGAAAAACGGTTCAGCGGGACACGGGCCGATGCAATCTGCCCCTGCAGCTGCTCGAAGGCTTTGTCCTTCATGGCATCCATGAAGGTGTTTCGCTTCACTTCCAGCTCATCGTAGCGCGTGAGGATGTCAAAGACATCGCGGTAGTCCTGCCCCATGAGTTCAATCAGATGCGGGAAAGTGCAGTACTTCCCTTTCTTGTAAATCTTAAGGAACCAGATTAGCAGGTCTACGTAACACCGGGCACTGAGGGTGAAGAAGTCACTGTTTTTCTCCTCTCCCCGGTTGGCGTTCTTCAGGATGAGCTCAGCTATTTCCGTGGAGTCAATCGGGTCTTCCAGATAACGCGGGTGGATGGGATTGAAGCGGTGGGAATGCAGCGGATCATCGAAATTTACCACATACATCTTCGGCTTTACCTCGTAACAGTCGTAGTTGTCCAGCAACTCATTCAGGACTAACTCGGTAAGATCCGGCGCCTTGTAGTCATATACACAGAGGGAATACGCTTTCTGGATCATGCCACGGATATAGGGCCCGTAGATACTTTTCGTCTTGCCGGAGCCGGGCGTCCCCAGGACCATCGTTCCCCGCTGTGGGGAGACTACATTGATATACCCCTTGTGAAGATGCCCTTTGTACTGGTAGGTCATGGGAATATTGATGCTGTCCTGGTTCTCTATGAGCTTTTCGCACTGTGGAAAGGTATCCCAATAATCCGGCAGGTTTCCGTCAAAGCTCCGGTACAATCGGCCCAGAGCGATGGCCCCGAACAGATACAGCAGGTATCCGGCCAGCATGGCTATGACGAACACCACGCCTGGAGGCATCAGGCAGGAGCCGAAGAAAAGCGCCAGGCCGCTTCCTATCAGACCCGCGATAGCTTTCCAGTCCGTGTGTTTGGAATTGCCGCTTCTTACCAGCGCAAAAAGAGAGGCAAAGAGCAGACACACCAGCCTTGGCGGAATCCGGGCGTCCATTGTACCGGACAGATAGAAGTTCCGGATAATCCGGTCTGTAAGCCAGTTGCTCAGGCCCATCGCCACCCACATGGGATAGGCGTAATAGTAGATTATAAAGATGAGTATTCCCCCTGAAAGGAGGAAGAACATCGTGTATGTAGGCTTTGTTTCTTTTTCCATATCGGTCTATCTTCTTCCCGGCCCAATGCGCTTTTTGCGCGGGCCGTATCTGTCATCCTCGTGCTTGCGGCTTTTATGGTATCCCAGCGCGTCCAGCACAGCCATGGCGGTTTCCCGAAGGACGGAGTCCTTCTCCGAAGGCGTCAGCCTTCCCTTTTCATCTTTTCCTTTTTCCCATACCTCGCTTCGAACCTTTTCCACAGCACTGACCGGAAGGCCTTTCAGGTCTCCGCTGAAGACGGTATGCTTGGCATGGTCGATATAGAAGACATTCTCCACATGACCATCTTTCCCTTTGGAGACAATCATGGAGATGTTCTTCTTCATAAGCAGGGCGTTCACTTCACGCTTGTCTTTCCCATCCACCAGGGCCTTTGCCACAATGCGGACCATTCGCTCCTCTTCGGCCGATTTGTCAACGCTGCGGGCTTTCTCCATGTGATTGACGATAGCTTCAGTGTTCGGCACCTCAAGACGTTTTTCCGGGATAGGCTCCGTGCATCTTTTTCCCGTATGCAAATCGATACCGGCATAGGTAAGGTATATTTTCCTGACACTCTTTGGCAGATCCACCGCTACCCCGAAATGGCGCATTAACTTCTGATACTGCTCTATCGAGGTGAAGTGGTATTTCATGGCCTGTTTTACGATGTCCTCAATCTGTTTTTTGACATTCCCGTCCGATTTGTTGAAGCGCTGATAGATGACGCGCGGGTCCTCCACCAGTTCTGCATCTTCGGGCAGGAAATCCGGCGGCGGATTCTTTTCCAGCCACTGATCAAAGGCCTCCATATCTTTATTGGGATCCGGGATATGCTCTGCCGGTTTTTTCTCTTCCCCGTTGCCGATGGTAAAGCCATATTTTTTCGCCAGCTTCTCCAGCAGTTTCTGGCAACGGATGTGTTCCTTGGAATCGTTGATCTTTTTTCCGTTTGCATCAACTCGTACGGAGACCACGTGATAGTGTTCCCGGTCGATGTCGTTGTGACGGAAAATGATGACAGGCTGGTCACCATAGCCCAGACCTGCCATCAATTCGCGGGTAAAAGCCACAATCTTCTCGTCCGTCATGTTATCATTCTTCCCAGGATTGACTGACATGTGGAAAGACGGTTTGGTACAGCGTTTCCGGCCGTTCTCATAACGGATCAGTGTGTCCAAAGGATTATCGGGATCGTCGAT
>CAMOIT010000050.1 GCA_946616285.1 uncultured Bacteroidales bacterium | reverse complement strand
CGGCCGATGAACCCATGATGCCGATCTTGTCGGGGTTGAGGCCGCGGCCGGGTGCTTCGCTGCGGACTATGCGGATGGCCCTCTGCAGGTCCTGCCATGCGGTAGTATGCTTGGAAAGCCCTTCCGGACGGGGAGTACGGTATTTCAAGGTTACTACGGTGACACCCAAAGCATTAAGGTAACGTCTGGCCGGCGCCACCTCAAAACCGTCCGGCTTGTTGTTTTCATAAGATCCTCCGGAATAAATAATCTGTATGGCGTCGGTGGTTCTATTAACAGGTATGTGCCATTCCATATATGGCGTGCACTGATGCTCCTGGGCGTCGGGCATCCTGCCTTCGGGCCAGACATCCTCGCGTATGACCTCTGCCCGGTCCGCATCGGATGCAAAGCGGTCCTGAAGCTTCTCTTCCGGCTTCAGCGGCCCCATGAAGCCCATCTGCGTCATGAATTCTATGCTTCGCTCCAGTCCATAAGCCCCGTGCCCCTTGTCCGGGTACAGGTGCAGTTCGGCGGGAATACCCATCCGCCGGAGTTGCCTGTAAATAAGGGTGGAGCCGTTAGGGGAGTAGGGGTCCTTTCCACCATGATGCAGGCTCAGCGGGCAGGTCTTTTCGTCGAAGCGGAAAATGCTGCTGAGCGCAACGTCGGGGCCGTACCCCTCCCTGGTGGCCTTGATGCCCAGTTCTCCGTCGGTAGTGACGTATGCCGGCGCGTTCAGTATGCCCCAGTTGATATGGCAGGAAATATCGTCAATAGAATCTATGCGCTGATAAGCCGGCGTCTGCGAGCTCGTAGCCAGCAAAAGGCCCAGGTGAGACCCTGCCGACATTGCAATTACGCCGATTTTTTCCGGGTCGAAACCTCGGCGGGCTGCTTCGCTCCTGACCATCCTGACCGCTCTCTGCCCGTCTTCCCAGGCCGTCTGGTATATGGGAAGTCCCTCCGGACGAGGCGTACGGTAGACGAAATTCACGCACTGCACGCCCAGCTCCGTGAACCGCTTGTGCCATTGGTCGATGAGCTTGACGTCGCAGGTGCTGTTGTACGCGCCTCCGGATATTAGGATCATGCACACGTCGTTGTCAACCGACGGGTCCGGAACCTCGAACCATTCCAGATACGGTATCCTATACTCATCAGGATTGAATCCCGTTGCGCGGGACACGTTTGTCATGGCCGCAATCTGGCTGCCCTGGGCGTCGGGCATCCTGCCTTCGGGCCAGAGGAATTCCTTTTCCTGCCCCACAAGCTGAAGGGACAAACACAGCAGAAGTATGGTCAATGCATGTTTCATAATACGCAAAATTACAAAAAATAATCACAAACCATGCACGAATTTGGGATTTCCCGAATGCGTGCATGCGGTCGGTAATTTTTTATTAAATTAGCATAAAAAAATGTATCTTTACAAGACTTATGGATAAACGCTCTATGAAGACGGCAAATAATCAACCATCGAAACGCGACTCGTTTGCCAGCTCGTTCGGCGTGCTGGTGGCCCTGGCCGGATCGGCCGTTGGGCTGGGTAATTTATGGCGTTTTCCATACTTGGTGGGTCAGAACGGCGGTGCTGCCTTCATTCTTATCTATCTGGGCTTCGTAATTCTTGCCGGCCTTCCGGTAATGCTTGCCGAGTTTATCATCGGCCGGCGGAGCCATGCCAGTGCCCGCAAGGCTTTCCAAAAGCTGGCTCCAGGCACCCGCTGGGGCATTGCCGGAGTGCTGGGCGTGATCTGCTGCGTCTTCATACTGTCGTTCTACTCGGTAGTCGGCGGCTGGGGGCTGGAATACCTTTATAAGGCCGTTTGTTTTGATTTTACCACTGGAGACGACCAAGCCCTGAAAACCATGTTTTCCGGCTTCTCCACATCAGTATGGCGCCCGCTTCTATGCCATACCATCTTCCTGGGATTAACTGCCGGCATTGTGATTGCGGGTGTGCAGAACGGTATCGAGAAGTTTTCAAAAGTAATGATGCCGCTGCTGTTTCTCATAGTAATAGGCATCGCAGTGCGTTCCATGACGCTGCCCGGAAGCGGCCCCGGCATGGACTACCTTTTCATGCCGGACTGGTCCAAAGTGACGTCAGAAACCTTCCTGGCAGCGCTGGGGCAGTCATTCTTCTCGCTGTCGCTGGGCTCATGCATGGTTATCACCTATGCTTCTTATGTTAAAAAGGAAGCCAATATCATATCCCTTTGCGCCCAGACTGCCGCGGCCGATACAGTATTCGCCCTCATTGCCGGATGCGCCATAATGCCGGCCGTGTTTGCGTTCGGCATCAGCCCCGGCGAAGGCCCCGACCTTGTTTTCATTACCCTCCCGCATATCTTCAGTCAGATGCCTATGGGCGGGGTTATCGCCATCTTATTCTTCCTGGCCCTGATTCTGGCCGCCCTCACGTCGTCCATCTCTATCCTGGAAGTGATTGTAGCCTTCTGCATAGAAGAATTCAAGATGAAGCGGAAAGTTGCCGTTGCTGTGGTTTTCCTCCTTATCTTGGTGCTCGGTGCCCTATGCTCCCTTTCCATAGGCCCCTTGGATGGCTGGACTATTCTCGGCAGGAATATTTTCGACCTGTTTGACTTCCTGTCGGCCAATTTCCTGATGCTCATATGCGGCCTTCTGTTCGTCATTTTCGTTGGCTGGAAACTTGGCAGAAAAGCAGTGTTTGACGAACTCTCCAACGGCGGGACGCTCCATATCCCCGCTTGGTTGCTTAAGACGGCCATCTTCCTCATACGCTTTGCAGCCCCTGCAGCCCTCATTGCAATCGCTGTTTTCCAAGTTAAGGAGTAAGTATGAAAAAAACATTGCGCGCCAGTGTCCTGATTGCATTTGCAGTCTTCATTGCTCTCACTCTGGGAGCGGCGCGCATGGCGCATGTCTTCTCGAACAGGGCCCTCCTGGAGTGGGCCCGGCACGATTACGGCAACGCCGCTCAGACCTGCGAGTCGCTGCTGGACAAGCTTCGCACTTTCAGGGGCCATGCTTCCCAGAACGATGATATAGCAATATTGACAATTCGCATATTATGACCTCACTCTTATCACAATCCCAGCAGCTTTCCGCCCTCCTGGCCTATGCCGAAGCCGGCGGCTCCCTGGAAACTCTTACGATTCCTCCGTCAACCAGCTATACCATGCAGGTGCTGCTGCACCGCCTGGGCTTCAGCTGGAACCAGACTTCGCGTGAGTACATCGACATGATCTTCGACATGCTCCGCAGCCTGGGCTACTTTAGGGCAAATTAAAATAATGGTATTATTATGACAGTCGATATAAAAGAACTGGACGGGAAAACCGTCGTTGCCGTTACCGGCGAACTGGATTCCGTTACAAGTGAGGCTTTTCAGAAAGAAATAGCCCCCCTTATGGGTAAGGAGGGCCTTAAGGTGGAAATTGACATGACCGGGCTCACTTACATTGCGTCCCGCGGACTTCGTGTAATTCTTGCCCTGGCCCAGTCAATCATGCCGACGGGTGGAAGGGTTACGGTGGTTGGCACCACGCCGCCCGTCCGTCAGGTATTTGACATTTCGGGTTTCAGCACGCTGTTTATAGTGCGGTAGTCACCACTTCCCGGTAAAGATATCGGGGGAAACCACAAGCGAAAACCAGCCCCAGTGGGCGAATGGACTGCCTTTACCCTGTTTCAGGCGGTCCATGGTTTCAGTGCCGTGCATCATGGTATAGCCCACTGAAAGGGAGATATCTTTTGTGAAACTGTAGCTCAGCTGCACTTCTGCGCTGTGGCCCAGTGTGCGGCTGAGTTTCTCCAGATCCGTAGCCACGGCCAGATAGTGATAGGTGAGGGCGCCGCTGAATTTTCCCGGCTTCCAGCTCACTCCCGCAAAGGCATTCTGCAGGCCCGGCGTTAAGCCATTGATGTAGGCGCTTGTATAGAAATAGTCCATCATGCCGTAGAACTTGGTGCGTGAGCCGTACAGGGGAGTGAAGCCTCGCAGTACGTCGTGCCGGATCATGCCCAGGCCGCCGGGGGCCGGCACAGGCACGTAACTGTCACCGCTCAGGTAGTCGTATCCGGCCGTGAGCTCTACCTGCTTCGACGCAGGAACCGTAGCTTTGGCACTGGCCATCCAGGCATCCAGTTTAAGTGCGCCCATATCATAGTTCACTGTTTGTCCCCACTGTTTGTAGTAGGCTCCTTCCAGGGACAGATACTTGGGATGCCACTTGACGTAGCCGCCCAGCAGCTGCTGATAAACGGTGCGGGGTGGATTGGTTTCATAACCTTTGGTTCCTGCCTGCTGGCCCATGTTCATAAATAGGATCGAAGCTCCCAGTGTGGGGAAATCGTAGTGATACCACAGCGTTTGCAGGTTCTTGTAATACTGTGCGCCGTTCACGTAATAGGAACTGGCGTACACGTTTTCCCCGTTCTGGTTGTAGCCCAATATGGCGTGAACCTTGTGCCCGTGACCTTCATATCCGATGCGCAGTACGTCGTGCGTGTTGGAAGCGGCAGCAAAATCGTTAGGGCCGATGATACGCTCGTCGTCGTATGAAAGCGCAATCCTGCCAACCTGCGCAAAGATTCCGCAGGGCGCCGTCATCTTCGCCCAGCCTTCGTACAGGCTAAGCGCGGTGTTCCCGCTCATGCCCCAGATGGCCAGGTTCTGGATAGTGGCCTTGATTTCCAAATAGGGGCGTGTATACCCCACATTCAGCCGCAGTCGACCCATCAGGAAGGCCGACATGTCCTCGTCGGTCTCGTCATTGTCGGCCGGAAGCCCCCCCACGCACAATTCCCCGTGGGCAAGGAGGTTCAGTCCTACCGTAATCTGGTTAACCTTTGTGGAATCCTTCTGGGCCTTTAATGTGGCTGGGACCATCAGAAGGCCAAGTGTCATTAAGAATGTGATGATGCGTTTCATGATGTAAATATAAGCAAAATGGCCGTGAACTCAAATCGGTCGTTTTTGGCCTTTTTTGACCGATTTGACTCATTTGGGATTCTGTCTCTATGCTTCTGCATGTCAGTTAGTACACCCGTTACCATACCTAAAAAGTAATTAGACTACATTAGCAACCATTTCCAAACCGGTATTGTAAAAGTAATCTTCGAAGCGAGCCGAAGTACAAACTTTTCCCAGCCATCAATATTCTGAATCTCGTCCAGATATACAAGCGGCTTTTTCAGGCCGAACATCTCCTGGTAGCAATCAATGAATTGTCCAAGCTCTTGGGACGTGAAGCCAGCGATACGTTCATCCTTAAACAATACCGCACCCTTCTTTATTTCACACAAATGGGCTATTTGGGGGACCACTCACCGGAACCATACTTCGCGTGATTTCGCAGAATCAAAATATTAGCTTTGCTAAAACGGGAAGATTCTTCTCGCAGGTGGACTGGACTGTCCTGATGATTTCCAGGCAACGGGATTCAGGAATGCGGATTCCCGTTCCGGCCTTCAGGACCAGGTCCAGCCCCGGATTCCCATTGTAAAAGAGTGAAGTGGCGTGTTCGCCGTTGGAACCGGCAGGGGAGTAGGTGATGTCGTAGGCCGGGGCCAAAGACCATTTCCCAGCATCACAAATAAAGGAGAAATTCTTGGCGTGATCGTCCTTGTTCACAGCTACCAGATTCATCACCATCCTCCGAAACATCTCCTCCACCTGTACGGGATCCTGCGTAAGATAACCCGTGAGAGCCAGCAGATTGGTATAATCAACGTCCTGATTCCGGAAATCCGTCTTCAGAAGGGCCGATGCCGTAAGGACGTGGACCCTTTGCCCGTCTGGAGCATAGTCGAAGCGTTCGATGGCAAAATACTTATCCCGTACAAGGCCGATTCGCGGGATAGTGATTCCGCACTCCCTGGCAGTTTGCATGTACAAAAGCTCCGTTTTGCCTATGTCCAATGGATCATAGGTGTGCCGGAACTTGACCAGCCAGTGGGAGCTGTCCCGGGACCTCATGACCGTTTTGGGCCGTGCCCCGCCAGAGTTGGCGCTATTGTAGTACAGTAGGGAGGCATCCCCGCCTGATTTCTCAGAAAGCACCTTAAGGGCCTCTTCCTGCAAAAAGTCAAGTTGCTGTTCTCCTTCCAGCTCCTCCTGGGCCTGGAAGCCCGTCATAACCGGCTGGAAGGTGAGGGCACCCATTCCGCCGCTACCGATGATGGAAAGCCTCTGCAGGGGTGTGAGTCCCTGAAGGGAAGAGCCCTGTTTGCGGAGAATCCGGTCCAGAAGGTACAAGCCGTATCCGTCAGGCAGGCTGTCCTCGAATGTGGCGAATACTCCACCCAGTTTATCTTTATCGGCATAGAAAAGACCACTTTGGAGAGGTAGCTCAGTGGGAGACAGGGAGAAGCCTTCGGCCAACCAGGACTTGTCGTACTCAAAGACACACACGCCCCGGGAGGGATCCATTTGAAGGATTCCTACCGGTAAGCCTCGGTATAGCACATGAATCTTTTTTACATCAACCATTATCGTCCGTTCTTTCTGTCGTGGTTTTTGTTAATTGTTTCCAGCTCCTGAGAAGTGGTGTATTTAGTATGGTCCAGAAGAGCAGCCATCTCGTCAAAATAATCGAACAGGACGGCAATCCGGCAGAAGGATTCCAGGGATATCCTCCCCGTCCTCTCAAAACGCTCTATTGTGGGAGCCGGAACGCCGGTTAAGTCGGCCAGCGTTCTTCTGCTGTATCCCTTCTCCAGCCTGCGGGCCTTGCAGTTGGCCGCCATGCGGTCCAGCAGAAATTGCGGATTTCTAGTGTAATTGTCCAGCCGATATTCCATACTATATTGTATAAAACAAGTGTATCATGGTATATTTTATATACTATGATATGCAAATATAGCAATAAAAGACGATAATCGCAAGTGTTCTAGTGACTTGAATCGCGGCTGCATGGCGCAGGTCATTAATGTGAGTGGTGCAGTAGGGTGAAATTGGACCTGCGCCATGGGGGCTCACTCAACACGGGATTTCGCCTTCGGCGACATCCATGCCCGCTCGCCGCGGGGGATTTGCCTGCCTGCGGCAGTCACATCCCTTCCTCCTCGCCGGAGGGGCCCTGCAAAGCATAGAATGGCATCGGTGTCACTTCGTGACTCCTGGTGCTTTTTCGCTGGCTGGCCCTTATGAAAGCAAGCTTTCAACGGCCCATCCATCAAAAAAGCACCGCAGCTGACGCTGCGATGCCATTCCTTTTTTGCGGTGAGTGAGGGATTCGAACCCCCGTAGCGCTCGCACGCTAACCTGTTTTCGAGGCAGGCTCCTTCAACCACTCGGACAACTCACCGGATTGGGACTGCAAAGTTACGAAAAAATTCGGACTGTGCAACGTCTGAATGAAAATCGGGCACTATGGCACCTGTACTGGCGTCACGGAACTGATTGGAGCGTATTACAGCGGAGCCACGCCGATGCCGGGGCGGTCGGGTAAAACAAGCTTGCCGTCCACGACTTTGACTCCGTCGAAGCGGTCGTTGGAGATGAGGAGGTTGCCGTCGAGGTCGGCGAAGTCCACGTAAGGGGAGAGCTGGGCTGCGGCGGATACTGCGCAGGAGGTTTCGGTCATGCAGCCCACCATTACTTTCATTCCAAGGGCGCGGGACATCTGGGCCATCTTCCAGCCTTCGCGCATGCCGGTGCATTTCATCAGCTTGATGTTTATTCCGTCGTACACGCCTTTCATGGACGGAACGTCGCACAGACGCTGGATGGCTTCGTCGGCAAAGATGGGGAGGGGAGAGTGCTCGGTGAGCCATGCGATGTCGTCGATGCGCTCCTTGGCCATGGGCTGCTCCACCATCACTACGCCCTGTTCCTTGAGCCAGAATAACTCGTCAAGGGCCGCCGAACGGTCTTTCCAGCCCTGGTTGGCGTCTACTGCAAGGGGAACGGAAGTGACGGAACGGATAGCGTTAATCATCTCTTCGTCCGAGGACAGCCCTACCTTCACCTTAAGTATATTGAACTTCCCGGCTGCCTCCAGCGTCTTTTCGCGAACGACTTCGGGCGTGTCGATACCAATGGTAAATGTGGTCGAAGGTGCCTTGGCTGCATCCAGGCCCCATATCCGGTACCACGGCTGGCCGATAAGTTTGCCCACAAGGTCGTGCAGGGCGATGTCAACGGCTGCTTTGGCGGCAGAGTCGCCGGGGGAGAGGCTGTCGATATATGCCAGTATATCCTCCAGGCAGAAAGGATTGGCGAATTGGGACAAGTCCACCTTCGACAGGAAGTTGCAGACGCTTTCCACGCTTTGCCCAAGGTAGGGCGGCATGGAGGCCTCGCCGTAGCCGGTGACGCCTTCCCAGGTAATCTCAACCTGTACGTCAGGCGTGGTCTTTCGGCTATATGACGCCACGGTGAAAACGTGCGCCAGCTGCAGTTCGTAGGGGAAATACTTCAGCTGAATACGGGAAGTGCCGCCGTGGCCGATATTGAACTTTTTCGGCCCGCTTCCACATGAAGCCAGGAGCCCGGCACCCACGGCGGCCAGTCCCGCGGTCTTAATGAAATCGCGTCTATTCTGCATAGTATGAATTACTTAAAGTCGTCGTCAAGCCATCTTCCTTGTCGATATAAGGCAGCACACGCCCGCCGAAAAGGTATCGGCCCGTATTCTGTGCATCGTAATAGGAATCGGCCGGGTCGAAGCTGCTGATGCGCACCAGCCCCTGTGAATGGATGAAGCGATTGTCTCCCAGGTAGAAACCCACATGCGACACGCGGGGGCTTCCGTCCTCCCTGTACTTGCCGAAGAAAACCAGATCTCCGGGCTCCAGTGCTTCCCGGTCTGAAATCCGTTCACCCACTCGGCTCTGCGGACCGGCATCACGGGGAATGATGATGTCGTGCATGAAAAACACTGCCCGAACAAAGCCGCTGCAGTCCACGCCCTTAGGCGACATCCCGGCCCAGAGGTAGGGAAAACCAAGGAAACTTCGGGCCGTTGCCAGGATGTCCTGAACGTCGGTGGAAAGGCCTTTCCGCCACTTTTCTTCCGTCATTCCCGTCTTAGAATCCAGCCAGCCGCTCCGTCCGTCCGGGAAGCCGACCTGCAGCCAGCAGCCCTTCTTCCCCAGATACTTGAGCCTGTCTCCAGCCACCACATCTGACACTGTGGCGCTCTTTTCGCAAGCCTCCCGGTGAACCAGGCCACAGAGTGCCGTCACAACCACCTTCGGCGCGGTATTCCAGGCATGATACTCCTCCTTTGTCATGCGGGTAACGGCAGCATAGTGCACCCATCCGGTGTAAGTGTCCGGCGTCTGAATTTGCGGCCATGCGTTTTCGGCCACTTCCAGAACATGTACCGGAGTTCCCAGCAGGGCTTGAGAAACCATTTCGGCCTCAAAGTCCGCGGTACGCCGCATGTTGCACACGGATATGTTCACTACGCCGTATTCCTGTGCCAATGCGTTCAGGCAGCACAGTATGGCAAGTAAGGTAAAGATTCGTTTCATACCCCAAAGATACGAAAAAATGTCGCAGGTCCGTTATTTTTTGCTGACCTGCGACACTATATGTTCTATAGGGCCGATTTGCGTTGCAGATGACGGATTTTTTTCGGACCTGCGACGCAAAAGCCTCGGACCTGAGACGTTAGAACACGTCGGGCTCGTTGCCTTTGGGCTCTTCGTCCGAGAAGCGGGGCTTGCGGGGACCTTCGCGGCGCTCACCGCCTTCGTGGCGGGGACGCTCGTCCCTGCGGCGGTCGCCGTCGCGACGGGGCTTGCGGTCACCTTCCTTGCGATCGCCCTCTTTGCGGGGACCTCTTTCGCGCTTGGCGGGTTCCACGTAGCCTTCGGGCTTCTCCTGCAGTGCGCGCATGGAAAGGCGCATCTTGCCGGTCTTGGCGTCAATCTCAAGAAGCTTCACGTCAACTTCGTCACCTACCTTCAGGACATCCTCTACCTTGTCGGTCTTGTTCCATGCGATTTCGCTCACGTGCAGCAGGCCTTCCTTGCCGGGGAGAATCTCGATGAAGGCGCCGAATTCCAGGATGGAGACTACCTTGCCGTGGTATACCTGGCCGGCCTCGGGAACTGCGCAGATGCCCTTGATGCGCTCGAGAGTTGCATCCATGGCGGCTTTGTCGGTGCCGAAGATATCCACAACACCCTTGGTGGTGCCGTCGCCGTTGTCCACTTCCTCGATGGTGATGACGGTGCCGAATTCCTTCTGCATGCCCTGGATGGTTTCGCCGCCCTTGCCGATAATTGCGCCGATAAACTCGGAAGCAACCTCGATCTGGACCATGCGGGGAACGAAGGGCTTGTAGTCTTCGCGGGGTTCGGGGATGGTCTTGAGCATTTCGCCCATGATGTGGAGGCGTCCCT
>CAMOIT010000049.1 GCA_946616285.1 uncultured Bacteroidales bacterium | reverse complement strand
CTTCCCACCATCATCGAGGACGGCGCGTTCGTGGGCGGCAACTGCGGCATCTACGAAGGCACTATAGTAGAAGAGGGCGCAGTAATTGCTTCCGGTGTCATAATTACTTCATCGACAGCTATTTTCGACGCCACCAAAGAGGCCTTCGTGCCCCGTACCCCGGACGGCCGGGTGGTTGTTCCCCGCGGCGCCGTGGTTGTGAGCGGTTCCAAACCCATTATCCGCCGCGGCAAGCCCCTGGACAGCGGCGTGCACCTCTACTGCCCCGTCATCGTCAAGTACCGCGACGCCAAAACCGAAGGCAGTATTCACCTGGAAGATTTATTAAGGTAAAAGATAATGAAAGTCGCAGTTGTCGGAGCTACGGGCCTGGTTGGCTCGAAGATGCTGGAAGTGCTGGAAGAGAGGAACTTCCCGGTGACGGAACTGTTGCCGGTGGCATCGTCCCGGTCCTGGGGCAAGAAAGTGAAGTTCCAGGGCAGGGAGTGGACGGTGATAAGTGCCGATGAGGCCATCGCGCAGAAACCGGCCCTCGCAATATTCAGTGCCGGCGGGACCGTGTCCGGCGAGTTAGCGCCCAGGTTTGCGGCTATCGGCTGCTATGTGGTGGACAATTCGTCCTGCTGGCGCATGGAACCGAAAGTGCCACTGGTGGTTCCGGAAATCAATGCCGATGTCCTGACCCCGTCGGATTACATCATAGCCAATCCCAATTGCTCCACTATCCAGATGGTTCTGCCTCTCGCGCCTCTGCATAAGGCCTATGGCATAAAGCGCATAGTAGTAAGTACTTACCAGAGCGTGACCGGTGCCGGCCAAAAGGGGATCGAGCAGCTGGAGGCGGAACGGGCAGGCGGCAGCGGCACCAAGTTCCCGCATCCTATCGACATGAATATCCTTCCCCATATCGACTCATTCCTGCCCGACGGCTACACCAAGGAGGAAATGAAGATGGTGAACGAAACCCGCAAGATTCTCCGCGACCCATCCATCGCCGTAAGCGCCACAACGGTCCGCGTACCGGTGCGCGGTGGCCATTCGGAGAGCGTGAACCTGGAATTCCACCGTCCTTTCGACCTTGACGAGGCCAGGAAACTGATGGCCGATATGCCTGGCGTCGTGATTCAGGACGACCCTGCGAACAACGTCTATCCCATGCCCATCAATGCCTGGGACAAGGACGAGGTCTTCGTGGGCCGGATCCGCCGCGACCCTTCTGTTGAGAACGGCATGAACCTCTGGTGCGTCAGCGACAATATCCGCAAAGGCGCTGCCACCAACGCCGTCCAGATTGCCCAATATCTTCTGGCTAAAGGGTTTATTACGGCATAGATTTGTCATACCGAGCGACATTTTTTGTCATACCAACCACCTTTTTGTCATACCGAGCGACCTTTTTTGTCATACCAACCACATTTTTGTCATACCGAGCGAAGCGAGTGTATCCCATGAATTTAGACCTCTTCAAACAACTGCTGTCCTTCGATTCCACTTCCGGAAAGGAACGTGAAGTGGCCCTGTGGCTGTATGAGACGCTGTCGGCCCCTTCAAAGGAGCTTATGGAAGTGGGCGACGGCACCCTTAACCTTTTCCTGAAATGGGGGGAGCCGAAGCTGGTTTTCTGCACTCACATGGACACCGTGCTGCCTTATATCCCGCCCACATTCACTGCAGATGCCGTTCACGGTCGTGGTTCCTGCGATGCAAAAGGGCAGATCCTTGCAATGTATTCGGCATGTAAAGAACTGGAGGCCAGGGGAAAAGATGGTTTCGGCCTGCTGCTTCTTGCGGGTGAGGAAACCGGTTCATGGGGCGCAAAGGCTTTTGCAAAAACGTCCTTCCGTGCACCTTATCTTATAGTTGGTGAGCCCACCGGAAACAAGATGGTAAGTGCCGCCAAGGGCACGCAGTCGTATGAGCTTTGCTTCACCGGAAAGGCCTTCCATTCCGGATATCCGGAGCATGGAGAAAGTGCCGTAGATGCTTTCGTGGAATTCTATAACAAACTGAAAGCCACCGACTTCGGCATCGATCTGGAACTCGGGGAAACCACCTGGAACATAGGGAAGCTTTGCAGCGATAACCCGCAGAATATCCTTTCGCCGGAGCTTAGCTGCAGGCTTTATTTCCGTACGACATTCAGCTCGCATAAGGCCGTGCAGGAATGGATGGCGGCGCAGGGTGATAATCCCAAAGTTAAGGCTATCGGTGGGGATACACCGTCCAAATACTTCACTATCAATGGGTTCGAGGCCGCACCAGTGGCCTTCGGCAGCGATGCTCCGCACCTTTCAAATTTTGAGCACAAGGCTATCTGCGGCCCGGGAAGCATATTCACTGCACATCGGCCCGACGAGCAAGTACTTCTGAAGGACCTTGAGGAGGCCGTGAATCTTTACGTTAAAATGTTCGAAGGATTATGAAACCGAACATGAAAAATTTTGATTTTTCGTTCAAGCGAATAAATCAAACATTTTTCATCGTGAGAGTGAGCGATAGCGAACGGCTATCATACTCTCACAAATTTTTTTAATCGAAAAAATTTTTGATAGTATGAAACTTATAATCAGCGGCTATGGCAAGATGGGCCACATGGTGGAGAAGGAACTGAAAGCCAGGGGTTTGGAGCTGGTCGCCGCCAGTGAAGACATCTGCGGAACCGATCCTGCAATTGCCCGCGAATGCGTGTGCATCGACTTCACAACCCCCGACGCATTCCGCGCCAATTACCCCTTCATAGCCAGGCATTTCAAGGCGGCGGTCATCGGCACAACCGGATGGACGGACATCAAGGCCGAAGTCTTTAAAGCTTTTGCCGATGCGGGAACGCCCATGATATACGCCTCCAACTTCTCGCTCGGCGTGAATGCGCTTTTTGCCGCTGTGAAAAAGGCTTCCGAAATCCTTAAAGGGACCGGCTACAAGGCCGATATCGAAGAAGTCCACCACATCCACAAACTGGACGCCCCTTCCGGGACCGCCAAATCTCTGGCCGCCTTAGTTGAGGCCGAGCTTGGCGTAAGCCCCGAAATTACATCCGTCCGTGAAGGCGAAGTGGCAGGCATTCACACACTTACGCTTACATCTGAGTGCGACAAACTCACCCTTCGCCACGAGGCTTTCTCCCGCGAAGGCTTCGCCAAAGGCGCTGTCACAGCCGCCCTCCTCACCGAAGGCCTCACCGGCATCCACGAGTTCTCCGAACTGCTGTAAATATTCCCCCAAAGGAGGCCGCCTTTACGCAAAAACGCCACTTTTTGCGTAATCAGCGTGACCATGGAAACGGCATTTACACAAAAACGGCCCTTTTGGTGTAAATAGCGTGTCTTCGCCCGCAGACCTGCGACGTTCAGGCCTCAGACCTGGCACGCAACAAGCTGCTAAAGCACAGGATATGGAAACGGGGGCGATAAGTGTGCTCTAGGGAGGGGCAATGAGGTGGGTAAAGCACAAAATGTTGGGGCCAGGACAGAAAGTGTGCTTTAGGCAGGGGAAAGTAAGGGGGTAAAGTACGGAATATGGGGATAAAAGCAGAAAGTGTGCTTTAGTACCCGGTAACGAGACGACGAAGGGAAAGAAATGGGCCCGAAACGTGCCCTTCGCCGTAAACTTCGACGGCGAAGGGCAAGAAAACAGGCCAAAACGTGCCCGAGGCCGTTCGTCGGTTGTGCAAATCACAATTTAGTTGATTATATTTGCAATCATGTTTAGAGTTCTGAAATTCGGAGGATCGTCGGTGGCGTCGGCTACGGCCATGTCGCGGGTCCTGGACATAGTTGAAAAAGAAGCAGGAAAGGGTACTGTCATTCTGGTGAGTTCGGCAATAAGCGGTTGCACGGATGCGCTGCTGCAGGGTACGGCCGAGGGCATCGAAGAGATGCGAAAAAGGCATCTGGCTATCGTGCGCAGGCTCTTTACGGGTAAAGAGTGTGGGAAGGTGAGTGCTGAAACAGAAGCACTTTTCCGGGAAATGAAGGAAGCCCCAGAGGATGAACGTGTTACGTACGGCGAGATTTTTTCGACACGGATTTTATATCGCAAGCTCTGCGAGGAAGGCTATGAGGCAAAGTGGCTTGATTCCCGCGAGCTTGTGGTAAAGAACAACGAATCAGACACTTACGACAACATAAATGCAGCCGTGAACGGTGCGGGATTATATGTTGCCCCCGGATTCATCTGCCGTGACGCGCAGGGCAAGATATCCACCCTGGGCCGAGGAGGTTCCGACTACAGCGCAGCGCTTTACGCTGCTGCGGTGAAGGCCGAAAGCCTCCAGATATGGACCGACGTCCCTGGCATCATGACGGCCAATCCCAAGCAGGTTCCGCAGGCCCGCACAATTCCGCGCATGAGTTATCTTGCCGCAAAGACAATGGCCGAAAACGGTGCGAAGGTGCTGTACGCCCCGACGGTTGCCCCCGCGATGGCGGCCGGGATAGATATTGAGATTCGCAACACCTTTGCTCCGGAAGGGAAGTACACGGTGATCGGTGATTTCAAGGACGATGCGGACTGGGTCGGCATTGCGTCTGACGGGGGGAAGGTCACTGTTGTATCAGGAGATACGCTCGCTTCGCTCGGTATGACAGAAAGGTCGTCGCTCGGTATGACAGAAAGGTCGTCGCTCGATATGACGTCATTGTCATTCCGAGGCCCTTCAGGGCCGAGAGAATCTCTTGGAGGAACGGCCGAAGGAGAGGCGGGTATGACGTTAGCGGCGGAGGCGCTGAAGGAGGCCGGGATTAAGGCCGTGGGAATGGCTGAAAACGAGGCGGGGCTGGAGATTCAGGTCCGTGAGGGTGTGTTGGATCAGTCACTGAGGGCTCTGCATCGTGCATTTTTTGAGGAACTGCCGGTAAAGGAGATTCCGCTGTTTATTGCCGGCGACGGGGCGGTTGCCAAGGCGCTTGCTGCCATGGTCAAAGACACCAGGGAAAGCGTTGCGGCCAGAACCGGAAAACGGCTCAGAATCGTGGGCCGTGCAAACAGCCGACAGTTCGCAATAGATCTGGACGGTAATCCGGAACTGGGTCAAAAGGGAACAGAAATACGCACTGACGAGAGCCTGGAACTCGGGTTGAAGGGCGGAGCATTGAACGAGGATCCCGGGCAGATGGACTACATCGCCGAGGTGATATCCCAGGCGCCGAAGGGCTCCATTTTCGTGGACTGCACGGACAGCGAAACCCTGTACAAGCGCTACGAGGAGCTGTTAAGGGCGGGGATCGGTATAGTTTCGTCCAACCGCCGCTCGTTCGCGGTGCCGTATCCGGAGTTTGCAGCCATGCATGCTGCTGCTCTGGAAAACGGGGCGCCGTTAAGGTACGAAACCACCGTTGGCGCTGCGATGCCTGTTCTGGACTCAATAGCCAAAGGTGCCAACAGTTCGGACGAAATCCTTTCCATCGAAGCCGTGGTTTCCTGCACCCTTAACCAGATACTAGGGGACTACATCCCCGGACGGGAGAGTTTCGCAAGCCTTCTGAAAAAGGCCCAGGAAGCCGGTCTCACGGAAGCAGATCCCAGAATGGACCTTGGCGGCAGGGACGCACTCCGCAAGCTCCTCATCCTTGCCAGGGAAGCCGGCGTAAAGCTGGAAGAGGCCGACGTAAAGGTGGAGCCAATTATCCCTCAAGAGGCATTCCATGGCACCCTGACTCAGTTTTTCAATGCTCTGGAGACAAGCGAAGACATGATAGCATCCAAGGCCGATGAGGCCGCATCCAGAGGCCAGCGTCTCCGCTTCGTGGCCAGCCTCAAAAAAGGCATCGACGGCAACTATCTGGCGAGAATCGGTCTTAAGAGCGTTTCCCCGGGCCACCCCTCATACTATCTCAGAGGTACCGAAAACGCCATCATAATCCGCAGCGCTTTCCATCCTTATCCCTTGGTAATCCAGGGGCCCGGTGAAGGCGCGCGCGAAGCTGCCTCCAGCATTCTTAACGATATCCTGCGCTAAGTTTTTGCCAAATTGCAGGATTCCTTGTATCTTTGCACGGATATGGTGCAAGTACTTGGCATATTCTCTTTCCTCAGTTTCACCCTGGTGGATTTGCTGGACATCGTCATGGTGGCCACCATCATCTTTTTACTGTTCCGCAGCATCAGGGGAGACTCCTCAATCCTGAATATAGTCCTGGTACTGGTTGTGCTGGTAATAGCGCAGGCCGTGGTTTCGGCTTTGAATATGCGCATGATGACGGCCCTCCTGAACGCCCTGCTGGACGTCGGTGTGCTTGCCATTATCATTCTGTTCCAGCCTGAAATTCGCCACATGCTCAACCGTATGGCCGTCCAGTCGGGCCTCGCCAGGCGAAGCGGCCAGTTTTTCAACCGTATCATGGGCATAAAGGAGGAGCAGATGGGCAGCCGCAGCGCCGAAGAACTTGGGGAGGCAGTGCGTGCAATGTCGGCCGAAAAGACAGGCGCCTTGATAGTGCTTCAGCACAAGTCGTCGATGGAGAAATACATGAGCAGCGGCGACATGTTCGAAGCCGACATAAACCGCCGTCTGATAATGAATATCTTCTTCAAGAATTCCCCCCTGCACGACGGCGCCATGATAATAGTGGGCGACCACATAGCTGCCGCCCGCTGCCAGCTTCCAATGACCAACCGTACTGACATCCCCGCGCATTACGGAATGCGCCACCGCGCGGCAATCGGTCTCACTGAAGACACAGACGCGGACGTAATAGTGGTGTCGGAGGAAACCGGCCATGTGAGCTTTGTAAGGGCAGGTGAGATTCAAACGGTCAAGGATATGAAGGAGCTGAGGCAGCTCCTGGGTTCGATGATGACGAAGGAGGAGAAGTAGATGGACCCGAGGCTGGAAGCGAAACTGGGATTTGACAAAGTAAGGGCGGCAATCGAAGCCCGCTGTTCCACGGAATATGCCGCTGCACGCGTGCAGGAAGAAGAATTCTCCACTGACGATGCCGCAATAATGCGAAGGCATCTCCTGACGGATGAAATGCGCCTTATCCTGATGTTCGAGGAGAATTTCCCCACGGCAGGGTACATAGACGCAATTCCATTTCTGGAACCCATCGGCAAGAACGCATCCATCGACATACTGTCTCTTGGCAAGCTGCGCACGCTTCTGGACACCCTCAGGAAGGCGTTGCACTTCTTCCATACCCTCAAGGAAGGTATTTACCCCAACCTCCAGCACCTTGCCTCCGGTATTTCGGCCCCGGCCGAAGTAATCCACCGGATAGACGGCATCCTGGACAGGCACGGGGAAATAAAGGACACCGCGTCGGACCAGCTATATCAAATCCGCAAAAGCATCAAGGAGAAGGAAATCAACGTCTCCAGGCGCATGAACGCCATCCTCCGGCAGGCCCAGCAGGAAGGCCTTGTGGAAAGCGACGCCAGCGTCTCAATCCGCGACGGAAAGATGCTCATCCCGGTTGCATCGGCCAAGAAAAGGGTCTTCCAGGGCTTCGTTTACGACCAGTCCGCCACCGGCAAAACCACATTCATGGAACCGGCCGAAGTAGTGGCCCTGCAAAACGAGATTTCAGAACTGCATTTTGCCGAAAGCCGCGAAATCGCCCGCATCCTTTTCGAATTCGCCGAATTCCTGCGTCCCTTCGTCCCGGAGCTCATCGCAGGCGCCACCTTTATCGGCGAGCTGGATTTCAACATGGCAAAGGCGCACGTGGCTCTGGATTACATTGCCGGCATGCCGGTGCTCTCCACAAGCGGCGAGCTGAGCCTCCGCAAGGCCAGGCATCCGCTTCTGGAAAAGTCGCTCAGGAAGGAGAAAAAGCCCATTGTACCGCTTACGGTGAGCCTTACGCCCCAAAAACGCATCCTCCTTATCTCCGGCCCCAACGCCGGCGGAAAGAGCGTCTGCCTCAAGACCGTCGGCCTTCTGCAGTACATGTTCCAGTGGGGCATGCCCATCCCCACCTCAGAAACATCTGAACTGCCAGTATTCGACAGGATAATGGTGTCGATAGGCGACGACCAGTCCCTTGAAAACGACCTTTCCACCTACAGCTCCTTCCTGGCCGACATGAAAGCCATGCTTGCAGTGGCCGATTCCAGGACGCTGGTGCTGATAGACGAATTCGGCTCCGGAACAGAGCCTGCCGCCGGCGGCGCCATTGCCGAAGCCATCCTGCATGAGCTGGACGTCCGCGGCGCCTATGGCGTCATAACTACGCACTACACCAACCTTAAATTATATGCATCGGCTTCGGACACCGGAGTCATAAACGGCGCCATGCAGTTCGATGCGGCAACCGTGGCCCCGCTTTTCCGCCTGGAAACCGGCCTCCCGGGTTCGTCCTTTGCCTTCGAACTTGCCCGGAAGATGGGCCTCCCGGAAAACATAGTCCACGATGCCGAAGAAAGGGCAGGGGAGCAGTTCGTCGGCATAGAGCGCAACCTTCGCAAGATTGCCCGCAACCGCCGCGCCCTGGACGAAAAACTCACCAAGATACGCGCCACCGACAAAACCCTCGAAGGTCTCACGGACCGCTACGAAAAGGAGCTGGAGGATATAAAGGGCATGCGTGAAAGCATCCTGGACCAGGCCCGGAAGGAAGCGGAAAAGATAGTGCGTGACGCCAACAAACAGGTTGAAAACACCATCCGCACCATCCGCGAGTCGCAGGCTCAGAAAGAGCAGACCAAGGAAGCCAGGGCAGAACTGCAGGGCTTTCTTGGCGCACTGGCCGAAGGCCGCATCCGCCGCGACGCCTACATCGACAAGAAAATACAGACCGTAAAAGAGCGCAAGGAGCGTGAGAAAGTCCGCAAAATCAAGCGTGCAGGCGGTGAGACCATCCAGCAGATGGAGCAGGAAGAGGCCGAAGCCCGCAAGCTGGCCGCTTTCCGCAGCGCACCGCTTAAAGTTGGGGAGAAAGTTCGCGTCAAAGACAACGGCATGGTTGGCGAAGTGGCCAAGGTCAGCACCAAGGCCGTGTCCGTGATAGTCGGAAACATTACCACAAAACTGCCCCTGGACCGCGTGGAGCGCATAACCGCCAGCGAATTCAAGGCTGCGGCGAAGGCCCCGTCGGAGCGTCCCCGCCAGGTTTACGACGACAATATACGCGAACGCAAAGCTCAGTTCAAGCTGGAAATTGACGTCCGCGGGGAGCGCGTGACCGACGCTCTGGAGCAGGTTATGAAATATATTGACGATGCCATAATGCTGGGCGTTCCTTCGGTGCGAATTTTGCATGGTAAAGGAACCGGCGCCCTGAGGGAAGAGATTCAGAAGTACGTGCGCACAGTAAGAGGAGTTTCGTCCGTCCAGGACGAGCACGTACAATTCGGAGGTTCGGGCGTAACGGTGGTAAAATTTGAATAGAAGATGAACGTTATAAGTACCAGCAGTTTAGGCCAGGTCGGAGAGCAGATGGCATGCGATTTCCTCTTGACTCGCGGACATCATATCCTGGACAGGAACTGGCATGCCGGCCATTTGGAAGTAGATATAGTGTCGGAAGCTCCCGACGGAATCCACTTCGTGGAAGTCAAAACCCGCAAGGCCCCGGTCACGTCCACCCTGTCGGACCAGATCAATACAGTAAAGCAGAAGCGCATATCGGCAGCGGCCGTAAAGTATATGCACAAAAAGAGCCTGGACGGCAGGGAAATCTACTTCGATGTGGTCTCCGTACTTTTCGACGGGCAGGACACTTTCGTGAAGTATTTCCCTCAGGCCTGGATCCCCATGTACGTATAAAGGAACAACCACATATATGAACGAACACAGATACTGCGTCATAATGGTAGGCTCGGATGGCTCCCCAAAGCAGCTCCGGCAGACCTATGACCGTTTTCTCCAGGTCCTTCCCAAGGACAATATTCTGGTAGTAGTCCCAAAGCGCTTTGCATCCCAGGCGCATAACACCCTTCCGGAGCTTAAAGGCGAAAACATTCTGTCGGAACCTTTCGCACGTAAAACCGCGCCCTGCATGGCATTCGCGGCTTATACGCTCCTTACCCGCGACCCTGAGGCCGTGATTGTCGCCAGCCCCTGGGACCTTGTGATCCGGGACGAAGACCTTTTCAGCGATACCATAGGGGAAGCCTTCGATTACGTTGAGGAGAACGACGTCCTGATGACTCTGGGTATAGTCCCCAAGTCACCGGACACCAATTTCGGCTACATACAGGTACGCGAGGGCCGAAACGCCCACCTGATGACAGGTCCTCTGAAAGTGAAAACCTTCACCGAAAAGCCCCCCAAGGAGCTTGCGGAAGTATTTGTCCGTACCGGCGAATTCTTCTGGAACAGCGGTATCTTCATCTGGAAGGCCGCAACTATCTGCGAAGAGATGGAGCGCTACATCCCCGAAGTCACGGAACTCTTCCACGGCTGGCAGGAGCACATCTCGGACCCAGTCTTTGTCGAGAGGGCCTATGCCGAATGCCCCAAGGTTTCAATCGACTACGGTGTCATGGAACACACCGAAAGAGCATGGCTCTATCCCGCCCGTTTCGGCTGGGCGGATATCGAAAGGTTGTGAAAAAACCTGTTGATAAATTTTTGATTTAAAGTAAATTATTCGTATCTTTGCGGTCCGCAATTGCGCCCGAACGGGAGCAAATGCGGACTAAAGTATTTATAAACAATTAATTAACAAACACCAATGCCTGGTTTAATTGGAAAGAAAGTCGGAATGATTTCCGTCTTCGGTGCCGACGGGAAGAATATCCCGTGCACTGTCATTGAGGCTGGTCCGTGTGTTGTCACGCAGGTTCGCACTGTAGAAACCGATGGTTA
>CAMOIT010000048.1 GCA_946616285.1 uncultured Bacteroidales bacterium | reverse complement strand
GGTTTCCACGACCGGAATTGCCCTTCATGCGGTTTTTCTGTTCCCTTCTGAATTTGGTTCTTTTAGGCTGTAACATTTCTCAAATGCTTTAAAATTTCCTTTTTATCCCTAACTCATTGAAACTCAGCTGGTTGGGTGCATTTTGCTCCAATTTGGGGACTGCAAAGTTACAAAATTTTTCCCAATCACCAAATCTTTTTTCGCTTTTTTTGAATATTTTCGACCGAGATTTTTGATACTTAACGTGCCGAAAAATACGTCACTTACGCAAAGTGATAAAAAAAAGTTCCCCGCGTTTTCGACCGGAGATTCTCTCGGCCCTGCCGGGCCTCGGAATGACAAACGGTATGTCATACCGAGCGAAGCGAGTGTATCTCATGGTAGGCCCGTTGTCATACCGAGCGAAGCGAGTGTATCTCATGGTAGGCCCATTGTCATACCGAGCGAAGCGAGTGTATCTCATATTTGGTAAGTTTTTTGCAATGCACTACCTTTGCAACCATGAAAACGCTGCTTCATACCGTCATTGCATTAGTGCTCCTGGCCCTGCCTTTGGGTGCGGGCGCGCAGAATCATGTAAAGAACGCAATGGACAGGGCGCGCGAGGAAGGCGAAGCCAAAACCCGCCGGGCGGCCGCCAGGGAGCAGGTCACCCAGGAAGGAGGCTTCTACATGCGCATGATGGTGGAAAACGGGGACACAGTGTACCTGGACAACATCCGCTCCTCATGGTCCACCGCCCGCGCAAAGCGCAAGAGCGAGAAACAGTGGCGCGACTACTACAAACTTGTATGGCGTTTCGCCAAAGTTTATCCATACGCCGAAGCTGCCGGCAAGCTCCAGAAGAGCGTGGACAGCATAATAGTGGCGCGGAACATGGGCGTCGTCAAGAAGACCAGCTTCATCGAAAAGGTTCAGAAACAGCTTTTCAAGAACTATGAAGGCGCGTTCCGGCAGATGACCATAAGCCAGGGCGCCCTGATGATGAAACTCATCGACAGGGAAACCGGAATGTCGTCGTACTCAATTATCAAGGAATACAAGAACGGTGTAGCCGCCGGATTCTGGCAGGGCATAGCCAAGCTTTTCGACAACGACCTCAAGTCGCAGTACGATCCCGAAGGCGCTGACAGAAACGTCGAGGAACTTGTACAAATCTGGAAAGCCGGGGATTTCCCCAGCCTTTACTGGTCCATTTTCAGGGAGGACCCTCCCGTGATAAGCGTGCCGGATATTAACCTTGACAAGCTCTGAGCTCCCCGGACTCCCGGTCGAAGACAATCCAGTTGGGGCCGGTGATCCAATCGCCCAAAATCATAAGCCTGGCGCCGTCCAGGCCCATATCCACCCTGGAATGGTAATGCCCGAAGATATAGAAGTCGACGGGCGTTCTTTTTTGAAAATCACGGCAGAAGCGGCAAATCGGCTCTTCCATGCCCCTGAAGGGATAGCTTATGCTTTTCGCGAGACGGGAACTCCTGCTCCAGCCATTTCCCAGACGGAAGGCGAACCATGGATGCAGGGCGCTGAAGCACTTCTGGACAAAGGGATTATGGAAAGTCCAGCGCATAATCCGGTAGGTAAGCGGAGAAGGTCCCAGGCCGTCACCATGGCCCAGGCAGAAGCTTTTACGGCCTATGCGCGTGACATAAGGCTGCGTCAGCCGTACCATTCCCATATCTTCGAAATAGCTGTAGCTCCAGATATCGTGGTTACCCTGGAAAAAATATACCTTCACCCCCTTGTCCATAAGGTCCATCAGGGCCGAAAACACCCTCACATAGCCTTTGGGCACCACATCACGGTATTCGTACCAGAAATCCCAGATGTCGCCGAGGAGATACAGCGATTCGGTCTCATCGGCCGGAATGCCCTTCAGGAAATCCACGAAACGGGCTTCCCTGCGGGCGGGTTCCTGAACCTGAAGTCCAAGGTGGACGTCGGAAACGAAATAAGAAAACTTGCGAACCATCAGCCCAGAATGAAAATAAGCAGGGCCACCAGGAGGCAATAGGCAGCAAACCATGTGAGCTTTGCCTTCTTGACAATGGCAATCATCACCTTGCAGGCGAAAAGACCGCTCAGGAAAGCAGCCACGAATCCCAGCACAAGGGCAAGTGAGCTCACTCCCCCGCCGAAGCCTTCACTTCCGAGGGCCGCCTTCAGAAGGTCCAGCGACTGCTCGCCTATTATGGGGATGAGGACCATCAGGAAGGAGAACTGGGCCATGTTTTCGCGCTTTACGCCGGTGAGAAGGCCGGTGGCAATTGTGCTTCCGCTTCTGGAAACACCTGGGACAACGGCAAACGCCTGCGCAAGACCCACGGTGAAAGCCTGCCAGTATGAAATGCCGTTACGGGTGTCTTTGGCTACAGGCACACGGAAACGCTTGCCCGCGCTGTCCGACACCATGAGGAGAGCCGCCGTTATGCAAAGGCCGACACCCACCTGCCACAGCTCGCCGCTGAAAAGGGCGTCCACGCTGTCTTTGAACAGAACGCCCACGATGGCGACGGGAATAAGGGACACCAGAATCTTGCACACGTAGTCCGTTTCGTCATTGTAACGGAATTTGAAAAAGCCCTTCAGAAGCTGCCAGATGGCGTTCCAGAAGACCACTATCGTGGCCAGCACCGTTGCAAAATGGACTGTAACGGTAAAATCCAGGAAGCCTTCGGAGTCGGCTCCGACGAGTTCCTTGAAAATCATCAGATGGCCCGAGCTGGACACCGGAAGAAACTCAGTCAGGCCCTGCACAAGGCCCAAAATTATAGCCTGCCACCAATCCATAAATGAATCATTTATTCTTTAACGTTACCCCCTCCCGAAACCCCTCCCCTCGGGGGAGGGACTTTTTATTCCTTCGTTTCAAATTTTCCCATGATGGCGATTACCTCCACCGCAATGCCGGCAACTATTACTATGGGAGCGGCGACCAGGCGGCGGAAATCGAACATGGCGTAATTGAACACCTGGGGATCGTCGGAGCCGCCTCCGGAAAGAAGTATGAAGCCGGCGGCCATCACCAGAAGGCCGGCAATCATGAGCCGTATACCCTTGGCCGAAATGGCCATCTTATCGGATTTCTTGTTTTCCATCATCAGTATGCATAAAGTTTGTCGCGGTTGTAACCCACCATGCGGGAAACCACGATGAAAGTGCTCACGGTGCAGATCAGGACTCCGCAGCAGAGCATTACGCCCATTACCGTGAGAAGGGATTCAAGCGTGAAGATATTGAACAGTTGCGCGAAGGAATCCCTGATCACGTAAAGACCGCCTATCAAAAGCAATATTGCCACGAGGGCGGCGAAAAGCCCCTGTAGCGCGGCACGCCCCACGAACGGAGCGCGTATAAAGCCCGCAGTGGCACCCACCAGGTGCATGGTGTAGATGGTGAACCTGCGCGAAAACAGTTCAAGACGCACTACGTTGGCTATAAGGACAAAGGAGATAAACAGAAGCAGGGCCACCAGGACGGCCAGTCCAAGGGAAATCTTCTGCAGATTGGCGTTGAGGGCATCCACCAGAGAGGTCTGGTACACCACTTCCTCCACCAGAGGGGATTCGGCAAGGGTTTCCTTAATGACGGCAAGGCTGTCCGAGGACACGTAAGCCGCTTCCAGGGAAACGTCGATGGAGATGGGCACGGGGGCTGTTTCGAAAACGTCAAGGAAATCCTGGCCCAGCATCCTGGACATTTCCTCCACGCCTTCTTCACGGGAGATGAAGCGGGTGGAACGTATACCGGGGACCGATGCCAGCTTGCTTTCCCATGCAAGGGCCTCTTCTTCGTTCACGTGCTCTTTTAGCAGCACCGACACCTGGAGGCTTTCCTTGAAATAGTCCGACACCGCCTTGGCGTTTACCATCAGAAGTGCTCCCATACCTATGAGCAGCAGCACCAGCGAAAGACTGATGACCGTTGATATCCAGGCGCTTACAAGACGCCTTCGCATGGTGGATTTCTTTTTGGAAGAAGCCATATTACACCTAATTTCGCCCCAAAGTTAGCCAAACGCGTCAAAAACTCAAAAATTTTTAGTATATTTGTATGCTAAAAAGAACCATTATGGGAGATTCTGTAAAGAAGATTCTGTTCGTCAGTTCCGAGATGTTCCCCTACCTGCCGGAGACCCGCATTTCCAAGATATCCAGGGAACTTCTGCAGGGCATACAGGAAAGGCACAGGGAAATCCGCGCCTTCATGCCCCGTTACGGATGCATCAACGAGCGCAAGAACCAGCTGCACGAGGTAATCCGCCTGTCCGGAATGAACATCATAATAGGAGACGTGGACCGTCCCCTCGTAATAAAGGTCGCATCCATTTCGTCGGCCCGCATTCAGGTGTACTTCATCGACAACGAGGACTATTTCCGCCGCAAGCAGATCTATCACGACGCAGACGGAAAATTCTTCGCCGACAATGGCGAAAGGGCCATCTTCTTCGCCCGCGGCGTCCTGGAAACGGTGAAAAAACTGCGCTGGGCCCCGGATATAATCCACTGCTCGGGCTGGATTTCGCACGTACTGCCGCTGTATCTCAAGAAAGCCTACAAAGACGACCCCATCTTCTCCGGCTCCAAGGTGGTCCTGTCCATTTACGACGACATCCCCGCGGAAACCCTCTCCCCCGATTTCGCAAAGACCATCCTTTACGGCGCTGTCAAGCCGAAGGACGTATCGGCCCTTTCGGACAAGGCGGACGGCATGGAACTTGCTAAACTGGCAGTGCAGTATTCCGACGGTGTGATTCTGGGCAGCCCGGACGTAGACCCCAAGGTCCTGGAAAAGACTAAGGAACTGGGCATTCCCGTCCTCCCCTGCAACGAAGCAGCCCTAGCAGACGGAAGCTACATGGACAGCTACAACGCATTTTACGACGACCTACTGAAATGAGAAAACTCCTTCCGTCCCTTCTGGCAGCAGCAGCCCTACTGGCACCCGCCTGCGTGAAAGTGGACAGCAGCCTTGGCAAAGGCCTGGTGGACAAAAGCCTCCTCTTCGACACATATACCGTAACCTTCCCTCTGGAAGATATTCAGATGAAAATGTGCGACGGCCTCACAGGATACTCGGACAGTCACCTGACCATCGGCGCCATCAGGGACGATATCTTCGGCCTCACAACCCGCGAGGCCGCCTTCAACCTTATCCCCGTACTTGACACGCTGGACATGGGCAGCAACCCCAAGGCCGTGAGCATGGACATCTACTTCGAAAGAGACACCGTATCCTGTTCGAAGGACGACCAGGCCCACATAATCCAGAATATCTACATCACCGAACTTACGAAAACGCTGCCCGGAGGCGACGAGAACACCACAAGCGTGATGGATATCCCCCATGGAACCGAGCTCCTGACCGACGGCATCCCCGTGTATGACGGAGACGGTCCCCTGGCATTCAACTTTACCAAGAAATATGCGCAGAAGGTTGTGGACGCGATTAAAAAACTGGGGCCGGTCCTTAAGGACAGAAACGGCGACACGGATAAATACGAAGACTACGTGAGCGCCATCCCCGGCATATACATCGAAACAGACAAACCGGAAACCGACGGGGGCCGAATCAATCTTTTCAACTTCTCCTGCCTCTCCGTCTCCAGTAATTACTACACCAGGAACAATAATGTGGCACTGCTGAAAGTGCACAGCACATGGAACGGCGTGGAAAAAGATTCCACCTTCGTGTTTATTCCCGGCGAAACCGAATTCGAGGACGAAGCCACCTACCTCAGCAACAACCTCAAATTCTACCAGTACTGCTTCAACCATACCGGCCACTCCACAACGCCCGGAAAGCCCGGGGAAGGAAACATCCTGGTGGAAGGCGGCGGCGGCCTTAAGCCGGTAATATCGGCCCTGGAACTCAAGGAAAAGACCATTCAGGCAATTGAGGCCAAGAACGGAGACGCTTCTGAAGCCATAATTGTGAAGGCATCCATCATCCTGCCTTACGAAATGCCGGCCGACTATCAGGAAATGAAATACTTCCCTTCTGTCCTGAGCCCTACTATCCGCAAAGAGGACGACAACGGGCTGGCCTCATTCGCCGGTCTTACGGATGCCAGCGTAAGCTCGGAGAATCAGGGAGACATGAACCGTTCTATACTTTGCTATTCTCCGGACATCACCTACCATCTGCAGGAAACCCTGAAGAAGGAAGAAAAATTCGAAGAATCCGACATCTGGCTCCTTACCAT
Source organism: uncultured Bacteroidales bacterium (assembly GCA_946616285.1). Taxonomy (GTDB): domain Bacteria; phylum Bacteroidota; class Bacteroidia; order Bacteroidales; family UBA932; genus Cryptobacteroides. The sequence goes on along the minus strand of CAMOIT010000048.1, from coordinate 4,622 downwards.
ACACACCCAGAAGGTAGCCAATGCCAGCGGCTCGCTCTATGACAACAGCTACTACAAGAACCTGCTTTACGCCAGCTACTACAACAGCCTGTACGGCGGCGGCTACGGCGGTTACGGATATGGTTACAGCAGCTACGGATACGGCGGCTACAGCAACTACTATAATTATATGATGCTGGCCCAGATGATGGCGTCATCCACTGAGCAATCCTACAGCTATACCACCGAGCTGGATAAGACCGCTACTACTGCGGTATCCTCAACGGGCCATCGGCCAGTAGGCATCCATACTTCCAGGTTACGTTCGCAATCCCGCAGAAATCGGAGTAAAATAAAAGACGGCTCTTTCGAAGCCGTCTTTTTATTTTATTTTGCCTTTGTATTATTCGCCGATTTTCTCGGTTACTTTGGCGATGGCGTCACCTACAGTTGCGATGCCGCTGGTTTCCTCATCGGGAATCTTGATTTTGAACACGCGCTCGAATTCCATAAGAAGTTCTACGGTGTCCAGGGAATCTGCGCCGAGGTCATTGGTGAAGCTTGCAGATTCGGTAACTGCGCTTTCCTCTACGCCAAGCTTGTCAACGATGATAGCGGTGACTTGCTTTACGATTTCTTCCTTTGTCATAATGCTAGGTTTTAAGTTTATTTATACGTTTTATCTTTTTCCAAATCGATATTACGCGCAAAGTTAAGAAAAAAATCTTTAAAATGAAAATATCATCTTTCCGACCTGCTTAGCTTAAGCCAAATTCTGAGTCCGTTGAAGGAATTGACGAGGTAGAAGCAGTATTTTATAAACATCACTACAGTATAACTGGAGGCGGCCGAAGACAGCATAGTGCTTCCCCACAGGAGGATGGAGGCAATGTTAACAAGTATCCACAGATACCACTGCTCGTAGAACGCCAGGGCCATCAGAATCTGCCCTGCGATATTGAAAGTCGTGCGGGCTGCATCGGCAAAGACCTGGACGCGGTTTATTTCTCCCCTGTCCAGCGTCCAGAATTTGATGCCGATAAGGATGCCGTAAATTACAGCAAAGCCGGCTACGGTCGCACCGGCCACAATCCAGCGCTGCTTAGTTGTGAGCCGCCTGGCCTTTACTTCGGTCTTGGCACCCACGGCTCCGCGTTTCCGCCACTGCACTATGCCTATGATATTCATCGGCAGAAGGTAGAAAAGATGCATGGAAAAGTCGCCCCAGATACCGTTGTCGGCATCCACTATAAGGCAGCATGCTATATCCAGCAGGCCGAAAAGGAAGGTCCAGATGAGACCGTTGGCGCTAAGGACCGACGACGCAACGCCCATGACTGAGCCTGCTGCCGCCACAAGTATAAGCAGGGTCCTTGCCTGAGGCTCCTGCAGCTTGAATACCGTAGTAATGGCAATGGTGATGACCATAAGGCCCATCAGCACCGCACTGAACCATTTGTTAAACTGTTTCTCTGTCATTTGTCTTCTGTCATACCACGGGAGATTCTCTCGGCCCTGTCGGGCCTCGGAATGACAATAGTTTTGTCATACCGAGCGAGTCGGGCCTCGGAATGACAATAGTTTTGTCATACCGAGCGAAGCGAGCGTATCTCAACCATCGTTCAAATAATCATGTATCTGTACCGCCAGGCTGGCGCCTACCAGGGCCGACAGCTCTTCCAGGGGCGCTGCGGCAATCTTTGCGACCGAACCGTAGCGCATCAGGAGACGCTGCTCCGTCTTTTCGCCCACGCCTTTAATCTCGCGGAGGGCGCTCTGGATGGCCGCCTTTGAGCGAAGGTCCCTGTGGAAAGTGATGCCGAAGCGGTGGGCTTCGTCGCGGATGCGCTGCAGGACCTTCAGGGCCTGGGAATTGCGGTCTATAAAAAGCGGATACGGATCGTCCACCTTTATCACAAGTTCCATCCTTTCCGCAAGTCCGACGACCATGAGCTTGTCCACTATCCCGAGCTCCGTCAGGGCCTCGTGAGCATAGGCCAGCTGCCCCTTGCCGCCGTCAATCACAATCAGCTGCGGCAGGTCGTCGGGGTTTTCGGCCAGCATCCTGGAATAGCGGCGGTTCACCACTTCCTTCATGGAAGCATAGTCGTTGGCGCCGACAACCGTCTTTATCTTGAACTTGCGGTAGTCCTTCTTGGACGGCTCCGCGTCGCGGAAAACGGTGCAGGCGGCCACGGGATTGGTGCCCTGTATGTTGGAGTTGTCGAAGCACTCGATATGGCGCGGCAGTTCTTTCATGCCAAGGGCCTTCTGGAGGTCCAGCATAGCGCTCATGCGGAAAGCCTCGGGGTCCGTATGCTCCCGCTGCTTTAGGCTGTTGAAGTGGAACTCCTTGGCATTTTTGGCGCTCAGTTCAAGCAGCGACAGTTTGTCGCCCCTTTGTGGAATGCGGAACTGGACGCCTTCGATTTCGACGTCCGGAAGGAAAGGCACTATTACCTCCTTCGAAAGCGCGCCGAACTTATCCTCTATCTCGCCGATAAAAGTAGAAAGCATTGAAGCTTCTCCCTCTTCGATCTGGCTCTTGAAGCCAAGGTTTAGGGACTGGACGATTGCGCCGCCGCGTATGCGCAGAAAGTTTCCGAAAGCCTCGAATCCGTCGAAAACCATCGAAAAAACGTCGGTATCGACGTCGGTTGCCGAGGTGATGATGCTTTTTGAATAGTGCTTTTCCAATGTCCTGAGCTTCTCCTTGTACACCTGCGCCTGCTCGAATTCCAGATTTTCGGCCGCCTGTGCCATGAGCGCCTTGTAATGGCGTATCACTTCCCCGCCCCGGCCGCTCAGTATATGCACTATCTCCTGAATTTCGTCGTCGTACTCCTTACGGGAGATTTTCCCTACGCATGGGGCATCGCACTTCTGGATGTGCATCTTAAGGCAGGGCCGAAGCTTTCCGTGCAGTATAGCGTCGGAAGTGATCTTCATGGAACATGTACGGAGCCGGTATACCTCCCCGAAGAAATCCACCATGCTGCGCGCATGCATGACGCTGCTGTACGGGCCGAAATAGCGGTTCCCCTTCCCCTTTTCAATGCGTCTGGTTATGAACACGCGGGGGAATTCCTCGCCGGTGACGCATATCCAGGGGTAGGTCTTGGAATCCTTCAGGAGGATGTTGTACTTGGGCTTGTACTGCTTTATAAGGTTGTTTTCCAGGAGCAGGGCGTCGGCCTCGGAGTCCACCACCGAGAACTGGGCGTCTGCTATCTTGGAAACCAGTATGCGGGTTTTGGTATTCAGACGCTCGGGGGGCACGAAATACTGCGCCACCCTTTTGTGCAGGTCCTTTGCCTTACCCACATAAATAACCTTTCCCTCGGCGTCGTAATAACGGTACACGCCGGGGGAATGGGGAAATAAGGCTATTTTTTCCTTAACTGTCAATTTACCTGTTCAGGGCTTCTTCAACGGCATCGTGGATATCCTCGCCGCGGAGACCGCGCTTAAGGATGGTTCCGTCGGGGCCGAAAAGGATGATGTGCGGAATACCCTGGATACCGTAGATGTCGGTAGGGATGGTGTTGGCCTGCAAAATCTGATTCCAGGGAAGCTGTTCCTCTTCAATGGCCTTCTGCGTGTCTTCCAGCTTGTCCCATACGGCAACGCTAAGGACATCGAAATCATCGCCTTGGAACTCTTCGTAAACACTCTTGATATTGGGAATCTCTCTGCGGCAGGGACCGCACCAGCTTGCCCAGAAGTCCACAAGGACGTATTTGCCCTTGCCCACAAAGTCGGAAAATTTGACACCGTCTACCTCGAAGTCAGTGAACATCTTTCCTTCGGCGGTATTCACCCGTGATTCCACGGAGGTCTTGAGACCAGCTACAAACAAGGAATCCTGGAAATCCAGCGGAGCAGTGAGTTTGCCCAGCACATCCAGCATTTCTTCCTCGTCCAGGTCGTTATAAACTTCCTTGAGGGCGACCACGCCCACTTCGTTGTCAAGATTCTCATTGAGGGCGGCCATATTGTACTCCAGATATGCGGCGGATGCCGAGTCCAGGAATTCCTGCTGAGCTTCGGGAGAATCCTCCAGCTGCATGAGGCGGTTCATGGCGAATTCGCCGAATGCCGCATTCCAGGCGTTCAGTTCGGCCAGTTTTTCCTCCACGGACTTCTTGGGAGAGCAGCCGATGGTCAAAGCTGCAGCCGCTGCAATCATTACAATAGTACTTGTTTTCATATCGCTTGTTTTTAAAATATTCAGACGTGCAAAGTTAAACATTTTTCATAAAAAAAGCCGACCACAAGGGCCGGCTTTTTCTGCTTAGTGCTAATTGCTTAGCGACGTTCTCCGCGTCCGCCTTCGCGACGGCCGCCACGGCCTCCGCGGCGCTCTCCGCGATCGCCACCGCGTCCGCCTTCACGACGGCCGGTGCCGGGAGCTGCGGAATTGGCAGCGAAACCAGCGTTGGGGCTAAGATCCTGCTTGCCGTACTTTTCGCCGTTGCAAATCCACACCTTGATACCCATGGTACCCATCTGGGTGTGAGCTACTGCAAGAGCGTAGTCGATGTCGGCGCGGAAGGTGTGCAGCGGGGTGCGGCCTTCCTTGAACATCTCGGAACGGGCGATTTCGGCGCCGCCTACACGGCCGCTGATCTGGACCTTGATGC
>CAMOIT010000047.1 GCA_946616285.1 uncultured Bacteroidales bacterium | reverse complement strand
ACGGCAGGCGCCACCTGTTCCGCAGGAGCCGGGTCGCCCTGGTCGCCCTTGTCGCCCTTGGGGATACCAAACGCCAGGTTATACAACCCGCCTTCATTGTGTGTTACATTCACCGTGGGGGCCGTGCCCGTCGCCAATCCGCTGGCCGTGGCACTCAAGCCTTGGAAATCCCCCGCTGCCGCCTGGGCCGCGTCCCGGGCCGCCTCGGCGGCTGCCTGGGCAGCTTCGGCGGCTTCAGCTGATCCTTCTATATCGCTTGCAACTTCGTCAACCGCGTCTTTCGCGGCCAAAACCTGATTCACCCAGTTTTCAAAAGGAGACGGAACAGGAAGCTGCCCATAAGCGCCAGTTACGCTGTTCTCAACAGCGGTCGGCACAACCCGGCTCTTTTTTACCAGATCAGTTTCCGGATCGAGCGCCAGAATTTCAGCATAACCAACACCGATATATTCAGTATCGGTTACGGTTGGAATCCACCTCAAAATCGGGTGATCAAACTCCGTTATAACTGGATAGGGATAGTTATCGTTATAGCGCTTGAACATGATATGCAGCCGGGCAGTAGGGAACTCTTCCAGCCAGGAGGTCATGTCAATTTCAATGGGTGTCGTGGCATTTTCGCCCTGTACACCCAGCCGGATGCTGTATAGTTTTTCAATCGGTGTTGCCATAATATCCTCCTTATGCCGTCCGCTTCCAGGCGGTAACATCTTCCAGCCCTATATCGGTTTCTTCCCAGGTTCCAAAGGATGGGGCACTGTCCATCAGCACAATGCAGCCAACAGGGAACAGAGTATTAGGTAAAGCCTCCGCCGCAGATGCCGCGCTGTCCGCGGTGGATTGCGCCCCGGAAACATCCTCTGCCAGCTCGGTGATAGACTCGTTTTCGCTGATGTCCAAATCCTTGCCGAAGTCCTCCACGAGATGCCGAAGCGCCACAGAGCCCTTGGCGATTGTCCGCCCGTTCACAGCGCCGTCAGCGATCAGGACGTTTTGCAGTTTTCTTGAAAAAAGCATGTCAAATAAATGCCTCAGCCCTTGGGAAAATTGGCGCTCCTCAAAGCCCCATTTGCTGGGCTCGTTGGGATACGGGTACTGATACCCCGTTGATGCGTTCGCGTTCGGTCTCATCATCTGCTCCTTAATCCGGGTCAAGCTCCAGGTCGATCTTGACGCCGCCGACAATATGAAAGGGGATAGCGCTATAGGATCGTATCTCCAGCCGGAAGAAGCGGCCCTGATTGTTCAGATGCAGGCGCATGGGCTTCCCGGGCTTCACCATGACCACCTTCTGCTTTAGCTTCTTCTCGGTCCGGATACCAAAATACAATTCAAAGGGCGCTTCTGCTTCCACCAGTGCGTAAAGCAGAAACGCGGATTTCGTGGAGGACTTATTATCCAAGTCCTGGTAGTCGGATTCCCACGAGCATGGCAGCACCGCTCCCTGATCCCGCCGCAGCTCCACCACAATGCCGGGATTCAGCGCAGAGGTATAGAAGAGCCGGTCGTCAATCACCAGGAAAGACTGAACGTTGATATTCGTCCGCAGAGCAAACGTGTATTCCAATGTGTTGTATTCCAAAATGGCGTTGCAGAACACGGAGCCATTGATTGGCAAGGCCAGATAATAAATGCCGTTGCACATTGCTGCGGTGGAATGGTGCAGGGCGTCATGGTTCACCTGCTCCTCCATCAGCTTCCGGATCGTGTCCTGCTGGAAGGGAGAAACGCTGATACCGTCATATCGCAGGATACCGTTACTGCCCAGCATGTACACATGGGCCTTGTTGATGGCTACCGTATTCTCCTCGATGGTGCCGCCGCCATACTGCTGCTGGATCACAAATTCACCGGGATTCGTCCCGTATACGCGCCACACAGCGTTGCGTTTAATGGCAATCAGATAGGAGCCGTACTGCCGGAGGGCCACAAAGCTGTCGCCGTCCCAGGAGGGCTGCATGATTTCCCCCGCGCCGTCCTCCGGGATTTCCGTCTGTGCCTCCCAGTCAAAAGGATCATAAGGGGCACTGTACACCAAGGAGTCAGGCATATCCTTTATACCCGTGCCCCAGATACGTTCATTGAATCGGGCAATCACGCCGAACTTATAGGGAGTCTGTACAGGCTCCACTTCCAGGGTATCCCCGTACAGACAGAACATCCCGTCCGTTGCGTTGGTGAACAGCAGCACATCAACCGGAGAAGGAACCCCCTCGCTGTCTGTGTCTCCCTCCCGGTTGATCTCATAGGTCAGCCAATCGAAGTCTTCCAGGGGTGTCAGGCCGGAATAGCGCTCCACCCATTCGTCGTTCCCGTTCAGCGTTTTCGTGTATACGCTCCCGGCGCTGATCGCCACCAGCAGCGTTTTAAACAAATCCCGGGGCTCAGAGTACCGGCGATGCAGATAGGCCAGTGTCTGGATAGGAAGGTCTAAAGTCTGGGCCAGCCTGATCCCTTCCCGCATGGGGGTGAATGAGCCGCCCGACACATCCACGTTTTCCATGGTCCGGGCGTAGCGCATGGAATAGTTATATCCGTCGCCCGATTGATGCAGCCCCGCAAAGGACGGGATCACCACCGATGTTTCGTAAGCGCTCATTCACTTCACCTCGGGATATTGATAAAGTTTCGGACAGGGCCGTTTTTTCCACCCTCTGATGTAATTCTGATCAGCAGGTCATTAAAAGCATTCAGGAAGGGGAGCCCTCGGTTTTGCTTCTGCGGGTTGCCGTTTCGGTAGACAAGCCAGGTTGCGTAATCAGCCAGGCCACGGTGCGTCCATGCGGGGAGCAGGGAAACGTCGGTGTCCTCGGTAAAGGGCGGATATTCGCCAGCCGCGTCCGTGTGGGTCTTTGCCCAGGCGTACACCATCTTGTCATACCCTTCGTTGATGTAGTCCATCAGATAGGGCAGAAACTCCTCCAGGTCTTCCACGTCGTTGGAAGTCTGGAACATGACTTCGTTTTTGATTTCCTCCACCGTCACGGCCTACCACCTCACAGATTGGGATACTTGTTCCGAAGCTGCATGAACACGGGAACAGTTACATGCACCAGCTCCCCGCGCTTCACATACACAGGCGGCTTGCCGTTGATCGTCACATGTTCATAAGGGTCCACCTGTACGCCCGCTTCGGCCTCGGGAGCAGGGGGAATACGCACCCAAACACGGGGCTCGTCGTCCTTCTTTTCCACAATGGGCGTCATGACGGTCAGACCATCATCCAGCACCACAGGCGCATTCTCAGCAACAGGAGCAGCCATTTTAGCAGGCATTTTCATGCCCTCCCTTCAAATTCATCAAAATGGCGGAGCCGCCCGGAGGCAGCCCCGCCTTATTGCAGTTACGCAGTCGCGCCGGATTCCAGTCGGACAATATAGTTGTCGTTCAGGATCACGGTGCAGAAGCCCTTCACCTTCCAGGCAATCGTGCCGCGCTGGTTCAGGGGGTCGTCGGAACCGGAAGAACCGGTGGGCTTCACGATGATCTCCACGTTCCGGCCAGTGCCGCCCAGCTCCACGGAACCGTAGCTGTTCTCGGCATAGATCAGGGTGGAGTACACAGGAGCGCCGGAAGCGCCGCCGCCATAGGGCACGATCTTGGTGCTCTGGGCGGTTGTCCATTCGTCGGTCACGGCCTTGTCAGGCACCCAGCGGAACTTGATCTTCTTGGCTTCGTAGTCCACGCTTTCAATGCACATGGGGGTGACCACGTTGGCGCTGTTCTTGGTGTACTGCACATTGACCATCAGCCCGGTCAGGGCGCGGGCCAGGTCAGGGGAAATCGTAGCGTTGGTCTTCAATTCCCGGTTGGCGCGGTCAAACGCGGCAGACGCGGCAATCTCGGAGGTGGTGCCGGTGATGTAGGTCTGGGCAGTGAACACCTTGGCATTGGTGCTCTCGAAGAAGCGCACCTTGTAGATTTTGCCCAGCTCGTACTTTTCCACCTTCTCGGTGGTCTGGTACTTCGCAACGTCCGTCCACATGGGATCGCTGGTCAGGTCGTAGTATACGTCGGTATGCAGGATGCCGTGGAAGTACCCGTCGGAGAAGGTGCGGGCGTTGGCACGGCGCAGGGTACGAACGGCCTTTTTAATGTCAGCATAGGTCAGCTTATCAGTCGGGGCGATGGTGCCACGGCTGGTATTGCTGCCCGCATACTGCACGTTCATACCGGCATGCAGCGCATCACGGCTGATGGTGTCCAGGGACAGGGCCGCCTGACGGCTCAGACGTTCACTGGCTTCCTTGTGCTTGTTGCCCAGGAGATACCAGTTAAATTCATCGGTCACCGCGATATAGCCGCCGTAGGGCTTCACCATGGCGGTGAACGCGGTTTCGATGAGCTTCTGGCCTTCGGGGGTCACGCCTTCCACCAGGGGTTCGGTGATGGCGGGCAGCTCAGTGATCCGGGTGAACTGAATCGTTTTGCCGTTGTTCAGAGGCAGAGTACGCTTCTGGGCATCACGGTTGTGGATCAGCTCGGGCATAACTTCCTTCATGAAGTTGCGCTCGTAGAACTTGATAACAGACGGCGCTACACCGGCGTCGTAGGTCGCGTTAATGTTATTATAGGCGTTTACGGTATAAGGCATGTTTTACACTCCTTTATCTTCGCATGTCGTATACCTTCCCCTCGTCAAGATTTTTCAGCAGCCGTTCAAACTGCGCATCGCTCATATTGGCGATGGCGCTTGTGTCTGCTGCAGCGCCCATAGCGCTGTTGGAAGACCGGACAGGAGAGGGCACACGGCGGCGGGGCTGGCTCATCGCCTCCGCGACGTCGTAAAAGTCCCATTCTCCGCTTCTGATTTTCTCTTGCACGTCGGGGTCGGTATTGAATACTTGTGCTACATCCAGGCCACGGTTGGCCTTGATCTTTTCCGCCTGGGCAGCCAGGAGCGCCGCACGGGCTTTTGTTTCCGCGCTGGGCTCGGCCTGCTGCGGGGAGGCGAACCGTCCGTCAGGGGTTCGGGGCTGCGTCTGGGGCTTGTGGTCAGGCTCGGAGGGGATGCCTGCCATGGCCTTGACGTATTTCAGCGCCGTTTCTTTGGACTTGATTTCGCCGGAGGCCACCAGGGCGTCGGCCTGCCGCTCATACATGCTTTCCCGCAAGGGCTCCAGCGAAGCGGCGAACTCGGCGCGGAGGCGGGCTTCCTGCTCTTGCAGGGCCTTGCTGACCGCCGCGTCCATCTTCTTGCGCATCCAGCCAGGCTCGCTCTTGGCGGGCTGTTCCTGGGCGTTCTGCTGGCCGTTATCGGCCTGCTGTTCTTCGGTGATCTCGTCGATACTGGAAACGGGCTGTTCTTCCTGTTCCTGCATAGGCTCCAAAACAGCGTCGTCCTGTTCAGCCTGCTGCACGTTGTTGGTTTCGACCGTATTATCCATGGGTGATCCTCCTTTAAGGCCATTTCTGGCCGTCGTCCCCTCCGCCAATTACGGAAGGAGCGCAAATATCAGAAAGAGGAGCGATTGCTCACTCCTCGATTTCTGGCTGTAAATTTGCCCGGGCGTTTTCGATCAACGCCTGCTGTGTGTTGCCTACCCCGGAGCCGCCGGGAATTACACCGCTGCTTGTAGCGCCGGTGCTGGCCAGGGCGTTGGTCAGTTCGGTGGAGGTCAGCTTCAAGCTCTCGTTTTCCTTCTGGAGCTGTTCCATCTGGGCCCCCATCTGCTCAAGCTGCTGCTGCATCTGCTGCATCATCTGCTGTTGCTGTTCGTTCTCCTCAATCACGGGCAGGAGCCTGTCCTTGCCCTCGATATTCAAAAGACGGAACAAAGCGGACAGCGGGAAGAACTGCTGCATCTGGGCAGCCATGGTGAACGCCTGCAAGTACAGGTTATTGATCTGGTCGATGCGGGACGGGTCACGGGTGACCACCTCCACCTGCACCGTGTACGGAGGCGGAGCAAGAACACCTTTCTTCGGCTTGTCGAAGAATTTCTTCGCCTTCATGGAGATTTCCCGTCGCTTGCCATCCCTGCGGCCAGTGACCATGACCACGCGCTCCTCGTCGTAAAACTCCGCCATCAGCCAGAGTACATGCTTCACAATCTGTTTGAAGCTGTTATTCAGGATTTGCGTTCTGGCCACCTGCACCTTTGCGCCTGCGGTCTGCAAAGCGCTGATAGCTTTACCGGACACAATGCCGCCCGTTGTTTCGCCACGGGTAAACTGGTTCGCGCCCGCGTCGGCTTTCAGGTCGGTCTGGAATTGCATCATCTGGTTGGCGATCATCCCATTGAACGGGGCGTTTTGAAGCCAATTGACGTCCTCGCCCATGGTCACCCGGTCGCCCTCGATGATGTCCTGGCTCCAATCAGCCAGGGCTTCCTTGTCGATATTGGCCCCGCGCCGCACCAGCATTCGGCCCTTGCTGCTCATGCGCAGGTTCATGTCGATGTACTGTGCGTATCGGTTGATGTACCGCATCATGGGCGTTAATTCGCTCACCATGCCGTCCCCAGCCAGAGCGCCTTCCACGATGTCACAGCGCACCACGTCAAAGGGATACATGCCGTGCATGTAAACGTTCTTGCTGTCCTCCAGCAGGGCGTGACCGGCGCAGTAGGCAACGTTGATCGTGTACCGGTTCTTCCTGGCGTCATACTCCCGATACCAGTATTCAATCATCATGGCCCGGCCTTCGTCGTTGCTCAGTTTTTCCTTCTGGGCGTCGCTCATGCCGACCTGGTTGTACTGGTCTTCCTCATCGGCGATGTACGGCGCGGCTTCCGGCCAGTGCTCTTTATACCAGCTCAGCGGGTGCCAGGACAGCTTCATCACCGCCCGGCAGTCGTCCAGTTTTTCGGCCTGCGGGTCCCACAGAAACGCTTCTATCGGCCAGCGAATGACCGCCACGTCGCCCTTCCCCAGGCTTGCGTCCGGGTCCCAGGCGATCTGTGTCACCACCGTGCCCGGCCCGTAGAAGTCTTCCGCCCGGCGGCGGTGCACGTCCTCAAAGTTGTTCACCTCATACACCACATGGTGCACCAGGTCTTGAAGGTCGTCCACGGCGTCTTGCTTGTCCGGCGTTTCCGGAAGCAGCTTAGCCTCCGGGATATTCTGCATCTGATCCGCCACGCAGTTATTAAACGTGCTTTTCAGCGTCTGGAGCTGAAGCGCTTTTTCAGCCGCGCCCGGCGGGTCCTGCCCCTCGTCTTGCAGCCGGATAATGGCTCTTGCCTGCCGGGCCGCTTCGTGGTAGGGTCTGCACCCTTCCTCAAACATCGTCAGCCGGTCATACACGGTCTGCAATAGCCGCTGCTGTCTCTCGTCAAGCGGCTGTTCGGTGAATGCCGCTTCGGTCAGGTTTTCGTATTCGTCCATTTAGTCCCTCCCGAATGGGTCATAGGGTTTAGGTTCACGCTTCGGTTTTCTGATCGGCGTGAGCGGTCTGCTCATGCAGAAATACCGAGTATCGTCGAAGATGTGATCCTCGGCGTCGGTGTCCACGTCCTCAGGCTTTGTCTGGGAATAGGGCAGTGTCGGCACCGTCCGGATAAAGTCCTGGCAGGTGTTGAACACATACATCATGGGTCTTCCGTCAGGATCAAACCGCATCCGCTCATGTACCTGCATCAGTCCGGGCAGCCGCACATGGTCGCCCTTGCGGAACAGGATACCGGGCTTTGGCGGGTGCGGACTCATCTGGTCGGCCACGCTGTCCCCCCGGCTCTTGTCGAAGATGGCCGGATCGGCGATGGCGTCCACGTAGATGTTATTGTCCATCTCGTACTTCTGCCGCTCCAGAATCCCCTCGGCGATCTGAACCGGTGTGTACATCAGCCCCGTGTTGGCCTGCCTGGGCTTGCACCCGTACCATTCCCTGTATCGGTACGCCCGGCCCTGCGGGTCAATGGCCCACCATCCAACAGAGAACGGTTTCGTGTATCCGTGGTCGAAGCTCATATATCGCGGCCAGTCCATGGGAATATCGAACGGCGCTATGACGTGCGTCCAGAGCCGGTCTTCGTAGTGCTTGGGATCGTTCACAAACTCGGTGAACACCTGGCCCTCGAAGCTGTCCCAGTCGCCGCTGAGCAGCGCCCGCCGCAGGGCCTCCGGCTTCTGCTCCAGCTCAAAGATATAATCCTCCGTGATGAACGGGTTTTCCGTTGCCAGCGCCGGGATATACTGCGTCCTGATCTTCTTTGTCTTATGCAGCGCCTCGGAATACACTTCCTGGGTCTGAATGCTCATGTACGGCCCCGCGTCCACAAACATCTTCTTCACCCACCCGTGCCCAATGTTGCCCGGGTTGCTGGCACTCCGCACAATCGGCGTCACGCCCAGGCTTTTCTTGGCGCGGAGACGGGTTTTCAGGAAGTCATATATCACCTGTTCAAAGCTGGTCAGCTCGTCAAAGTACAGGAACTGAATCTCGATACCGGAGTAATTGAAGCGGTCAGCTTCGTTCTCGCAATGCCTGAACAGGATCGAGCTCCCGTTCACCAACTGGAACTCATGGCGGCCAGCGTTGTACTTCGCCAGTGCTTTCGGGTAGCTGGATTTGGCCTCCTTGATGTCCGTGTCCTCCAGCTCCTGATAGGTTCTCCGAAACACCACCGCCGTTGTATGCGGGTAAGTCAGGCAACGAAAAAAGGCGTCCATAATGAGCGCCTTCGTCTTCCCCCCGCCTGCCGCCCCGCCATACAGCACCTCATTGGCCGGTGTGCTGTGAAAGGCTTCCTGCTTCGGCGTTGGCTGGTATTGAATTGTGATCATCCGTTGCCCTCATCGGCCTCCGCATCCTGCGGCGTTCCCAGCGTCGGCATGCCCTCAACGCGAACCACAACCTCGTTGCTGTTCACGCCCATCACGGAATCATGCCAGCGATTCATGATGTCGTTGGCGGCCTTATTCCCCAGCCAGCCGTCATCATCCCGCATCTGTTTTGCCACCTTCTGGAGGCTCTGCGCATACAGGCCCTGTGTTTCCTGCCGCACAATCGCTCGGAAACACTCCTCGAACTCCGGCCGGTCCATCAGCTTTTTCAGCGCTTTTCTGGCCTTCTCTCGCGCCTTCGGAGTGCTGGCCCCGTCAACGCCATAGTGATAATACAGGATTTCGTCAATCGGCTTGCCATATGCGTACATTCGGCAAATCGCCGTTTCTTTGATGTTCAGGCCAAATGAATGGCCGTTTGAAATTCTCGCCATATCGCTTTCTCCTTTCTGCACCCTGGGAGTGGGTCGGTGGTGGGGTGCTGATGTCCGTGGCTGTTCTCTTTTTATATATATGCGTATAGGGGGAGCGGCGGAGGACCCAGCCAGAATCGGCCCCCGGGGGGATCACCTGCCCCTCCCCTCCCCGGGGTGCCGGGGTGGGCCCTGGCAGATCGGGGGCAGCTACCCCCTGGAAAAAAATGGGCTTGTTTGATATGTAGTCAAACACGATTCCTTATTCCACAATACCTATTTCAGAATTGTGGGTAGTACAGTGGGTAGTAACTTGTAAAGAGTATCTTGTATTGTATCTATCTTCCTCCATCGTTCAGCGCCAGCATCAGCCAGGACAAGCGCCGTTCCTCCGGATCGGCACCAGGACCAGCGCCGCTCGCAGCTCTGACCGCTGCCCCGGGTACCCCCTGCGCTCGAACGTTCTGAGCCATTGGGCAACAGCACGCCAGCTTCCACATATGCAACTTATGTGTTTCATCCGGCAACTGTAAATCGGATTTGAAAATTTCCGAAAAAAATTTCAAAAAGGGGGTTGACACATAGAAAAATGTGTGATATGATACAGCCATCGAAAGAAACACAGAAAACTATGTGCACCACAAGAGGAGGCAATCAGCAATGACTATTAAGTACTTCGCCCACTGCAAAACCCTGAATCAGATCAAGCAGGAATACAAACGCCTGGCAAAAATCAATCATCCGGATTGTGGCGGAGATGATGCGACCATGGCGGCGATCAACGCAGAGTTTGACGAGCTAAGCAAAAAGCTCCCGCAGGAAACCGCGACCGGTGAAACCTATCAGCCCAAGGAGGAGGAACGCGAAGCACCCGAGAAATTCCGTGAAGCTGTCGCGGCTACCCTGAACATGGACGGTGTGATGGTGGAGCTGTGCGGCTCCTGGTTGTGGGTGACTGGAAACACCTACCCGAACAGGGAACGGCTCAAGGAAGCGGGCTACAGATTCAGCAAGAACAAGGTTGCCTGGTACTGGCACGACGAGAACAGCGTCAGCCACAGCAAGAATCGCTACAGCCTGGATGAAATCCGAACGATGCACGGCAGCGAGACGGTCAAGAATCAGAGCGGGAAGTTGGGCTGGGCCAACACAGAAATCACGCTAGCGTAACCGAACAAAATCTGCTGCGGTATCGGCAAGACGGCCAGAAAGGAAGGAGAAAATGAGCTACAAACATTCCTACCACGTTCTGATCGGAGATGACTATACTTCCGAATGGGTGAAGGTCTGGGCATGGAACAAAGAGGATGTATACGAAGTATGCGCCAAGAGATACCCTAATAAGTACGTTGAGGAAATCAGGTACATCAAATAAAGCGATCCGCTGACCTACCGGCGAGACGGGGAGAAGGAGTAAAGACCATGACCAACAATGAAATGGCAACCGCAATCATTTATGACCGCTTTGAAATCCTGAATGAAAGCGTAAATCAGAAGCATCCGAAAACCCGCCCCCTTGGACGTTATGTTTACCGCCCAACCAACAAGTGGGACTATGACCGAGTAATGACGATTTTCAAAGAAAAGCCCGATCAATACAAGCTGGTGAATGTGGAGTATGGGTTCACCTGGGCAAAGTAATCAACAGTCGAAACGGCCATTTGGCCGTCTGCCGGAACCGCCCCACCGGTACTGATGAGACAGGGCAGAGGAGGAAAGAACCATGACCAAGCAGCAAGCGCTCAACACACTTTCCGAACTTGAGGAATATTTCTTCTATGCTCCGATCAGTGCATACGACCTGGACGAGATCGACGAAGCAACGACCAAGGCACTGGACGCAATCCACGCCGACATTAAAAACGCCTTGATCAAATTCCACGAACTGACTGGATTAACCCTGGCAGAATGAGAGGAGGACTAAACCATGTGCATCAGAGAAATCACCCCCGAAATGATCGAGCAGGTAGAAAGCAGCATCCGCAAGGCAATCAGGCACGAGCAGGAGCGCATCCGCCTTCTTCACAAGTTGGAAACTCTGACCGGAAAATACTGCACCAAGCGCATCGAACCGGACCTGCAAGCCATGTTTCCAGAATACAAGGCTGTGTATCTGCACAAGGAGTACAAAAACCGTCTGGAAGTAGTTCTTAGCAATCCCGGAATGGATTATTGGTATGATGCTTACCATCTGACCATTGCCGACCAGGACACACGCCGGGTAGACGCCGGCAAGATCAAAGAGCAGCTCGAGAACAGCGATCAGGAGATCAAGCGCCTGGAAGGGCTCCAC
>CAMOIT010000046.1 GCA_946616285.1 uncultured Bacteroidales bacterium | reverse complement strand
CTGACTCCGTTTGGAAAGAGCGCATCGACATGCTCAAGCCATATCAGGTGAACCAAGCTCTTATGGAGCGCACCGGCAATCCCAAGTGCAAATTCATGCACTGCCTGCCTTCCTACCACAACAGGGACACCAAGGCAGGGGAGGAAGTGTATCAGAAATTCGGCATGGACGGCGTGGAAGTGACCGAAGAAGTGTTCGAAGGCCATCAGAGCATAGTTTTCGACGAGGCCGAAAACCGCCTGCACACCATCAAGGCCGTCATGGTGGCTACCCTCGGTGACTAAATGTATAGATTATGAGCGAAGTAAGACTTACCATCGACTACGAGGAATTCTCATCGGTGGACCAGATGGAACCCCGGGACAGGGAATTGGTGGCCGCCGCCATCGACGCCCAGAAGGGCTCCTATTCCCCTTATTCTGATTTTCAGGTAGGTGCTGCGCTCCTTCTTGACAACGGCATTGTCGTGAAAGGTGCCAACCAGGAGAACGCCGCCTATCCCTCCGGCCTTTGTGCGGAGCGCACTGCCATGTTCTGGGCGGGAGCCAATTATCCGGACGTTCCCCTGGACACCCTTGTCGTAGCCGGAAGCGACCACGGCGTACTGTGCGAAAGCCCGGCATCGCCTTGTGGCGCCTGCCGCCAGGTTATGGCCGAATACCAGAAAAAGCACAAAAAACCCTTGAAGATCATTCTGGTAGGCTCCAAGCGCATACGCAAGTTCAAGTGCGTGGATGATTTACTGCCGTTTATATTCGACAGTCTTACCCTCGCATAATGTTTCAGGCGGCCCGTTCATGGTGTTAGCCGCGTTTGCAGCCAGAAAGCACCAAATCCCGTTTGTTTGCAAACGCGGCACGGAAAATGGCCGTTTCTGGGAAAAACGCTGCCGCGTCTGCAACCAGAACGCACAGAACGGCGATTTCGTGCAAACGCGGCAAAGACAGATTTGCTTATTCTGAAAAAAGTTGTACCTTTGCAATGGGAAAGTCTTACACGACCAGCTCCCTCTGAACTCCCCCAGGGCAGGAATGCAGCAAGGGTAGGAGGTCGTAGCGGTGCGATGTAAGGGGCTTTCCCTTTTTTCATTATGACTGCAGTTTATACCATTACTTCCGGTCTGCACGACGATGCGGCCGTCTCGCGCATCAGCGACGAATTCCTGCATGGAGTGTTCCCGCATGGCGGATACGAATTCAAAGGGGCCGATTTCAGGGATTTCGGCACGCATGACCTGGATCTGATTTATGTACGCACCGGCGGGGCCGAAGGCATTTTCAAAAGCCTGCTTCCGGAGATGCTGGCCCGGGGCACCGAACGATATTACCTTCTGACCTCCGGCAAAAGCAATTCCCTGGCCGCATCGCTGGAAATACTCTCATACCTTAAGGCCCAAGGCCTGAAAGGTGAAGTTCTGCACGGCAGCGCCGCCTATCTCCAGACCCGCGTACAGGAGCTGGAGACCGTAGCCAGCGCACGGAAGAAACTGCAGGGAGTGCGTATCGGCGTAATCGGCCAGCCTTCCGACTGGCTCATCGCCAGCAAGGCCGATCCGATGGCCATAATGGATAAACTTGGCGCCCGCCTGGTGGAAATCCCAATGGAAGAACTGCTGCGGGAAATAGCAAAAGCACAAAATGAGGAAGCCCCGGCCGATATCCCGATGTCGGCACAGGTAAGGGAATCTTACCCAGGAGCAACGGCCATTTACCATGCGCTCGAATCTATCGTAAAATGGTACGGCCTTGGCGCTTTCACCCTTCGCTGCTTCGACCTTCTCAGCTCGGTCGGCAATACTGGATGCCTGGCCCTTGCTCGCTTCAACTCGGAAGGCATTCCGGCCTCCTGCGAGGGTGACGTCCCGGCCCTGCTGTCCATGATGATTGCCCAGGCTCTTACCGGCCGGACCGGTTTCCAGGCCAATCCCGCCCGCATCGACGTAGAAACGGGACGGATACTCCTGGCCCACTGCACCGTGCCTTTCAATATGGTCACCAGCTTGCAGTTCGACACTCACTTCGAATCCGGAATCGGCGTGGGAATCCACGGTGAACTTCCGGAAGGCCCCGTGACCGTTTTCAAGGTGGACGGCAAATGCTCCCGCCACTTCGCGGCAGAAGGACAGTTGCTCTTTAACCAGTACGAAAAAGACCTATGCCGCACACAAGTAATGCTGCAGCTTACTCCTGCCGACGCCAGATACTTCCTGACAGATCCAATAGGCAACCACCATATAATACTGCCTGGCCATTGCAAACATCTGCTGGAGGAACTGCTGTAATGGAACACCTGCTTGAAGAACATGGCGTAAAAGCCACGCCCAACCGCATACTGGTGGCACGGGCCCTCTCAAATGCCGGACGGCCGCTGTCGCTGATGGAACTTGAAGCGCAGCTGGATACTATCGACAAGAGCAATATATTCCGTGCGTTGACAGCTTTCAGGGAAGCGCATCTTGTGCACGTGCTGGAAGATGCCGGGAATGGCGTTCGTTACGAACTTTGCCACAGTCATCACCATGACCACGACGACGACATGCACGTTCACTTCTACTGCACGCGCTGCCGCCTCACTTTCTGTCTGGAAGACATTCCGGTGCCACCGGTTTCCGTTCCGGACGGTTATCAGCCAGAAAGCAGCAGCTATCTTATCAAGGGCATCTGCCCGGAATGCCGCTAGCAGCCTTTGCCGCGTTTGCACGAAATCGCCGTTTTGTGCGTTCTGTCTGCAGACGCGGCAGCGTTTTTCCGAAAACGGCCATTTCCCGTGCCGCGTTTGCAAAAAACCGTCGTTCTGTGCATTCTAGTTGCAAACGCGGCTGACACCGGCTGCCGATAAAAAAACCGCTCCCGTAATGGAAGCGGTTTTTCTATCGTTCAGAATAACTATTAGTACGTTACCATGGGATCGAGTTCCTTGGCGGCGTCTATGTACTTCTGGATTTCTTTTTCCACAGGAGTGCGCCTGCAAATGTGCTTAGCCTCGTTGATTTCGAGCATCTTGGCGGCGAGGTTGGCGGCATTGCGGTTACGGAGTTCCTTCACAGTGTCAACACCTGCAGCCTCCAGAAGTTCGGAGAACTGGGGGCCTACGCCCTTAATGCGGAACAGGTCTGCGTGGTTTACCCAGGTGAGGATAAGGTCGTGGCGGATGCCGGTGGCCTCTTCGAGGGCTTTGCGGCCTGCTGCGTCCTTGCCTTTTGCGAGGAGATGGTCTACTGTTTCAATGCCTGCGGCAATGAGTTTTTCTGCGTAAACGGGGCCGACGCCCTGGATGTCGATGATTTTGTAAGCCATATAACTGTTATTTTTAGTGGTTATGGATTTCTTTTCCAATCTCAAAGATAAAAAAATTCGATGGAAAATGAAAAAAAATACATATATTTGCGACATACGGTGAGATTTTATGGATATTTACCCTCTGGAACCCGATAAAGTGTACCTTTCCACGGACATGCTCACACTGGACTGCGAAGAAGGTCCGGTAAGTTGCAAGATGTCGGAATGGCTGCAGCGAGATCCTGTCCGCATCCACCGCATGGTGGTTAAGGAAAAGGCCCTCCAGGTGGATCAGTACGAAGTTTTTCTTCCTCTTGTATCTAAACTACGCCGCGCGGACTACGAATACTACAAGCGCATCACCGGCCTTAAAATGCTCATCGATTTCCCCGGATATTCATCTGAAATCGAGGCCAGGATTCCCTACGACACGGATCCCATAGCCTTTTACAAGTGGTGGCGCAAAGGCAAGAACGAACACAAAGTCTATCTGTCTCCCGCATATCAGTTCAAACTGTTCCAGAAAGTGTCCAAGATGGAGCCCAAGATAATGCTCAAGAAGGACATTGACTACATTAAGAATTTCTGATGGGTCAGAATTTTAAAGTCGGGCGGGACTGCGCCCTCCTTGAATATCTTTTCGAAATAATGCCTGACCGTTCCAGGACCAGTGTGAAAAACATGCTGTCCAAGGGACAAGTCCAGGTTAACGGAGAAAGCACCACGGCTTTCGACCGCCCCCTTAGAAAAGGCGATAAAATCACCATCCTTCCCAAAGGCGTTTCCATTGCAAGGAATATGCGCTCTGACGCACGTGAAGATGTCCTCCGCGCAGGTGTGGGCATCCTTTT
Organism: uncultured Bacteroidales bacterium; assembly: GCA_946616285.1. GTDB lineage: Bacteria > Bacteroidota > Bacteroidia > Bacteroidales > UBA932 > Cryptobacteroides. Next base: position 7,362 of record CAMOIT010000046.1, on the reverse strand, counting down.
CGAGGATGAGAACTACATAGTCGTGGACAAGCCCTCCGGCATGCTCACGGTATCATCGGCCCGCGGAAGCGCAGCCAAAAGCCCCCGCAAGGAACAGACGCTGTACGCCATCCTCAATGCCTACATAAAAATGTCGGCCAGGATGCAGCGGAAAGAGGATTTGATAGAAGGCAGGCAGCCGGACCGTTCCACCGCCAAGGTCTGGATAATCCACCGTATAGACAAAGGTACTTCCGGCGTACTTGTGTTCGCAAAGAACGAAAGGGCCAAGGACCTTTTGCAGAGCAAATGGAAAGAACTTGTGCTGGAACGCAGGTACGTAGCCTGGCTGGAAGGTCATCTGGACAAGGAGCAGGGCGCAGTGCAAAGCTGGCTTCTGGAGAATCCCAAGTCCCTGAAGATGACTTCATACCATACCGAAGTGAAAGACGGCCAGCTGGCGATAACCCATTATAAGCTTATTTCGGAAAGCAAGTACTACTCCAGAGTGGAGTTCAGCCTGGAAAGCGGGCGCAAGAACCAGATACGCGTTCATGCCGCCGACCTTGGCCACCCCGTCGCAGGTGATGAAAAGTACGGCGCGCAGACCAATCCGGCTCGTCGTCTGGCACTTCACGCGGAAACCCTGGTTTTCAAGAATCCCTTCACAGGGAAAACGGTAAAGTGCACTTCGCCCCTGCCGGAAAACCTGACAAGGCTGGCCTAGCATGGACATATTCTCCCGTACCGAGCGTCTGATCGGGGCCGAAGGCCTATCGAAACTGCGCAGTGCCCGCGTCATCCTTTTCGGCGTCGGTGGAGTAGGCAGCTGGTGCGCAGAGGCCCTTGTCCGAAGCGGAATCGGCCATCTGACTATCGTGGACCCGGACTGCGTAGACGAGACCAACGTCAACCGCCAGCTCCCGGCAACCACCCTTACAGTCGGGCGTCCTAAAGTCGAGGTCCTCCGGCAGCGCCTTCAAGAGATCTCCCCCGAGGCTGAGATTATCGCCCTGCAGGAAAGATACAGCGCCGGAAAAGACTTCGGCCTGTCATTATATGACGTAATAATCGATGCCATCGATTCCTTGAAAGACAAGATGGCGCTGCTTCTGGAAGCGTCTGCTGCGCCGGGGAAGCTATATTCGTCCATGGGCGCTGCTTGCAAGCTGGACCCCAGGGGCGTAAGAGTGGCCGAATTCTTCGAAGTCCGCGGCTGCCCCCTTGGTGCCGCCCTCCGCAAGAAAATGCGCCGCGAGCGCACTCTGCCCGCAAAACCCTTTCTATGCGTTTACGACGAAGAGGTGCTCCCGAACCTCGGCCCCGAACAGGACCCCGGTCCCGGAAAGGCCATAGCCAACGGCACCTTCGCCCACATCACCGGCATTTTCGGGTTTACTCTTGCCGGATTGGCCATAGAAGGACTGCTTACCTGTTAGCCGCGTTTGCAGCTGGAATGCACAGAACGGCGATTTCGTGCAAACGCGGCACGAAAAATGGCCGTTTTCGGGAAAAACGCTGCCGCGTCTGCAGACAGAACACACAGAACAGCGATTTCGTGCAAACGCGGCAAAGGCTCCCCGGCATGAAAAAGAGGACGACCATGTGGCCGTCCTCATTTTTTACATGATAATTACTACTAGTGAGCCATAATTGCGCCTACCAGACCAAGAATTGCGTAGAATTCGGGGAGAGCGGCGTAGATAAGGGTGTTGGTGAACACGTCGTGGCCTTGGGAAACGCCTACGATACCATTGGCGCAAACCTGGCCCTGGCGGATACCGGAGAGCATGCACACGAGACCTACGCTGACGCCGATGCCGAAGCAAAGGGCGCCGGAGATGGTGCCGGAGGTGAACTTGCCGAGCATCAGGAAGAAGGCAACGAAGCCGTAGATGCCCTGGGTTGCAGGGAGTGCGGACAGCACCATGTAGCTACCGGAAGCTTCCGGCTTGCGTTTGAGGGCGCCTTCGGCGGCATTGCCGGCGATTGTGGTGCCGAAGGATGAACCGATACCCGCAAGTGCGAGGACCAGTCCGAGTCCGAGATAACCTAAAATTTGTTCCATAATATTAATTATTTGTTAATAGATTTCTTTTAGATCCCTCACTCCGTTCGGGATGACAGGGATTGTTTCTTTAGGGGATTGTAAACGCGTCCTTTGGCTTCGTAACCGGAGTTCTTGAAGAATTCCAGGAAGTTAAGACGAAGGGGGTGGACGAAAGCGCCAAGAGCGCACATTGCAATATTGAGCGTATGTCCGATGAGTACAAGCAGAATGAATGGAATCCATAGCACCGCGTTGGAACCGTCTCCCAGCACCATCAGGCCCATGTCATTGAAAGCCATGCCCAGCATGCCGCCGGCAAGGCCGAGGGCATAGAGGCGGAGGTAGGAGAGGACGTCGCCAAGAAGGCCGGTAACGGTGTTGTATGTATCCCAGAGGCCGAGGCCGGTGTTCGCGAGGGGATTTCGGCCCCATGTATTGAGCGGGAAGATGCCGATGGCACACACGATGCCAAGCGCTATGACTATCAGCTTGGTTACTTCCGAAGAAAGAACGCCGATAAGCGCCAGCGCCGCCACTATGACTCCGCCCACAATCAGCGTCGTCCATCCTAATGTGCCAAGCGAGCGCTTGAAACCGTTAACCTTCACTGCCTCAATTGCTTTAATCGTCATTGCAAGGCAAAGGTGGATTACGCCGATAATAATCGACAGCACCATGCCGCCTGCGAATCCGGCTATTTCGTTGGGTAGGAAGAGGAAGCTCACGGGCTTGAAAATTTCCCACTGTGCGATGTCGATGGAGAAGAAGGTGTGCAGGAAGAATCCGACCACCACCGTTCCTATGCCAAGCGTTACCACAAGCGGCGCCAGTGACTTGAAGCTTTCCACCTTCTTGAGTGCAAGGCCCACAAGGATAAGCACCAGGCCGTAGCCTGCGTCTCCCATACAGAGGGCGAAGAACAGAAGGAAGAACACTGCGATGAACGGGGTAGGGTCGAAACCGTTGTAGGCCGGGCGGCCGTACATGTCGGTTAGCACCTCGAACATCTTTACGAAGGAGTTGTTCCTGAAAGTGATGGGGGGATTATCATCCACCGAGGCTTCCTCCTTTATGTAAAGGACACCGTACTGGTCCAAGAGGGCGGTAACCTTGGCGTCATTCTCGGCCGGGGCAAAGCCAACCAGGGTTACGATGGTGTCTTCCGCTGCGGGAACCGCGGCCGATCCGGCGAGGTAGATATCCAGCTTCTCAACGGCCCGGGTGCGCTTCTGCTCTAATTCCGGAATGCGCTCCTTGGCGCCGGCGATACGGCTGAGGACTCTCTTGTAATGCTGTTTCTTGTCCTTGAGCTCTTTCTTGATAACTTCTACGTTGTCGCGGGGGAGAGAGACTTCGAAGGGAAGGTCGTCTTCTCCGGCTACAACGAACCAGGTGTTGGCGTTTCCGGCTTTAATTACCCTGATAGGGTATTCATCGTTTAACTCTTTCTTATATTGTTTGAAGAGTTTGGTCGGGGCTACGTGGAAGTGAAGCGGCACGCCGGCTTCTTCCAGTTTCTTCAGGGTTTCAAGGTCATAGCTGCCCCAGGCTCGAAGGTCTTCCAGCTCTCTCTCAAGCATTTTGATCTCTCCCTGGTCTTCGGCATAACGCATGAGCATGCCTCCGGCAAGGCGCACTATGTCTCCGTCGATGACTTCGGGAACCGTTCCTTCCGGAACCTCTGCTTTCCGGAGTCCGGCAATAAGGCCGTCCAGCAGCTCAATCTCGGAAACAATATTCCTTGACTTGTCGTCAGTGGCTTTGGTACTGCGGGTTACGTCCACCAGGCCGAGCTCCTGAAGCTTTTCCAGAAGGTCGTGCTGCTCTCCGTTCAGAAGGATGAAGGAGTATTTGGTCATGGAAGCAATCATACTCTTGAGGCCTCCTCTTCCTCTGCGTGGCGGTTTTTAACAATTTTGGACGAAGCCTTAGAGAGGTTTTCCTCGTCTTCCATGTAGCGCTTGATCTTGCGGATGGCTTCCTGGTACCCGGGAATCTGTACCTTCTCGTACAGGTTCACCTTCTGCGTGGTTTTCTTGCGCTGGTAGTCCAGGATGCGGGCTTTCTCAAGATACACCTCCGACTCTATCCCAAGACGGCTGAGCTCCTTCAGGATAGCAACTCCGTCGGCGTACCAGGCGGGTTTCACGAAGGCGTTGAAGGGTTTAAGCTCGTAGTGGATATTTTCCAGTGCGGGGGTCTTGACGCCTGCGACCTTTTTGGTCACAAGGTCTACGTCGGTTATGGATATCAGGCCCGGGTCGAATTCGTTCCACAGGGCCGCGAGGTAATCGTAACGCTCCAGGGCTTCATCCAACTCGGCAATAAGACGCTCGCTGTCGGCTTTGGCTTTTCGCACCTCCAGCCTGAGGGCGCTCTCCTTGTTCTGAAGGGTAGGGAGGGCCCTCTGACGGACTTTCAGCTGCTTGCCAAGCTCGGTCAGGGATGTTTTATTGTATTGGAATTTTATAGCCATTTATTCTTTTAAATTGAGATACACTCGGCCTTACAGGGCCTCGGTATGACATTAGGAGTTCCAATATTTGTCTATAAGTGCCTGCTTGATACCTGTTTCGGCAGGGCTGAAGTACTTTGCGAAAAGCTTCCAGGCGGTGTCCAGCATCTCGGTGATGGTGATGTTGACGTCGATGGCCAGCAGCTCGCGGGCGTAGTCCTTCGCGTAAGCGAGGCAGCGGTGGTCGTAGTCCGAAAGGTCTAAGCCGTTCTCCAGTTTGGTCTTGGCGTTCTGGGCATCTGCGTAAAGACGCACGGAGGCGTTCATGACCTGGGAGTGGTCCTCGCGGGTTTTCTTGCCCTGGACGAGCTGCTTCAGACGGGACAGGGAACGGAAGGGGTCGATGATGACCTTTCCCGTATCCGAATCGGCCCTTAGGAAGAGCTGACCTTCGGTGATGTAACCGGTGTTGTCGGGGATGGCGTGGGTGATGTCGCCGTCGTTAAGGGTTGTAACTGCGATGATGGTGATGGAGCCTTCGGTAGGAAGCTGCACCGCTTTCTCGTAGATTTTTGCAAGGTCCGAATACAGGGAGCCAGGCATGGAGTCCTTGGAAGGAATCTGGTCCATACGGTTGGAAACGATGGACAGGGCGTCGGCGTAAAGGGTCATGTCGGTCAGGAGGACCAGCACTTTCTCGTTCTTCTCAACTGCGAAATACTCCGCTGCCGTAAGCGCCATATCAGGCACCAGAAGGCGTTCCACGGGAGGGTTCTCGGTGGTGTTGATGAAGCAGATAATCTTGTCCAGGGCACCTGCAGCCTCGAAGCTGTGGCGGAAGAAGAGGTAGTCGTCGTTGGAAAGGCCCATGCCGCCGAGGATAATCTTGTCTACGTCGGCGCGGAGGGCAACGTCGGCCATGACCTGGTTGTAAGGCTGGTCGGGGTCCGCGAAGAAAGGAATCTTCTGGCCGGAGACCAGGGTGTTGTTAAGGTCGATGCCTGCGATGCCGGTAGGGATGAGCTGCGAAGGCTGGCGCCTCTTGTAAGGGTTCACGGAAGGGCCGCCGATGTGGCGTTCCTCGCCTTCGATTTCAGGGCCGCCGTCGATGGGATGGCCGTATGCGTCGAAGAAGCGCCCGCTCAGCTGGTCCGATACTTTAAGGGTAGGGGGTTCCCCGAGGAAGGTGACTTCCGCGTTGGTGGGGATGCCTTCGGTTCCGGAGAAAATCTGGAGGGTGACCATGTCGCCTTTGGTGCGCACAACCTGTGCAAGGCGGCCGTCCACCACGGCAAGTTCGTCGTTGGAAACGCCCTGGGCACGCAGGGAAACAGTGGCCTTGGTAATGCCTTCCAGCTTGGTATATACTCTTTGGTATGCTTTCATGATATAAAGTATGAGATCCCCGCGGTCCCTGAGCCTGTCGAAGGGCCTGTCGAAGGGCCCGCAGGGAATGACGTTATGCTATCATTTTCTTTACGGTATCATTGTATGCGTAGAACTGCTCGCTCTTGTAAGGGGAGTAGTTCATCTGGCGAAGCTCGTTGATGAGGTTCTTGAACCATTCACGGCATTTTTCGAAGTCTTCAAAGTCGAATTCCCTGTCGCAAATCTCAAGCACCAGATCAAGCATGAATCTCTGGCGCTCCAGCGGGCAAAGCGCGTCGATGGAGTCGAAGGCGTCCTGCTGCAGGATGACGAAGTCCACGAGCTCGGATTTCCAGAAGTTGACGTGGTAGCTCATGGGGACGCCGTCGTCGCCAAGGATGTTGATCTGCTCCGAGGCTTCCTTGCCGCGGCGGATGATGTTCTTTGCGGAGAGCACTTTGTCCACCCAGCCCTGTTCTACGGTATTGTCCAGATAGTCGCGGATTTCGGGGTAATCCAAATATTTGGAATAGGACTCCAGCGGGCCTACTGCCGGGTAGCGCTTCTGATCTGCGCGGCCCTGCTCCAGTGCATAGAAGCAGCGTGCGGCCTTCTTGGTGCTCTCGGTTACCGGCTCCTTTAGGTTACCGCCGGCAGGGGACACCGTGCCGATGAAAGTGACGGCGCCGGTCTGTCCGTTGTTCAAAACAACCATGCCGGCGCGGGAGTAGAAGTTGGAAATGATGGCCGAAAGGTCCACGGGGAAGGCGTCCGCGCCTGGAAGCTCTTCCATGCGGTTGGACATCTCGCGGAGGGCCTGTGCCCAGCGGGAGGTCGAGTCGGCCAGAAGTAGGCACTTGAGACCCATGGCCCTGTAGTACTCGCAGATGGTCATTGCGGTGTACACGGAAGCCTCACGGGCGGCCACAGGCATGTTGGAGGTGTTGCAGATGATAGTGGTTCGCTCCATCAGGTGACGGCCGGTGTGAGGGTCGATGAGTTCAGGGAACTCGGTGAAGATTTCCACAACCTCGTTGGCGCGTTCGCCGCAGGCCGCCATCACTATGACGTCTGCATCTCCCTGTTTGGCTATGGCGTGCTGAAGAACGGTTTTGCCGCAGCCGAAGGGACCGGGAATGAAGCCGGTGCCGCCTTCCGCGATGGGGTTCATGGTGTCTATCACGCGGACTCCGGTTTCCATGATGCGGGTGGGACGGGGTTTTTCCTTATAACCCTTGATGGCAACCTTAACTGGCCACTTCTGGGTCATGGTCACGTTCACATCCTCGCCTTCTTCATTCACAAGGACTGCGATGACTGTGTCGATATTGTAGGTGCCCGCATCCTTTACGCTCTTTACCGTGTATTCGCCCTTGAAAGAGAAGGGAACCATAATCTTGTGGGGCAGCCATCCTTCCTTGACTTCGCCAAGCCAGCTCGCAGCCTGGACCTTGTCGCCGACCCGGGCCTCGGGAGTGAAATCCCAGAGTTTGTCGTGGTCGAGCGGGGG
>CAMOIT010000045.1 GCA_946616285.1 uncultured Bacteroidales bacterium | reverse complement strand
CACGCTTTGACAGGTAGTCGTTCACGGTAACCACGTGCACGCCCTTTCCGGCAAGCGCGTTCAGGAACACCGGCAGCGTTGCCACCAGGGTTTTACCTTCACCCGTTGCCATTTCGGCGATCATACCCCTCTGCTCCTTATTGGTCTTGACGCCGCCGTTCAGCACGATACCGCCGATCAACTGCACGTCGTAATGCACCATGTCCCATGTAATTTCATTGCCGCCCGCCAGCCAGTGATTGTGCCAGACGGCCTTCACCGTTCCGCCGTTGCCTTCGTCGGTCCCTGAGCCTGCCGAAGGGCTTGTCGTTTCGGTCCCTGAGCCTGTCGAAGGGCCGGCAATCTCCACGAAATCCCTTCCCTGCGCCGCCAGAGCCTTGTCGAACTCCGTCGCAGTGACCTCGATGGTTTCATTTTCGGCAAACCTCCGGGCAGTGGACTTCACAATCGCAAAAGCTTCCGGAAGTATCTCATTCAGAATCACTTCGATGGCTTCGTCTTCGTCCTTAACAAGCTTGTCGCTCTCCGTTGCAAGAGCCTCTTTTTCACTTACGGGGATGTCGGTCTCCAGCTGGGCCTTGATTTCGGCAATCCTGTCCTCGAAAGGCTTTTCCACCTCGCGGATGCGCACCTTCAGCGCCTCGCTCCTCGCGCGGAGCTCGTCGTTCGACAGGGCGTCGATTTCCGGATAAACAGCCAGCACCTTGTCCAGCACCGGCCTCACGGCTTTCATGTCACGGTCGCTCTTGGAACCGAAAATTTTCTTCAGAATATCTGCTAATGCCATAGGGCTGAAATTTTATATTTTAAATCTTGCAAATTTAATGATTTTCGGCCTATTAAACAAATCCCATACCCCCTAGCCCTCCCCTGCCATTCTGTCAGTCCCCTTATCGCCTTTGGTCACCGAACGTAAACGCCTGACATTCAAGCAAATGCTGGTTTTATGTCTGTTCTATTTGCGCAGACATGAATCCGGGAAGTCGCTGACAGTCAAGCATATAACGAAAACATGTCTGCACCGGCGGAGCAGACATGAATCAGGGATATTGCTGAAAATGAATTACTTGATAATGCCTTCTTCTTTGAAGACTTCGGTGAGGGCTTCAACTGCGCGGTCCACTTGTTCGCGGGTATGGGTGGCCATCAGGGAGAAGCGGATCAGGGTGTCCTGGGGTGCGCATGCCGGGGGTATCACGGAATTGATGAAAACGCCTTTGTCGAAGGCCCGGCGGGTGACGATGAAGGTCTTTTCAAGGTCGCGCACGTAGAGGGGAATGATGGGGCTTTCGGTTTCGCCAATTTCGAAGCCGGCTTCCTTGAAACGCCTTAAGGCATAATTGGTTACGTCCCAGAGATTGGTGATGCGCTCGGGCTCCTTCTGGATGATGTGCAAAGCTTCCAGGGCCGATGCCGTTGCGGCAGGTGTATCCGAAGCCTGGAAGATATAGGTGCGGGCGGTGTGGCGCAGCCAGTTGATGATCACGCTGTCGGCTGCGATGAATCCTCCGATTGCGGCAAGGCTCTTGGAGAAGGTGCCCATGATAAGGTCAACATCCTTGGTAAGGCCGAAATGGTTGCACACGCCGCGGCCCTGCTTGCCGAAAACGCCAAGTCCGTGGGCTTCGTCCACCATTATCACGACGTTCTTATACTTGTGCTTAAGCTCCACAATATCAGGGAGTTTGGCGAGGTCACCTTCCATGGAGAAAACGCCGTCCACCACAATCAGCTTGACGCTGTTGGCCGGGCAACGCCTGAGGCAGCGCTCCAGGTCCTTCATGTCGTTGTGCTTGTAGTGCAGGCCCTTGGCGAAGGAGAGTCGGCGGCCATCCACGATGGAGGCGTGGTCACGGTCGTCGCAGATGATGAAATCGTCCTTGGTGAGGAGCTGGGGAATGACGCCGCTGTTCACGGTGAAGCCGGTGGAGAAGACCAGAGCTTCTTCCTTGCCGACAAATTCGGCCAGTTCTTTCTCCAGCTGAACGTGAATGTCCAGGGTGCCGTTGAGGAAACGGGAACCGGCGCAGCCGGAACCGTATTTCTTCAGGGCTTCGATGCCGGCGTTTATAACTCTTTCGTCGCCGGTGAGGCCGGTATATGCGTTGGAGCCGAACATCAGGATCTGCTGTCCGTCCATGGTTACTTCGGTTCCCTGTTTGCTTGTTATCTGGCGGAAATAAGGGTAAATACCCTTTTCCATCATTTTCTGCGGGAGGTCATATTTGGCCAGCCTTGCATGTAATAGGCCCATTTTCGAGTAGGTTTTGGTTTGCGTATAATGGGTGCAAAATTACAAAAAATATTTTTAAGGCAATATTATGCCGAATTTTTTCGTATCTTTGAGGGATTATTTATTACGTATTATGGAAGAGCGCAAACTGAATTTCCTTGAAGAGATAATTGAGAAAGACCTTGCCGAAGGTAAGGTGGAGTCTATAATGACCCGTTTTCCCCCGGAGCCTAACGGATACCTGCATCTGGGCCATGCAAAGAGCATCTGCCTCAACTTCGGCCTGGCGCAGAAATACGGCGGCAAAACCAACCTCCGCTACGACGACACCAACCCCACCAAGGAAGACACCGAATACGTGGATTCCATAAAGGAGGACATCAAGTGGCTTGGCTTCCAGTGGGACAAGGAGCTTTACGCTTCGGACTATTTCGACCAGTTGTATGAATGGGCCGAAGACATGATAAAGCGCGGTCTGGCCTATGTTGACGACCAGACTCAGGAACAGATTCGCGAAAACCGTGGCACCGTGGACAAGCCCGGAACCCCCAGCCCCTGGAGGGACCGCAGCGTGGAGGAAAACCTTAAGCTCTTCCGCGAAATGAAGGAAGGCAAGTATGCCGAAGGTGAAAAGGTGCTCCGCGCAAAGATCGACATGGCGCACCCTAACATGATGTTCCGCGACCCGCTTCTGTACCGTATCAAGTTCGCGCATCATCACCGCACCGGCGACAAGTGGTGCATCTACCCGATGTACGACTACACCCACGGCCAGTGCGACTCCATCGAACATATCACGCACTCCATCTGCACCCTGGAGTTCGACGTGCATCGGCCCCTGTACGACTGGTTCATCCAGACGCTGGGCATCTATCCTTCTCATCAGTACGAATTTGCACGTCTTAACCTCACGTATACGTTGATGTCCAAGCGCAAGCTCCTTGAACTGGTGCAGAAAGGCCTCGTGAGCGGCTGGGACGATCCCCGCATGCCCACCCTCTGCGGAGTGCGCCGCCGCGGCTACACCGCACAGGCCCTGAGGATGTTCTGCGACAAGATCGGCGTGTCCAAACGCGACCAGCTCATGGACATACAACTTCTGGAATGGTGCGTCCGCCAGGACCTCAACGACCGCGCAAACCGCTACATGGTGGTCCAGGATCCCGTCAAGCTTACCATCACCAACTGGCCCGAAGGCAAGGTTGAATGGTTCGACTGCCCCCTGAATCCCGCCTTCCCCGACGGCGCCAAACGCAGCGTTCCCTTCACCGGGAACCTTCTCATCGACAGGGCCGATTTCATGGAAGACGCCCCCAAGAAGTTCTTCCGCCTGAAGCCGGACGGCGAGGTTCGCCTGAAATACACCTACATCGTAAAGTGCAACGAGGTAGTTAAGGACTACGAAGGCAATATCGTCGAACTCAAGTGCACCTACGACCCTTCCACCGAGTACAGGCCTGTGAAGGGCACCATTCACTGGGTATCGGCCCAGCACGCAAAGAAGGTGGAACTTCGCAATTACGACCGCCTCTTCACCCTGGCCGACATGTCCCAGGTCCCCGAAGACAAGGACTACAAGGACTTCCTGAACCCCGAATCGCTGATAGTTGGAGAAGGCTGGGCGGAACCTGCCCTCCTGGAAGACGCTTCCGGCATAGCAGTCCAGTTCGAAAGGACCGGCTACTACGTAATGGACAAGGATTCCACGGCGGAGTGTCCCGTTTTCAACAAGACCACCGCGCTTAAAGACTCCTACAAACCTGAATAATAGATGGCCGATCAGGTCGGCCATGACGGTTTGACGTCATTCCCGGCGGCCCCTGAGTGGTCCCTGAGCCTGTCGAAGGGCCCGTCGAAGGGTGACCGGGAATCTGTCATACCGAGCGAAGCGAGCGTATCTCAATTATGCCAGAAGCACATTCAATATCGGAAAATAGCAGAAGGATAGCGAAAAACACTATCCTTCTGTATTTCCGTATGGTGCTGATGATGATTATCGGCCTGTTTACTTACCGCATAATACTGCAGGCGCTTGGCATAACAGATTACGGTGTATACAGTGCTGTGGGCGGAGTTGTCACCATGTTCATGCTGGTGATGAACACGGTTGCTTCGGCCATAACGCGTTTCATTACTGTGGGCCTTGGGAAGGGCGATCCGGAGCGGCTGAAGACCATTTTCGGCACGAGTATCGCCATCATGGCTGGTTTCAGCGTCCTGATTCTGCTGCTTACGGAGACTCTGGGTCTGTGGTACCTGCATAGCAAAATGGTGATTCCTCCGGGGCGAATGGGAGCGGCCGAAGCGGTGCTGCATACATCGGCCCTGGTGCTGATAATCAATCTTTTAACCCTGCCTTATACTGCCACAATCAACGCACACGAGCACATGGGCGCATACGCGTACCTTTCTGTACTTGAAGCAGTGCTTAAACTGGCCGTCGCGGCCGGGGTGTGGCTGAGTGCCGGTGATAAGTTGGTGGTGTACGCTTGGCTGCTCGTGGCAGTAGCTGTGCTTGCGCGCGGCGGGTACGCCATTTATTCGATTGCCAGATATCCTGAATGCCGCGGCAGGCTCCGGGCCGATGCTTCCCTGGTTCGCGAGATGGGCGCTTTTGCCGGCTGGAATTTCCTTGGCTCCGGCGCTTACATGCTTAACACCCAGGGCGTTAACCAGCTGATGAATATCTTCTTCGGCGTGCGCATGAACGCAGCCAGGGGCGTGGCCGACAAAGTGGAGCAGGTGGTGCGGCAGTTCGCCACCAACATCGCCCTAGCGCTTAATCCCCAGCTCACCAAATCATACGTAGGCGGCAACAGGGACTACGCCTTCGAGCTTGTGTGCAAGGGGTCGAAATACTATTTCTGGATACTCTGGATAATGTCCGTGCCTTTCTTTACGGACGCTGAAGCAATATTGAAGCTGTGGCTGGGCGAAGTTCCTCCGGAGGCCGCGATTTTTACGCGCCTTACGCTTCTTTGCTTTTTGATTGACTTTACTCCTGGCACCATAAATATTCTGGAGCAGGCTCACGGGCGTATCAAGACTTACTACCTGATAACCAGCGGTGTAGCCGTGCTCACTTTCCCCATTACTTGGCTGGCATTCAGGCTTGGAGCACCTGCATGGAGCGGCTATTTTGCATTCGTGCTCGTGTACATCCTTAAGGCCGCCGCAATGCTTGCCGTAGCGCAACGGGATACCGGTTTCCCCGTGGGGAAGTATCTGAGGGAAGCTATTTTACCTGCCGCTGTCCCGGCAATTATCGCCATTCCGTTTTTGCTCGGGCTTATGGCTATTGTGCCTTCGGAATGGTGGAGGTTTTTGCTATCGGCCTTTGTGGGCGTTTTGATTTCGGCCCTTGCCGCATGGCTTTTCTGCCTCACTCCGGGTGAAAAGGCTTTCGTACGTTCGAAAATACCTTTCCTTAAGAAATGATACGTTATTCCATCATAGTTCCCTGGCACAGCAAGGACGCCCTTTTGGAGCGGGCGCTTTCCTCCGTCCCTTCCCGCGAAGACGTGGAAGTGATTCCCATTGAAGACGTGGAGCGCCGTGGAGCAGGCTGGGCCAGGAACGTGGGTTTGGACCGGGCTTCGGGCAAGTGGGTCCTCTTCATGGATTCTGACGATTTCTTCGAGGATGGCTTCCTGGACCTCCTGGACAGGCATTTTGACGATGAGGCCGACGTTGTTTACTTCGGCGTACGGGCGGTAGTATCCGAAACTCTGGAGCCTTCCCGGCGGGTGGCTCAGAAAATCGGCCGGCTTCATAAATATGCCTCAGACCCTGCTAAAATCGGCTTTTACTGCCGCTACTGCTTTGCCGAACCCTGGAGCAAGATGGTCAGGCGGTCCATGGTTGTTGAAAAAGGCATCCGCTTCGACGAGACGTCCTGCGCCAACGACTTTTATTTCTCTGTTCAGTGCGGAGTGCATGCCCGGAAAGTGGCCTACGACCCTTCGGTCCTATATGTTGTGACCGAAAGGATTGGGAGCGTGAGCCGGAATTACTTCGACACTCCTCAGCGCCAACTGGACCGTCTTTGGGTGTATTGGCGCGTGCAGCTGCTGCTGGATAAAAACCGCATCCCGCTCTATCCTTTCTACGGCCTGTGGATGATGTGCCGGAAAAAAGGCGCGGAAGAGTATCGGCTGGCCCGGGAATTCTGTTCCCAAAACGGGATCGGCCCACTACGTATTGCATGGGGGTGTCTTCGGCGTATTGTCAGAAAACACCTGAAATGGGGCGTCCCAAATTGTGATTGACCATGGCAGAGGTAAGTGTAGTCATTGTATGCATGAACCGTCCGGACATCCTTTTCCCCTGTCTGGACAGCATCCGTGAGCACACATCCGTCTCCCACGAAGTATGGGTGGTAGCCTACCTTTTCAGCCCGGAGAATCTGGAAAAACTCAAAGCTGCTTATCCCTATATTCATATTGTAGAAAGCACCGAACTCCGCGGCTTCTCCGAGAACAACAATCTGGCCCTCCGCCAAATCCAAAGCCCGTACTGCTTCATATTGAACGACGATACCCTGATGAGCGAGCCGGTGATAGACCGCCTTTGGGCCGATCTCCGCTCTCTTCCAGTTAATGCCGCCGCCATCAGCCCCTGCATACGCTTTGCCGACGGCCGCATCCAGACCTGCGGCCGCACCCGCTGGACCCCCTTGAGATACGCCAGGCATTATTTGCACTTGGTGGATGAAGGCAAGATGGGTGAAGGTGTATGTTCCCGAATCGCCTCCGCTTCGCTCCGGCCCCTCCCACCGTCTTTGACGGCGGGCCCCTCCCGTTCCGGGAGAGACACCTTATCCCCCATATCATCCCCCGAGGGGGATATTTTCCCTATCGGGGCAGGCCGAGGGTGGCCAGAGATTCGGGAACATACATCTTCACCCGTCATGCCCGGCCACGATACCGTCATGCCCGGCTCCGACCAAGTCCACGGCTCCGACATCGTCATGCCCTGCTCCGACCAAGTCCACGGCTCCGGTAACGCCATGCCCGGCACCGACCCAGTCCACGGCTCCGGTAACGCCATGCCCGGCTCCGACATCGTCATGCCCTGCTCCGACCGGGCATCTCATGTCATACCGAGTGCCACCCCTGTCATACCGAGCGAAGCGAGCGTATCCCGAACCTACACATTAAATGGCGCCTGTTTCCTCATTAAGACAGAAGTGTTTAAGAAGCTCGGATGGTTCGACGAGAGATACTTCTTCACCCCGGAGGACATCGCCTTGGGGCATGCTCTGAATGATGCCGGATATACCGTTTGGGTGAACCCAGAGGTAAGCATTACCCACCTGGCTGGAGGTTCCGTATCGGCCATGGAGCAGGCCATAAAGCCAGCCCGTGTGCGCGGGAGCATGATTTTCTACGGCGAACCCCTCTGGCTCAAGTGCTTCGTGTGGTGCTTCGAGGCCCTTCGTGCCATGTCGTACCTGGTCCGCCCCCGCACGCCACGTAATGCAGTCATGAGACAGACCGCCCGTAACGTCATGGCATCCGTGTTCTCAAACCTTTCGCCCAAAGAACTCTTCATTAAGTTCAGGCCCTGACCATTTCAAAGACATTTTTTTAGAATTCAGACCATTATCCCTCTGCATAGTCCCGCCCCCATGAAAAAAGTTCTGGTCATAGTAGTCACTTTCAACGGCATGCACTGGCTGCAGCGCTGCCTAAGTTCCGTAAGTGATGGAGATGTCCCGAAAAATGGGACATCTCGTGCAAAAAAGGCCGATTTTGATGGAGATGTCCCAAAAATCGGGACACCTCGTGCACTGCAGGCAGGCCTTGACGGAGATAAACCTGCAGTTGGAACATCTCGGTCCCCGCAGGACGTCTTCCCCGATAACGGGACGGCTGGGACAGTGCATACAGGTTCCCTTGAAACTGAACCATCCTCCGCAGCTCTGACTCGTTCCCCCGAAGTTGAGACATCACCATCAGTGCTGGCAGGTTCCCCTGAAGTTGAACCATCCTCCGCAGCTCTGACTCGTTCCCCTGAAGTTGAACCATCCTCCGCAGCTCTGACTTGTTCCCCCGAAGTTGAACCATTCTCCGCTGTGCAGGCTGATCTATACGTCTGGGACAACGATTCCACGGACGGGTCGGCCGATTTTGTTGCGGCAAATTTCCCCAAGGCCCGACTGGTGCGCAGCGCCGACAACCTGGGCTTTGCAGCGCCCAACAACTTCGGCATGCAGTATGCCATCGACCACGGCTACGACTACGTTTACCTCTTGAATCAGGATGCCTGGCTCGCGCCCGGCGCCCTTGAGACGCTCATCGCCACCGCCGATGCCCATCCAGAATACGCCGTCCTGAGCCCCCTGCAGTACCAAGACGGCTACCAGGAACTTGATTGCAACTTTGCACGATTGGTGAAGCGCCGAATTCAGCAAGTGGACCAGGTCCAGCCCCAATTTGGACCTGGTCCAATTCCGCCAGGTGGACCAGGTCCACTAGATGTGGAATTAAATGGTCTGCAGGGCATAAGTGCTGGACCAGGTCCACTAGATGTGGAATTAAATGGCCTGCAGGGCATAAGTGCTGGACCTGGTCCAGCAAGTGTGGATTTAAATAGCCTGAATGGCATAAGTGCTGGACCAGGTCCAGGATGCGAAAATGGACCAAGTCCAAAAAATGGCTGGACCAGGTCCAAGGAAGGCGAGGAAGTTGAGAAGGTTGAGTCAGTTCTTGGGCCCCCACCATGTCCCGTCACTGTGCCTCGCGTAATGGCAGCGCACTGGCTCATTCCTGTATCGGCCCTCAAGAAAATCGGCCTTTTCGAAAAAGACCTTTTCCCTTTCTGGGGCCAGGACGACGACTGGTGCAACAGGGCGCGGTACCATGGATTCAAAATCGGCATCGTCCCGGAAGCCAAGGCCGTGCACGACAGGGCCAAACGCACCGAGCCGCTGGAACGCACCGTCGAACGCAATTACCGCATCGGCTCGCTCGTCCGACTCTGCGACATCAACCGTCCCCTCTGGGAAAGGTTCATTTTCGTGTGCCTTTTCACCGTCGTCAAAGCCGCAAAATATCGCAGCCTCCTACCCTTCAAGCACTTCCGTTCCATCATCCGCTCCCTTCCCGCCGTCCGCACCCATCGCTCCGCCTCCCGCCGAATCGTAATGCGCTAAGCCTCAGCAACTTCCCGGAATCATGTCTGCGCAAAAAGAGCAGACATGAATCAGTGATGTACCTCATTATCAGGCAGTTAGCGGCATACAGCTCATTATCAGACAGTTAACGGAATCATGTCTGCGCAAAAAGAGCAGACATGAATCAGTGATGTACCTCATTATCAGGCAGTTAGCGGCATACAGCTCATTATCAGACAGTTAACGGAATCATGTCTGCGCAAAAAGAGCAGACATGAATCAGTGATGTACCTCATTATCAGGCAGTTAGCGGCATACAGCTCATTATCAGACAGTTAACGGAATCATGTCTGCGCAAAAAGAGCAGACATGAATCAGTGATGTGCCTCATTATCAGGTAGTTGGCGCGATGCGGCTCATTATCAGACAGTTAACGGAATCATGTCTGCGCAAAAAGAGCAGACATGAATCAGTGATGTGCCTCATTATCAGGTAGTTGGCGCGATGCGGCTCATTATCAGACAGTTAACGGAATCATGTCTGCGCAAAAGGAGCAGACATGAATCTGGGATGTGACTGAAATTCAGGCATTTACGCCAGTGGTTCAGCGGCGAAAGGGCTACGAATTACGCCAGTGGTTCGTCGGCGAAAGGGCTGCGAATTACGCCAGTGGTTCGGCGACGAAAGGCAAATTAGGAAAGCAGTTCGGCGGCGCGGGGGGCGTCGGAGGCGGAGACTACTACGGAGATGGAGAGTTCTTCGCCGCCTTGGGCCGAGGCTATGATGTTGATGCCGGCCTTACCCAGGGCTTCAAAAACCCTTCCGGAGATACCGGGGACGTTCTTCATGCGGGAGCCGTACACAGTGACGATGCCGACTGCCTGGTTCAGGACCACTACGTCGTCCAGAGGGAGAAGCGGGTTGTCTTTGAACAGGCCGCGGATGGACTCCAGGGCGGCATCCAGATCGGAGCTGCGGACGGCGAAGCTGATGCTGTATTCGGACGAGGTCTGGGCTATGAAGCGGACGTTGACGCCGGCAGCGGCTAGGGCCGAGAAAATGGCTCCTGACATGCCCACGCGGCCAAGCAAGCCTGTTCCGTAAACCGTTACAAGATCAAGGTCAGTGTCGCAGATTACGCCGGTCTTGTGCGAAGAACCTGTGGAAATGATGGTTCCGGCGAACGAAGGGTCCGAAATATCCTTCACCAGGATGGGAATTCCCGCATTCTTGGCAGGCCAGATGGCCGAAGAAGAGAACGGTGCCTTGGCCGATGCGCAGAAGTGCGATGCCTCGTCGTAGGTCATGGCGGGGATGCCGTCGATGCCGCGGGATTCGATGTGGAATTCGATGCTTTCCGCCTTGAGCACGGCTGCAATGAGGGAAGCCATGAGATGAGCGCCGTCCTTGCCTACGCGTACCACATAACCGGTCGAAAGCCTTCCATAGCCGCCGGAAACCACAATGGGACCGGGAACGTTGCAGCGCGAGGCAATCTGCTCACGCGAAGCAGTCCAGTCGAAGTGCTCGGGCGAGGAACAAATCATAAGGCCGGTGCCGTCGATGAGGGTTCCGTGGACCAGGCTGTTCACTGCCTCGGCGCAGAGCCTTGCGCACTTTGCCATGACGTAATCCTCTATGGCAGAGATAGATGTCTGCACGTACATTGCCTCCCCAAGGTAGGTAGAAACGGACAACACCATGCTGTCCACAGTGGCGAGGTACTCCGCTGACGGAGACATGCCGCGGAAGAATTCCAATATGGTCTGGATCTCCTCCCCGGCCGATTTTTTCTCCACTATGGTTTTGCGGATGGCATCGCGGAAAACGCCTTCTATCTTTTTACCGGGACGAATTACGGCGACAGTATCGGGACTGCAGCTGCGGGCGATGTTTTCAATCTGGTGCTGCTTGAGCACAAAGGACTTGACTATCATGACTTTCTGTTTGGACTTACAAATATAAGAAATTCCGACGGATTAAACTATACAAAAAGTGCCAAAATTTCGGAATGCTTGCAAAATCAAATAATTATGCCTATATTTGCCCGCTTTTTTCTCGCGCGGGCGCAAAATCCCCAACGGCAAAGCACAAAAAATAATGTTTAACTACTAGTTTTTTCAATCACAATCAATTATGTCTGAAGAAATTAAGAACGTGGCAGAAGAGCTGAACGAGGCTCCTGTCCAGAAAGAAACCAAGAAGGCTGTCCTTAACGCCTCCGTAGCTCCCGAAGATTTCGACTGGGATGCTTTCGAGAATGAAGGCAGCGACAAGGGCTCCAAGGAAGAGACCCTTGCAAAGTATGAGCAGACCCTCTCCAAGGTCACCGAAAACGAAGTTGTGGAAGGTGTGGTCACCTCCATCAACAAGCGCGAGGTAGTTGTGAACATCGGCGCAAAGAGCGAAGGTGTCATCTCCGCCCCCGAATTCCGCTACAACCCCGACCTCAAGGTAGGTGACAAGGTGGAAGTTCTTGTCGAGAACGCCGAAGACCGCAAGGGTCAGCTGGTTATCTCCCACAAGAAAGCCCGTCAGCTCAAGTCTTGGGATATGGTAAACGCCGCATACGAAGCCGGCGAAATCGTGAAAGGTTACGTCAAGACCCGCACCAAGGGCGGCATGATCGTGGACGTATTCGGCATCGAGGCTTTCCTCCCCGGTTCCCAGATCGACATCAAGCCCATCCGCGACTATGACGTATTCGTGGACACCACCATGGACTTCAAGATCGTCAAGATCAACCAGGAGTTCCGCAACG
>CAMOIT010000044.1 GCA_946616285.1 uncultured Bacteroidales bacterium | reverse complement strand
TTTTGGGATGCTCGCTTCAAACGGGACTGCAAAGGTAGCAACTTTTTTCGACCTGGCAAATTTTTTTTAAGTTTTTTTATTTTTTTTACAAATACGGCCAGAAACGGTAATACAGCAAACACGAAACAGCCGCGGCCTACTTACTGGCCTTCAGGGACGCCCAGATCATGTAGGCAATGATGCACAGGAAGGGCACGATGGCGATCGCCTCACCGTAGGTAGCGTTCCAACTGGAGAGGAACAGGTCCGCGCCGGCGAACTTGAGTATGGCACTGACTACGCCCATGAGCGCGCCGCCGGCGATGAAGCCGGAAGCGATCAGGGTGCCTTTTTCCTGACGTGCACTGTTCACGGCCGCATCTTTGGAGCGGCTGCCTACGTACCAGGAGATGGCGCCGCCAACCAGCAGCGGAAGGTTAAGGTCGATGGGAATGAACATACCAAGGGCGAAGGGCAGTGCAGGCACCTTGCAGAAATTGAGCACCAGCGCAATTGCGGCGCCGATTCCGTACAGCAGCCAAGGTGCGCCGCCGCCGGAGAACATCGGCTGGATTACTGCAGCCATTGCATTGGCCTGAGGAGCCACAAGGGCGTTCTCGCCCACAAAACCGTAGGTCTTGTTAAGTACCAGCATAACACCGCAAACGGTAACAGCACTTACGGCAACGCCAAGGAACTTCCATCCTTCCTGCGTCTTGGGCGTGGAGCCTATCCAGTAACCGATCTTCAAATCCGTGATAAATGAGCCTGCGACTGAAAGCGCAGTGCACACGACTCCGCCGATTATCAATGCCGCAGCCATGCCGGTATTGCCCTTCAGGCCCACTGCAACCAGCACCAGCGAAGCTATGATCAGAGTCATCAGCGTCATGCCGCTCACGGGGTTGGAGCCTACGATGGCAATGGCGTTAGCCGCAACGGTAGTAAAGAGGAAGGACACCACGGCCACAATCACAAGGCCTGCCAGCGCCTGCCACACGTTGTTCACCACTCCGCCAAAAGCAAAGAAGGCAAAGATGCAAAGGAGCGCAATGGCAACGCCAAAGACGATGGTTTTCATAGGGAGGTCTTCGTCGGTACGGATGGCTTTTTCGTCCAGGGTCCCGGGCTTGCGCTTGAATTCCTTCACGGCAAGGCCCGCTGCGCTTTTAATTACGCCGAAACTCTTGACGATGCCGATGATACCGGCAGTGGCAATACCGCCGATGCCGATATGGCGAGCGTAAGTCTTGAAAATCTCCTCCGGCGCCATCTGGCCTATAGTAGAGGTGATGCCCGTGCCCATAAGGTCGATCACATCGGCCCCCCAGATCAGGTTCATGAGCGGAATAATCACCAGCCAAACCAGCAGCGAGCCACAGCATATAATAAAGGAATACTTGAGGCCGATGATATAGCCAAGGCCCAGCACGGCGGCACCGGTGTTCATCTTCAGCACCAGCTTGGCTTTGTCGGCCAGCGCTGCGCCCCAGCCCATAACAGTGGTGGAGACAGTTTCGGCCCAGGTGCCGAAGGTGGCCACTGCGAAGTCGTAAAGACCGCCTATGAGACCGGCCGAAATAAGGGTTTTGGCACTGGAGCCGCCGCTTTCGCCGCTGATCAGCACCTGCGTGGTGGCGGTTGCCTCAGGGAAAGGATACTTTCCGTGCATCTCCTTCACGAAATATTTGCGGAACGGAATCAGAAACAGGATGCCAAGGAAGCCGCCGAGCAGGGAACTCAGCACCATCTGCCAGAAATTCACCTCTACACCTAATATATATATTGCGGGCAGGGTGAAAATGGCACCGGCGACGAC
This sequence comes from uncultured Bacteroidales bacterium, assembly GCA_946616285.1. Lineage (GTDB taxonomy): Bacteria > Bacteroidota > Bacteroidia > Bacteroidales > UBA932 > Cryptobacteroides. The sequence continues at coordinate 10,367 of CAMOIT010000044.1, read as the reverse complement.
AGCCCCGCTGCATCCGCCGATGGACTGGATAATCACGTTCTGGCTCAGGCCCTGCTTAAGACCCAGCGCACCAGTCAGGCCCACGGCTATGATGGCAATGGGAATGGCGGCCTCGAACACCTGGCCTACCTTAAGTCCAAGGTACGCAGCGGCGGCGCTGAAAAGGACAACCATAAGGATGCCGATCATTACCGAATAGGGCGTTGCTTCGGCATATTTTTTCTGGGGATCCAGAAGAGGCTTGTACTCCTCTCCGGGCTTCAGCTCCCGGTGTGCGTTCTCCGGCAGCTGCACTTGCTTTTTCTCTTCCATAGACATAAGGTTTGCACAAATATAGCCTTTTTTTCGTATATTTGTCTATTCGGGCATAGGCCGCCTCGGATGAATCAAACCATGGAAAAAGTTTTAGACAAGTTTTTAAGGTACGTCAGCGTGGACACGCAAAGCTGCGAAGAGTCGGAGAGCCAGCCCTCGGCCGACAAAGAGTGGAACCTTTTAAGGATGCTTGAGGCCGAGCTGAAGGCCCTGGGCGTGGAAGTCACGCTGGACGAATACGGCTACGTTATGGCATCCATTCCGTCAAATATCGGCAAGGATGTGCCCGCCGTCGGTTTCATCGCCCATGTGGACACTTCACCCGATGCCCCCGGCAACAATGTCAAGCCCCAGATAATTCCGAACTACGACGGCGGCGCCATCGCCCTGAAAGGCGTTCCCGGCCTGGAGCTTCGGCCGGATGAATTCCCAGAAATGCTGCATTACGTGGGCCAGACGCTCATCACCACCGACGGCACCACGCTTCTGGGCGCCGACGACAAAGCCGGCGTGGCCGAAATCATGTACGCGGTGCAGTACATCGTGGAGCACCCCGAATTCAAGCACGGTCCCATCAAGATCGGCTTCACCCCCGACGAAGAGATAGGTCGCGGCGTAGTCAAATTCGACGTTCCCCGCTTCGGCGCCGACTATGCCTACACCATGGACGGCGGCGAGATTGGCGAGCTGGAGTTCGAGAACTTCAATGCTGCATCGGCCAAAATCCATATCCAGGGCCGAAACGTGCACCCCGGCTATGCCAAGGGCAAGATGAAAAACGCCATTCTGATCGGCCAGGAACTGAACAGCTTACTGCCTGTAGAACAGCGTCCGGAATACACGGAAGGCTACGAGGGCTTCTTCCATATCGTCTCTTTCAACGGCGCCGTAGAAGAGGCCGACTTCGCCTACATAATCCGAGACCACGACCGCAATAAGTTCGAGGATAAGAAGGTGCAGATGCAGCAGGTGGTGGATTTCATCAACACCAAATACGGCGCCGGCACCGCCACGCTGGTCCTGAAAGACCAATACTATAACATGCGCGCGCAGGTGGAGCCCCACTACCACATAGTGGAAAAAGCCGTCAAAGCCATGGAGATGGCCGGCGTCAAGGCCAAGATCCAGCCCATCCGCGGCGGCACCGACGGCGCCAACCTCTCCTTCCGCGGCCTCCCCTGCCCCAACATCTTCGCCGGCGGCCTCAACTTCCACGGCAAAATGGAATTCGTCCCCCTGGAAAGCATAGAAAAAGCCTCAGAGGTCATCCTTAACCTCGTAAGGCTTTACGCCGAATAATAAAAAGGGTCGCCCTCGCAGGCGGCCCTTAATCTTTAATTGTTGCTTTCCTGAATTTCAAACAGGTTCAGGAAGCCGGTCATCATGAAGACCTGGCGGATTTCGTTGTTGATGTCGCGGACGATTACTTTGCCACCTTTGGCGGAGGCCGCCTTGCGGACGGTGAGGAAAATACGCAGGCCGGAGCTGCTGATGTAGGAGAGTTCCTTGCAGTCCAGGACCAGGGTTTTTTCGGCCTTGTCAATCATGGGCTGAAGGGCGTTTGCGACTTCCTGGGAAACTGCGGTGTCAAGACGACCCACGAGCTGGGCGGTGATGACATTGTCTTTTTCGATAAGATTTACTTCCATGGTTTTATGCTAATTTTTTAATCATCGTGAATAAATTCTTTCCGTCGGCGCGTTCATAATGAACTTCGTCCATGATGTTCCTGACAAGGAATATACCAAGGCCGCCGATGGGCCTGTCTTCCACGTCAAGGGTAATGTCGGCTTCGGGTGCCGCGGTAGGGTCGAATGGCTGGCCGCTGTCCGAAATTATGAATTTCAGGCGGTCGTCAGTGATTACGGCCTCTATGTCCACAAGACCGTCGGAGCCCTGCGGATAGGCATACATTATCACATTGGAAACGGCCTCTTCCAAAGCCAGGTTAAGGCTCATGGTCATGCCGACATCCAAATGCGCCATTTCTGCCACCGCCTCCACGAATTCGGCCAGCTGGGGAATCTGCTGGATGTCGTTGTGAAGGATAAGGTGGCGCTCCGTCTTTTTGGTAGCATTCTCGTTCATAAAGCGGATATAAAGTACGGTGATGTCATCGCTCTGGGGGGCGTCGGCCACGAAGTCACGGACTTTCCCTGTCACGGCTTCCACCTGGTCGTGGGCGGACAGGCCGGCCTGGATGGCATCCATCAGGCGGGAGTCGCCGAAGCACTCGTGGTTGATGTTTTCGGCTTCGTTGATACCGTCAGTATAAAGGAACAGGCCGCCGCCTATCTCCATGTCTATCTCCTGCTCGGTGAAGGCCATGCCGGGCATGACGCCAAGCGGCAGGTTCGGAAGCACGTCAAGGAAAGCCTTCGCGCCATCAGGCTTCACCACCACGGGTGCGTTGTGACCGGCGTTGCAGTAGCGCAGATGGCCGGTCGAAAGGTCCAGCACGCCGCAGAACATGGTGACGAACATGTTGCTTTCGTTCATGTCAGACATGCTGTCGTTGATGGTGGTAAGTATGCGCTGGGGGCTGTTCTCATGGCCGGAAACAGTGCGGAACATGCTTCGCGTGACAGCCATCACCAGCGATGCGGGAACGCCTTTGCCGCTAACGTCGCCGATGCAGAAGAACAGGCGGTTGTCCCTGATGTAGAAGTCGTAAAGGTCTCCGCCGACTTCCTTCGCCGGAACGATTGTCGCGAACATGTCCACGTCGCTCCTTTCCGGATAAGGAGGGAAAATCTTGGGGACCATAGACATCTGGATGCCCCTGGCAACCTTCAGTTCGCCTTCGATCCTGTTCTTGTTCTCCGACACTATCCTGAGTTTCCGGCTGTTTTTGACGGTGCTCCGGATAATGAGGATGATGAGAATGACGGAAAGAATCTGCAGCATCAGCACCAATTGGCCAAGCTTATGTATCTCGCCATAAATTTCTTCCTCCGGAACGAAGAGGGAAAGGCTCCAGGAAGTACGGCTCACCGGGCCGAAGAACATGTAAAAGACTTCACCCTTATAGCGGATGGTGGAGCTTCCGAATTCCCCCGAGGACAGATTCTTGTTGATATTCGCAACGCTGGACGAATCGTCAGTTGCCAAAGCCAGTTCCTGGACCGTCTTCCTCATCACGAGGGTTTCGATGGGGCACACCATTATCTGCCCCTCGCGGCTCACTACCATATTGAAGGCCGAAGGATACACCTTTACGCTGCCTACCAGTTCAGTGAGCCAGTCCAGCGAGACATCGGCGGTAAGTACCGCTATGGCTTTGCCTTTTTTGTCGGCCACCGGGACGGAATATGTGGTCATCAGCATATCGCCGCCGCCTTCGTCGAAATAGGGCTCGGACCAATAGCCTTTCCCGCATTCAAGTGGCTTTTCGAACCACTCCTGATGCTTGTAGTCATATTCCTCTGTTGCAAGGGTACCGGCTTTTATTTCGCCGCCTTCGTCCCAGCAGTAAGGGGCAACATTCTTGTTCACCAGGGCCACGGTTGAGCCGCAGATTACGGGATTCAGCTGCACCAGGCGGCGGGATATGGCTTCCAGGCTGTCCACGTTGGAAATCTGCTGCTGTACGCTCCAGACGTTGTTTTTGACGGCTGTCTCCACCTGGTCCATAACGCCTGTAATATGAAGCGCCGTAGCCTCCAGCTGGCCCTGGGCGCGGCCATTGGATTCCTGTGACAATATCTTGTAGGAGAAGATATACTGCACTATGGAAGTGGCTTCCAGCGCAAGGACGCATACAAGCACCAGCAGGAGCCCCTGGCGCGCCGCAAAGCGGGTCATCGCATTCTTGGAGCTTTTCATTTCAGTATTCCTTTAAGACACTCGCGCATTTCCGGCATGGGCCTCTTGGTGTCACGTTCTACGATCAGGGTTTTGAGTCCGGCATAGGGCCTAATCTCTTCCTCGATGTCTTTCAGGGACCTGTCCGCGCCGAAATAAACCGGGGCAAAGTGCTGCCAGAACTGTATGGCAAGGGATTTTGGCATGTGGAAGGTTTCCCGTATGAAGTCTTCTTCCGAGATGCAGCAGCACAGGTACACCATGCCCACGTCGAAGAGGTTGTAGCCGTAGCTGAAATCCCCGAGGTCGATGAAATAGCGCTTGTCACCCACGAATATGGCATTGCTGTACTGGAGGTCTCCGTGGATTGCGGTGTCCGTGTCCGGAGCGTCTGCGATAAACTTCCCGATGGCGTCTTTTTCGGCCGACGTGAAGAAAGGATTTTCTGCGAGAAGCCTGTAATAGCGGTCCTTCACGTTTTCAAACTGAGTGGTGTCCACGTGCACCTGATGAAGTTTCAGGCACATGTCGGCGAACTCGGCGGCATACTGGGCCACTTTTTCAGGATTGTCGCCGGTGGCGCGGGAATACGACTTCTTTCCCACGATGCGGTGGAAACGGATGCCGTAGCGTTTGCCGTCGGTGACATAATCGCCGGGCTCGGGCGTAGGGATTCCAAGCTCGTAGACCTTGCGGGCCAGGAGCATCTCGTCCAGGGCTTGGACATCCTTGCCGGGATTGTAAAGCTTCATCATCACGGAGGAGTCCGTGCGATGATCGTAACTGTCTCCGTTGGCGCCGCCGCCGGAGAGGATGTAGTCGTTAAGGTCTATCTTGAGAGCTTCCATAGGCTATTTCTTGAAAACACGGTCTATGAGTTCTACGAATTCCTGATATGCAAATGTGCCTTCCAGCTCCTTCAGGGAAGCTGCGAGGCCGCGGTAGTGCCACTCATGTTCCCTGGGATCACTGGCGTGGAAAATCTTCCAAAGGGCATCCCCCTTCTGGGCATAGTCGCGTGCTATGGCCCTCATGTTGGAGAGTTTGTCGCCCATGGCTACGATCTTTGCGTCGTGCGGGGCGGCGGCCAGGCGGTCGATGGCGGCCTGCTTGCGGGCGTGCCAGCTGTCTTCCTCACTTACGCCTTGCTCCATCACGTCGCTTTCCGCTGCGACGAGCGATGCTATGCGGTCCCCGAATTCCCGGCGGAGGTCTTCCACAGTTACTTCGGTGTCCTCAACCACGTCGTGCAGGGCGGCGGCGGCAAGGAGTTCCTGATCCGGAGTGATGGTGGCTACGATTTCAACGGCCTCCATGGGGTGTACTATGTAAGGGAAGCCTTTGCCGCGGCGTTCGGTGCCGGCATGGGCTTTTACCGCGTAAATTATTGCACGGTCAAGAAGCTGGGTATCAAGTGGTTTGTTTGCCATATCAATTCATAAAGGGTAGGTCGCTGGTCTGTTCCACAAGGAATTCGGCCATCATTGCATTGCTTTCCGATTCTCCGTTTATAACGTCCAGAAGGGCTTTCATGCCCGGTTTCCCGGCACCGGATTTAAGGACATAGGCAAAGCAAACATCCTGCGGGCCAAGGGAGGATGATATAATGTCCAGGTCCGTGAGGCCTATCTGGTAGCAGGCTATCTGGAAGGCTGCCTCCCCGTATTCCTTTACCATGCGAATGATATCTCCCAGGGTTTTGCAGCCAATGTGTTTGAACACCGCCATGTAACTCATCAGGTTCACTTCCTGGATTTCGGCCTGGTTCACGGCGGCTATGCGGCGGTTAAGGGCATCGAAGGGGCGTATCTGCAGGAAACTTCGGAAGGTGTCCGCGTCCAGGGGAACTTCGTCGAGATTACCCGAGGCCACCAGGGCCTGAACTTTGCGCCTATAGTCGGCAAGGTCGTTGCGGATGATGGAGAACTGTTCGTCGGCCAGCTCCAGCATGCCGGCAAGACGGTTCAGGTTGCGCAGATATGCCTTAGGGATTTCAACGCCGGATTTGTAGCCGGTGTCGTGGTTCATGTTGGCCCAGGCGTGCTGGAGCACGGTGCGCATCTGGATTTCGAAGCGGTAGGGGAAGCCGTCCATCCGGCAGATGTAATGGAGGGACATGTAGCCGAAGCTGTCAATTTCGTGCAGTCTGCGCTTGTCCACCGAGTTTTCCCAGTCCACGTCGAACAGGCGGTCCACGACCGATGCGACCTTGTCCACGTCGTCCATGTAGAAGGTAATGACCCTGAGGCCAACGATGTCGGTAATATCGGCCAGGGTGGCATATTTGGCGCCCTTGAGCTCCAACTTGCCTACCAGGGAACTTTCCGTCTTTACTCGGGACTCCAGCGCCGCCACCACAATGCCGGCCTTGTCAAAGACTTTCTTAAGCTTGTCCTTGATGTTTTTTTCGGCCTCCTTGAACATGGGAAGGTTCTCCCGGTACTCGTCCAGGATAGCCTGACAGTGGGCGTCCAGATTGTAAGACTTAGCGGCCATTTATCGACAAATGATTCTAATTCCTACAAATATACGAAAAAATTCTATTCTTCGGCATTGGGGTCTTTAAGAAGCAGCGACTTCTCGCCGGCGACGCCATATCCGGCGAAATAACCCAGGGCCCCATCCATGTTGGAGCGAAGGCTGCCCACCCTGAAACTGAGGCCGAAAGAGCTGTTGTTTTTCTGGGCCTCGAAGTCGCGCCAGTAGTTGTAGGTGGTTTTGTCCATGGTGCACAGCTTCACTTTAATCTCGTGATCGAGTTTCAGATTGGGCCATAAAGCTGCGTCCATCAGGCGAAGGATGTTGACGAAGGGTATCTCCGTATAATCACCCATCACATCGTCGGGCGTGCAGGTAATGCTGCAGGCATGGTAATGGTTGTCCTGGGAGGTGTCCATCGCCATTATCTTGTAGAAGTTCTCCTCCCCTTTGGGGTCCCGGAAGCCGCACATCACCACGCAGGTGCTGTCCATCCTGGCGCCGTAAGACACTTCCCTGACATAAAGGGTGTCGATGGGTACGGGCCTGGGGATAGTGGTGGTGGCCTTGGCCTTGTAATCCTTGTATTCGACTTCCAGAGTGTAAGTCTTGCCCACTTCGCCCCTGATCCTGGACGACGTGAAGACATAAGGCGGGAAGTAGCCGGCGTCGGCTATGCCGGTGAGAATCTCGGTGTTTTCTCCGTCGCTCAGGGTTACTTTGGCCCATTTAGATATATGCTCCACCATGTCTTTGGGGCTGATGTATTCGCCCGTGGTTATGCCAATCGTTTCCGACACCATTACCATCGGGGCGGCGCCGTTCTCTATCCAGCCTTCCACAACCAGATAGGTATCGGCCGCATCCTCATCCTTGCTGCAGGAAAGAAGCGGGAGAAGCATCGCCAATATGAACAGTGTTTTTTTCATCGTGTCAGAAAGTATGGAAATATCCCACTGAAGGCATCACTTTTACGTTTATGGTTGTAGGGGCGAAGGTATAGGCAGTTAAGTCCTTGTTTACGTGAAGGCCATATCCAAGGGCGTTTTCCCTGCCAAGGACATTGTATACGGAAACGTTTATGCCGTTCTTGCCTTTAGGCCCTTTGTGGAAGTACCAGTTGGCCGAAATGTCCATTTTCATGTAGGTGGGAAGGCGTTTTCCGTTATAGGGACCATATTCGCAAACCATGTGGTTGTCCACTACATAAAAGGCTATGGGCTGTGTGTATGGCGTACCGGTAGCGGCGACGAAGGTTGCCCCCACGTCGATACGGCCGAAATCATAAGTTGCCACCACGTCCACTTCGTGCAGGCGCTCGTGAATTGAGGGGTACTCGGTGTCTGGCATGATATCAAAAGTGCGGAGGCTTCTGGAGAATGCATAACTGACCCAACCGCTCAGCTTTCCTTTCTGCTTCTGCAGCATCAGGTTGAAGCCGAACGCGCGTCCGCGGCCCTTTGCGGTGTTGGACTCCAGGCTGTATCGGCCCGAATATATGTCCATCAGGCCTCCGGTGTATTCCAGCTGGTTGTAAAGCTGGCGGTAATAGGCTTCGGCCGATACTGAAAGATAACCGTCGAAGAAATTGCCGTTGTAGGAAAGCGATGCGCCATGCGACCACTGCGGGGCCTGGATGTCGCCGGCCATGACCCAGAACTCCCAGGGAAGGCCGATGTCAGATATACCGAGCTGGAAGGTGTTCTGGCGGCGGATTCCATAACGGAGGTCCAGCTTGCCGGCGTCCATAAGGTCGGCCTTGAGGCTTATTTCCGGATTCAGGCCCCAGTAGCTGTGCTTTTCGGGACTAAGGTACCAGTTGGCGCCAAGCCCGGCCTCAAGCTCCAGCCAATAACCCAGGATGCGGTGGTATTTGCCGTACACCGTAGCCTCAACAGCCCTCTGGTCGGGAACGCTGGAGGTGTTGGTCATGTTGAAGTGCCCCTCCGAATAGGGATTCTGCGGCTGGACGTGGTAGAAGCTCAGGTTTGCGCCGAAGTCCCAGTCTTTCCAGTGCAGGTTACCCTTGTAGCCCCAGTCGCGGATGTAGGACTCCATCCGGCCATATATGTTGGCGGCCCGCACCTGGGGATCCATGCCGAAGGTGGTGAAATACAGGCTTTGCTTAAGTGTGGCTTCGGTATAATAATGATTCCAGTGCAACGCGCCCAGGGCATTGTACCATTTGGCATCTAATTCCTGGATTACACCGCCGGAAAAGCCTGCATTGTCCAGGCAGCCGAAAACGTCCACCCACACCCTGTCGCGTTTGGTGGGCTTCCACAGCCAGGTAATGTTTGCATCCGTAAAGCCGTATTTCAAAGGTTCGCCGCCAAACTTTAGGACGCTTCCGTACACCAGGTTAATGAATGTGCGCCTGGCACTCACGGTAATGGCCGAATTGCTTCCGGTGGGTAAATTCAGCGTTCCCTGGGCCGAAAGCAGGCCCAAGGACACCTCCCCGCATATTTTTCTTGCGACCGTATCCTTAAGCTCCATGTCTATCTGACCGCCGATGCGAAGCTCCTTTCCGGCCGAAGTGGCGTACTTCATCCCCTTGAAATGAGGCGAGTTGAATACGGAGAAAAGGCCCAGAAGGTGGGACATGCCGTAGATTGGCACCCCGTTCTGCGACACCAGGGTATGTGAATGGTCACCGCCCTGCATGTACAGTCCGCCTTCCGCCTCAGTATTAAGCTGCACGCTGGGAAGGAGTCTCACAAAACGGATGGGGTCCGCGTTTCCAAGGAAAGACGGGATGGCGGCTATCTTGTCCACGTTAACTACGCCGCTGATTCCCTGCTGGTTAAGCACCATAGGAGCCTTCATCTGCTCGGTGATTACCGATTTCTGAAGGGAGAGGTTGGCTACCGTGTCAGGGGGTACGGGCGGCTGTTGCGTTGCGGGGGGCTCCTGCGCATGTGCGCCAAAGCAGGCCGCAAGAAGTGCCGCGATGGCTATTTTACTGCGTAGAGAGCACATTTTCAAGGAGATAGTCGATTAAAGGTTCTATAATAAGGACGGTAGTGACGGAGTAGGAAGTGCCGTCAGGGAAACGGAACACCGGCATTGGGATAAGCTGGCCACTGTAAACGTACGATACTATCCCAAGCTTGGCCACTGCGTCTTCGCCGTCATAGACGTCTATGTCCCAGTTGTTCTCCCATTCTTCCCAGTCTATCGACAGGGTTGGTTTGACCGTCCCCTCCATCCTCATGCCACCGAAGAAGGAAACTTTGGTGTGCCATTCTCCGTCTTCGACACGGAAGTCCGCAGTAAGAAGCGTTTTTCCGTCTTTCCTGAAATAGTACGCTATGGTTCCGCTTGGAAAGATGGTGACACGGCTGTGCTCCGCAAGATACCCGGCAGTCCACTCCACGGTTTCGGGATCCAGCGCAACTATGAATTTCGAGAAAGTGTCGTCCAGATGCTTTTTCACAAGCTCCTCCTGCGTATTGGGATGCTCTTCAGGCTGCGGCGCTTCCTTCTGCGCGCAGCCCGGCAGCAGCATTAGCGCCGCCACCGCCAGAAACACAATATGCAGTAACTTAGTCATTTGAGTAACTTTCTGGACTGTTTGTGACCTATTTTCGGCCTTGGCAGGCCTCATCCAGGGCACGTTCAACCTCAAACGGAGCGCAAAGATACGAAAAAAATGCAAAATAAACTTGCACTTTCAGAAAAAAGCAGTACCTTTGCAGTCCCGAATTCGGGAACTCATTGAGATATGGTGTAATGGTAGCACTACAGATTCTGGCTCTGTCAGTGAG
>CAMOIT010000043.1 GCA_946616285.1 uncultured Bacteroidales bacterium | reverse complement strand
TTTTCCCAGAGTACTCACAGATGCGGGCAGAAGAATAAGGTTAAAGCCTATCTTGAATCCTTTCTCGTTCTGAAAGACAAGGCGGTACCGCGGCTTACCGGAGAAATTCTTTTCCATTTTGTAATAGCCGTCCCTGTCGGTATAGCAGGTGGCTATTTTTACGAATATGTTGCATGCCACCTCAACTCCGGCAACTCCGAAAGGCTTCCCGCCGCTGAAAAGAGGATCCTCGATGGTGATTCGGCCCGAAGGCGCAACGCCTCCGGCCTTGGTCATTTCATCCAGCATATCACCGTTACCCGTGATTCGGAAAGCCTCCCTTTCCACAAGGTCCCAGTCTATCCCTTCGGCCGACTTTGCCAGAGGGTCATGCTCGGAAATAAAGCACTCGTCCAGTACTTCATATTTTATATCGGAAGGAAAGGCAAAATCCTTTGGAACTACCGCATACTGCCAGGTTATTTCGTCCTCCTGCACAGCCGGGTCCTTGTAATAATCACCTTCCCGGAGTATGCGGTAGTCCATAGGATGGTCCAAAAGGTATAAACCCAGCGACTGCAGCTTTGCCAGCTGCTCGTCGCCGGATGGAAGAAAACGGACGTAAAGGTCCGTCGTAACCACGTCTACCCTGTCGCTTTTTGTGGAATACACGCTCTCCAGGGCCTTTTTCATGTTCTCCACGGTGTAGGGGTCGTCCAGTTTTTCGCCAAGCTGGATCATGCCGTGGTACACCTTCCCGTCTTCTCCTTCAGCCGTTTTTCCCTCCGGGACGCCGCTCCCCTGACAGGATAGGAGAGCGAACAGGACTGATACGCACAAAATTTTTCTCATAGCTCTACAATATTTCTTTGTGCAAAGCTCGAGAAACTTATCCGTGTTATGTGTTTTTAAACGTTTAATTGAAAAATCGGCCTCCCAGGCATCTGGAAAGCCGATTTTACATCAAGAAAAAAACGGATAATGTTGCAAAAGCGCCAAAAAACGCCAATGGGCAGCGCTGCAAGGCCGTTTTAGAAGTATGCAACAGTCTTCTGCTCCACAGCGGAAAGAATCTGGTTTGCAAGGCGGGAAACGCCAAAGCGGAGAAGTCCCTTATTCAACCACTCAGGGCCAAGCACGGTGCTCACGATTGAGTAATAGCAAACCGCATCCATTGCCGAAGAAATGCCGCCAGCGGGCTTGAAACCGACTTTTTTACCGGTGACTTCGTAGTACTGCTTTATGCACTCGCACATCACGTATGCAGCCAGAGGTGTAGCATTAACTTTCACCTTTCCCGTAGAAGTCTTGATGAAGTCGGCACCGTTCTCCATGGCAAGGAAGCTGGCGTCCGCGATGGCCTCGGGAGTTACCAGAAGGCCCGTTTCCAGAATAACCTTGAGGATAACGGGGCGGCCCAGCTCGGCTGCCACGGCGTCTATCTTCTCACGAGAAGCGCGGATTTCCTCACCAGCCTTGTCATAATCCCCGTCCAGGAAGCTGTTAAGGGCCAGAACAATGTCGATTTCGTCGGCGCCGTTGCGAACGGCAAGTTCAATCTCGTGCAGTTTCACCTCCAGGAAACTCTGGGATGCAGGGAAGCAGCCGGCGACGTTGGTGACATGAAGGGCCGGAGTCTTGCGTGTAGCAGCAACTACGGATGCAAAGTTAGGGTAAACGCACACAGATGCAGGAAGAGGATAGGAAGGATAATCCTTGGCGAAAGAATTGACCTTCTGAACCAGAGTCTTCACCTTTGACGGGGTGTCTTCCCCTGCAAGGGTTGTAAGGTCCATCATGCCGAAGCATTCCTTGTACACTTTCTCGGTGGCGATGCCTTCCAGGCCTGCGGCAATCAGTTCCAGATGGCGGGCGATGGCCTCTTTGTTCGGCGTATAGCCGTATTTACTTGACAGTGACATAGCTTTATCCTTTAATTATAATTACATATCCTTCATCTATAAGTGGTTGCACAAGGGAACGCATTTCCTCCACGCTGTATTTCCCAAGTCCTTTCATGGGCGTTTCCCTGTCAATGGTATATACCATAATTTTACGGGGCGCGACCTCCCTGACGATGTCCATCCAGCCTTCCAGCCAGTCCTCTGTGGCCCAGCCGGGACCCTTGAGGAACATGGTCTGCATTAAGAAATTCCCCTTGAAAAGCTTCATCGATGCCACTATGTCGGCCACATGATACTCCCCTACCGGCCTGTTAATTAGCGCGGCCTGGGCATCCGTGGGCGCGTCAAGCTTAAGAACGGGGCTGTCCACCTTCCTTAATGCGGCAAAGATTTCCGGCCTTCCGGCGCGGGTGGCATTAGTAAGCACCGAAACCTTGGCCGATGGATAAAACTTATCCCTAAGCTCCAGCGTAATGTCCACAATTGCAGGGAATTCCGGATTAAGTGTTGGCTCCCCGTCTCCGGAGAAAGTAATTGAGTCTATGGGAGTTCCGTCGGATGCACAGGCCTTGAGCTTCGCTTCCAGCGCAGCGCGCACTTCCATAGCGGAAGGAATTCTCCTGTCCCCCAGTCCGTCCTTGTTCCAGCCGCATTCGCAGTAGATGCAGTCGAAGTTGCATACCTTTCCTTCCTCCGGTAACAGATTGATACCCAGAGAACTGCCGAAGCGCCGGCTGGAAATTGGCCCGAAAACTACCTTTTCCCTTAACATAAGCGTACGGATTTGGAGCTTGACGATAGCCGGCCGTCGGCAGTGAGACCGTCGATAAATACCAGCCCAGGGCGCTTCCCTTCCTCGATCGAGCCGAAAACATCGGCCTTGGAAAGGAAACGCGCGCCGTTAAGGCAGGCCCACTGAAGCAGTTCCTGAAGCGTCAGGGAAGGGAAAGCTTCCTGCAGGCAGAACAGCTCGTCCACAATGCACAACTTGTCGTTAGACGAAAGAGAATCCGTCCCCACGCAGATGGGAATGCCGGAATCGCGCATTACCGGAATTGGCGGCAATGTATTATGTATGAATAGGTTAGAAAGCGGGCAAACAGCCAAGAAAGGCTCTTTAAGAACCTTTTTAGCCAGTGCTGCTCCTTCGGCCGTCAGGCAGCATTCGTGCACCAGAAGCACATGGCCTTCCACAGGGCTGCCGACAGCCGCGCGGAGTCTGTCCAGGAAGTACTCCAGCGAACTTGTACCAGTAACAGGCGGCGTAGGGATGCCGTTCCGCACCCTGTTGTCCCACATCGGACCGCGTCCGTACATCATCATTTCCTCTTCCTCGGCCGACTCTTCGCTGTGGAAGGAAAGGAAACCGCTTTTAAGACCTTCGGCCGATGAAGCCTCCACCAGCTGGGGGCTCATTGTATAGCAGGAATGAGGCGTTGGAGCGGCGTCCAGTCCCAGCGCCAGAGCCTTCTTCTGAAGAGCCAGCACATAAGACATAACCGTCTTGCATTCAGACGGTTCAGCGCCAAAAACTTCCAGAAATGTGCGTGTGTAAAGCGGATGCGAAGCCTTTATGGCGAAGGAATCGTCGCAGTTGGAAATATCGGCCATTGCAACCACGCCCTGGTTCCAAAGGCTGTCGAACGCCTCTTTAAGCGCCGCCAGTTTGTCCTCCATGGACGAAGTGTCCCGTAGCTCGTTAATCTGGTCGATGAAACCCGCCATTCCGGTGCCTTTGCGGAAAAGGCCCTTCATGTAGGAAAGTTCCGCGTGGCAGTGGGCGTTCACAAAGCCAGGGGTGATAGCACCATCGGGCACTTCTTCGCCGGGATTGCAGGGACCGGCCTTAATCACCGTACCGTCATCGGAAACCTCCACGAAGCCGTTCACTATAGGTTCCGCCGAAGCCAGGGTATACACGTATTTTGCAGTGAACCTTCTCATAGTGAGTCCCTTACAAACAGAAGCGAATCGCGGTAATAGGCCTCAAGCGAGTCCTTCGGAACAACGTATTTCACCGAATCGTTTTCGAACTGCACCTTCAGGCTGTCGATTGCCCTCAGACGCGGCTGCGGCTGCGTAGTATCTGGCTTCTGAGCGTATATGCGCATCATTTTTTCCGTCCATCGCTCCAGCTCTATCTGCCGGCCTGCCTCCTTGGACATGGCGGAAAGGACTTCGGAAACATCGCCAAGGATCTTTTCCATGCGGGAAGCATCCTCCAGGTAGTATTCCACGCTGTGGCGGAAGTCGTCGGTGTCGTAGCCGCGTGCCTGGAAAATGCCTTCATACACCAGCGTGGTATCGTCTTTTTCCAGAATATGAGGGCCCTGCTTCAGCTGCTGGTCACGTATGAGCATGTCCACCATTATGTCCACCATGTCGTCGCGGGGAATAAGGCGCGGCCCCCTGCACGAAAGTGCAAGGGCCATAAGCAGGACGATATGAAGCCAGGCCCGGCGCATTACCTAAGGACAGCTCCAAGCTCCGTCTGCAGCGCACTCAGGACGCGTTCCATGGCCTTTTCCACCTCGGCGTCGGTGAGGGTATGCTCAAGGTCCTGAAGTACGAAACTGAGGGCATACTGCTTCTTGCCGAAAAGTATCTTCTCACCGCGATAAACGTCGAAGAGGCTCACGCTCTTGATGAGTTTCTTACCGGCGCGAAGGGCAGTTTTGCGGACATCGGCATAACTGACTTTCTCGTCCAGGAGGAGGGCAAAGTCGCGACGCACTTCTGGGAACCTGGGCAGTTCCTTGAAGGAGAATTTGTCGCGCTTGACCAGAGTGAAAAGCACCTCCCAGTTAATCTCTGCGGCAAAGACGGGCTGCTTGATGCCGAAGCGGCGGCAAAGCACAGGGTTCATGGTGCCGAGGGTGGCAAGGAGCACAGGCTCACCTTTTCCGGGAAGGCTGTATGTGATACCTTCGGCGAAAATGTCGGCGGGAGCGCTGCCAAACTGGAGGGTGTTAAGGTCTATACGGTAGCGAGCCATCAGAGCCTCAACATAGCCTTTGAGCTGGAAAAAGCTGGACTTCTGCGCGGGGCTGCGCCATACTTTATCGGGAGTTCCGGAAATGAACAGGGAGAAGCAGCGATGCTCTTCGTAGCCTTTCAGGGTTGTGCCGTCGGTCTCCGGAAGCCTCTGATACACAGAGCCGTATTCGAAGAACTTAAGGGACGTAGCCTGGCGGTTAAGGTTGTAGGCCACAACCTCGAGTCCGTTAAGGAGCAGCGTCTGGCGCATTACGTTAAGGTCCTGGCTGAGAGGGTTGACGATATGGACGCAACGCTCTGCAGGGAATGTTTCCAGCTTGGTATAATAGTCCTCCTTAGTAAGGGAGTTGTTCATGGTTTCCACAAAACCATTGGCCGCCAGGAAGTTGGAGATGGCGTTGCGTATAGCCTCAGGTTCCGGCTGGGCGCTTGCGTTGACGCTCATGCGAAGGGTTTCGGGCAGCTCGATGTTGTTGTACCCGTAGATTCTGAGGATTTCTTCAACTACGTCGCACTCGCGGGTAACGTCCACCATGTATGTGGGAGCAGCCACCAGCGCGCCGCCTTCACGCTTTTCAACAAACTGATAGTTAAGGCCTTCCAGTATCTTTTCGATGGTATCGTGACCAATCTTCTTGCCGATGAAATGCTCTATGCGGTTGTAATCCAGGTCTATGCGTGCGCGTTCGGCCACCTTGGGATAGTCTTCGCGCACTTTGCCAACCACCTTGCCTCCGGCGACTTCCAGAATAAGAAGCGCGGCCCTCTTGCCTGCGTAAAGTGCGGCTTCGGGATCCGCTCCCCTTTCGAAGCGGAAGCTGGCGTCTGTGGACAGGGTCTGGCTCTTGGCGGTGCGGCGTATGCTTACGGGGTCGAAGTAAGCGCCTTCGATGAAAACATTTACAGTTGAATCGCTTACGCCTGAATCTTCTCCGCCGAAAACGCCTGCGATGCACATGGGGCCTTCAGCGTCGGCGATTACCATATCCAGAGCGCTGAGCTTGCGCTCGATGCCGTCCAGAGTACGGATGGGCTCTCCTTCAGCTGCGCGACGCACGATAACTTTGCCGCCGCGGACCTTGTCTGCGTCGAAGGTGTGCAGGGGCTGGCCAGTCTCGAAGAGAACGAAGTTACTGATATCCACGACGTTATTGATTGGCTTCAGGCCGATCGACATGAGCCTTTCCTGCAGCCACTTCGGGCTGGGGGCAATTTTGACGCCCTTTACTGTGATGCCAGTATAACGGGGGGCGCCGTCGTGGTCCAGGACCTCGATGGGCATGGATTCACCTTCGCCTTCGGCAAAAGAATCCACCGAAGGGATGCAAAGCTGCGCGGGAATGTCCTTGCTGCGGAGATAGCCGTAAAGGTCCCTTGCAACGCCGATATGCGATGCCGCGTCGATGCGGTTGGCGGTGATTTCGTACTCTATAACCGCTTCATCCTTAAGACCCAGGTACTCTTTGGCAGGGGTACCGGGAACTGCATCAGCAGGAAGAACCATGATTCCGTCGTGGCTGGTGCCTATTCCAAGCTCGTCTTCGGCGCAAATCATGCCGAAGCTTTCCACTCCCCTGATCTTGGACTTCTTTATCTTGAAGTCTCCGGGAAGCACAGTGCCGATGCGGGCAAAAAGCACTTTCTGGCCGGCGGCGACGTTGGGGGCGCCGCAAACCACCTGCACAGGCTCCGGCGAGCCGTCGTTCACGGTGGTGATGTGAAGATGGTCCGAATCCGGATGGGCCTCGCAGGTGAGAACATGCGCGACCACTACGCCGTTAAGGCCGCCAGGAACCACTTCCTGAGTTTCCACTGAATCTACCTCAATTCCGATTGAAGTCATGGCCTCCGCCACCTGTTCGGGGCTTAGGTCGCATTTCAAATACTCCTGTAACCAACTGTAACTGAGTTTCATACTATCAACTTATATCTTCGGGTTTAAAGAGGGCCTCAACAAAGGCTTTCTTGTCAAAAACTTTAAGGTCTTCCACGCCTTCCCCTATTCCAAGGAACTTTACTGGGAACTTGAAACTGTCCACAATGCCCACGACAACACCGCCTTTGGCACTGCCGTCCAGCTTCGTTACGGCAAGTGCGGTAACGTCCGTGGCGCGGGAGAACTCTTTCGCCTGTACAAATGCGTTCTGTCCGGTGGAGCCGTCCAGCACAAGCAGGACTTCGTGCGGACCGTCCGGCACTACGCGACGTATGACGTTGCGGATTTTGGTGAGTTCGTTCATCAGGTCCGCCCTGTTGTGAAGGCGGCCTGCTGTATCTATCAGCACCACATCGGCCCCTTTTGCGACGGCCGATTTCACGGTGTCGAAGGCAACGGATGCGGGATCGGAGCCCATGGACTGTTTAACTATGTCGGCGCCAGCTCTCTGTGCCCAGATGTCCAGCTGGTCCACGGCGGCGGCGCGGAAAGTATCGGCCGCGCCTATCACGACCTTCTTTCCCTGGGCGCGAAGCATGTGCGCCAGTTTACCTATGGTGGTGGTCTTTCCTACGCCGTTAACTCCCACTACCAGAATCACATAAGGCTTTTTTGAAAAGTCGAATGGTACTACCGGGGCATCGTCCTCGCCTATCAGTTTGGCTATTTCGTCTCTTATGATGGCCACAAGTTCTTCCATCCCCACGTACTTGTCCTTCTCCACTGTATCCTGAATGTTATCCAGGAGCTTGAGGGTGGTGTCCACGCCCATATCGGACGACAGCAGGGCCTCTTCCAGGGCGTCCAGAACATCGTCGTCCACCTTGGACTTGCCAGTGAAAGTGCGCCCCAGCTTCTGGAAGAAGTTGAGGTTCGTCTTCTTGAATCCTTTGTCGAAAATGCCCATTTTATCGACGGCGCTTAGGCTCTATAACGCGGCAGTAAGATAAAGAAATGCGGGGGATGTCCAGTTTTCTTACGAACCTGAAGGACGACATGTGTGCCTGACGGTCTTGCCCGTCAATCAGCTTATCCTGCTTGGTATAGCTGTATTCCACGCCCACCAGGGGAAGGCCGATATGGAACATGCTGCGGTCGCGGAGTTTGATTGCCAGGCCGACTTCGCCCTGGAGTCCGACATTGATACCCTGCGAAATGCGCTGCTTACGGATTTCGCCTTCTGCATCGGCGCGGGGGTGCGTGAAAGTGATGCCGTACTTGCCGTAAAGGTCGGCTTCGGCAAAAATTGCAAAGGTGCGGCTGCCGAAGAAGGACAAGTAGCGGCGAAGGTAAAGGTCCAGACCGCCTGCATGGTTCTTTATGTTAAGGCTTGAAAGCTGGAGGTTAAGGTCGGCTTCGTCAGAGTGGAGCATGTCCCTGAGGTCCAGCTTAATGTCTGTATCCAGGGCGTAACCGCTGTAGGTAATTGAGCCGCCGAGGGCAAGGTCTTTCCCTACGAAATAGCTGAAACGGGGACTTACAGTCCAGGTGCGGTAATATCCGTCGCCGATGTTAAGTAGCGACAGGATCTGGTATCCGTCGCCGTCAAGGGCGCCGCCAGCCTCGTAGCCTGCATATGAACCTTTGATTCCGTAGCTCTTTGAACCTTTTTCGATAAAGGTTACAGGGCCGCGTTCAGGAGCCTCGAAACGTTTGAGAAGCATGGACTCCATCAAATTGGACTGTGCAAATGCAGCTTGAGCAGACAGCAACAGAATTGCAATAGCAAGTATCTTTTTCATAACTTTTTCTTTAACCCACAAATATACGCTTTTTCCGTGACTAAACCAATACGTAAAAAACCGCCCCGGAGGACGGTTTTTCACATATTCTGTAAGGGCAAGTTACTTCTTTGCGAAGAATTCTTTTTCCTTGCCTTCCTCTACCAGCTGCTCTACGAAAACGTAGGCGCCGGTCTTGGGGCTCTTTTCCATGCGGATAACCTTCACCATGTGCTTTGCACCGGCTTTTGCATCGAAGGTTGCAACTGCTTTCTTTGCCATAGTCTAAACTGTTTATTTAATCTCACGGTGGAGGGTTACTTTCTTGAGGTACGGGTTGTACTTCATGCGCTCAAGACGGTCGGGGGTGTTCTTCTTGTTCTTGGTGGTGATGTAACGGGACATACCGGGAACACCGCTGGCCTTCTGCTCAGTGCACTCCAGGATGACCTGCACCCTGTTTCCTTTCTGTTTCTTTGCCATAATTACTTAAGGATTAGGGGGTTAAACAAGGCTCACGTATCCTTTCTCCTGAGCGGCCTTAAGGGCTGCATCGAGACCGTTTTTCTCGATGATACGCATACCCTTGGTGGTCACTTTCAGAGTGACGAAACGCTGTTCTGACTCGGACCAGAATCTCTTGGTCTTGAGGTTGAGGGAGAAGTCGCGCTTGGTGCGCAGCTTGGAATGGGCGACATTGTTGCCGATCATTCTCTTCCTACCGGTTATCTGACAAACCTTTGACATAATATTTTACTTTTTTTATTGTTATACAAGTTTTAGGAAGCGTTTCCAGCGGATGCTCTTAGGGAATGCCCTGGTGGCATCGGTGGAAAGCCAGATGATGGACGGGGTACCCACAATGTGGTCTTCCGGAACGAATCCCCAGTAACGGGAATCCAGGGAGTTGTGGCGGTTGTCGCCCATCATGAAGTAGTAGTCTTGCTGGAAGGTATATTCACGCGCGGGTTCTCCGTTGATGAGAATCTCCTTTCCCTTCACTTCCAGGGTGTTGTGCTCATAGTCCCGGATAATTCGCTCGTAGAGCGGGAGGTTGTCCAGATCCAGGGGAATGGTCACACCCTTCTGGGGGATCCAGAGCGGGCCGAAGAAATCGCAGGTCCAGCGGGTTTTCCCGGTGAAGGGGAAAATGCCGGTATCCTGTCCGGTGGCGGGATATTGGTCCAGGTTGGGCGTCACATCCACCACATTCTTGAGTTCTTTCACCTTCTCCAGCATTTCAGCGGTGAGCGGCATCGTAGGATAGCCGGGCAGGCGCGAATCGAAATACAGTTCGGAGAGGTTCAGGCCCATCTCTTCCAGTTTGAGCTGGTTGATACGGGATCCGGCCGTGATTACCTGATAAGTGAGCTGTCTTCCGGGATAGTCGGGTTCCTTTTCTCCATTGACCCAGACCAGGCCGTCTTTCACTACCAGCGTGTCTCCGGCAACGGCGACACAGCGCTTGACGTAGTGGTCCTTCTTATCTGTAGGACGAACGATGATGGGGCCGAACTGGGCGATGGTTTTCTCTCTCCCGTAGGTGCGTACCCAGGCGTAGTAATCGTCTGCGGGACGCTGGGTGAGAACGGTGTCTCCGTTGGGGAATCCGAACACCACGATGTCTCCTCTTCTTACCTCACGGAAGCCTTTCAGCCTGCGGTACTTGTTCTGGATAAGGGTGGAATAGGACTCTTTTCCGAACGCCCGGTTGTGCGTGAAGGGAATGGTGAGGGGTGTCTGGGGGACACGCGGTCCGTAGGTGAGCTTGGATACGAAGAGATGGTCTCCCGTATACAGGGTGCTCTCCATGGACGAGGAAGGAATCTTGAAAGCCTGGAAGAAGAAAATATTGATGAAGGTTACCACAACCACGGCGAAGATGATGGCATCCAGCCAGTCCAGCCAAAAGTTGTGCTTTTCCCCGGGGGCATACTCTTTTTTCCAAAAGAGCCACTTCACCTTCTTGGTAACAATGAGGTCGAAGATGATGCCCAGTCCCAAAAGGAACCAATAGTTTCCCAGCCAGATCACCCAAGCCACGTACAGGACAGACCAGAAGCCCAGCCTGACCCACTTGTTTTGGATGATTTCCTTCCAGCTCACGGGA
Source organism: uncultured Bacteroidales bacterium (assembly GCA_946616285.1). GTDB lineage: Bacteria > Bacteroidota > Bacteroidia > Bacteroidales > UBA932 > Cryptobacteroides. The sequence goes on along the minus strand of CAMOIT010000043.1, from coordinate 2,100 downwards.
CAATAACTACTTTACGGATTTAACAATAGCCTCAAAAGCCTTGGGGTTATTCATGGCAAGGTCTGCGAGAACTTTGCGGTTGAGACCGATGTTCTGCTTGGCGAGACGTCCCATCAGCTGGGAGTAGGTGAGACCATGCTGGCGAGCGGCGGCGTTGATACGCTGGATCCACAGGGAGCGGAATTCGCGCTTCTTGGCCTTGCGGTCGCGGTAGGCGTAGGTGAGACCTTTCTCGTAGGTGTTCTTTGCAACTGTCCAGACATTCTTGCGGGACAGGAAATTGCCGCGGGTTCTGGAAAGAATCTTCTTGCGGCGTGCCCTTGAGGCAACAGAATTAACTGATCTAGGCATTGTTTTTACTCTTTTTGGACTACGTGGCTTATCACTGACTGTAAGCTCTTTCTGTACGTAAAATCCAGTTAAACATTAAATTACATTACAAGAAGTTCCTTTACCCTCTTTACGTCGTCACCGGAAAGGATGGCGAAGTGGTCAAGGTTGCGTTTCTGCTTCTTGGTCTTCTTGGTGAGGATGTGGCTGTGATAAGCGTGCTTCCTCTTGATCTTTCCCGATCCGGTAAGCGTAAAGCGCTTTTTGGCACCGGAGTTGGTTTTGAGCTTTGCCATTGTGTTAAACAATTAATAATTATACATAAAGCCGGAGATACACTCGCTTCGCTCGGTATGACACGGCTATTTCTTCTTTAGCGGAGCAATCATCATGCTCATGCGCTTGCCTTCAAGGACGGGCATATTTTCGGCCCTGCCGTATTCTTCCAGTTCCACTGCAAAGCGGAGGAGGTTCTTCTCTCCCTGCTGGGCAAACTGGATTGAGCGGCCGCGGAAGAAGATTGATGCCTTAACCTTGGAACCCTCCTGGAGGAACTCCTGGGCATGCTTTAGCTTGAACTGGAAGTCGTGCTCGTCCGTGTTGGGGCCGAAACGGATTTCCTTGATCACAATCTTAGCGGCATTGGCCTTCATCTCCTTGGCTTTCTTGCGCTGCTGGTACAGGTATTTCTGGTAATCCAGAATCTTGCATACAGGAGGATCGGCCTTGGCGCTGATTTCAACCAGGTCCAGCTCCAGTTCTTCGGCCATTTGGAGGGCCTTGGAGAGAGGATAGATGCCCTGCTCGGGGACGTTGTCTCCGACCAGACGTACCTGTGATGCGGTTATTTCACGGTTAATCCGAAGGGCGTTTTCGTCCTTCTGGGCACCCTGCACCTGCATGGGCTTCTTCTTCAAGCCCGAGGGCTTGGGTCTAAAAGGCGTTGCGATAGTTTTGCTCCTTTAAAACGTTAAACTTTACTGGGCCAGTTCTTCTGCGACTGCATTGCGGACAAACTCCACAAAGGCAGGCACGCTCATGGAACCCTGGTCCTGAGCTCCACGGCGAACGGAGACGGACTCTTCCGCCTGTTCTTTTTCACCTACAATGACAGTGAGAGGGATTCTCATGAGGGAAGTCTCGCGGATTCTCTTTCCGAGAGTCTCGTTCCTGTCATCAATAGAGGCGCGAATTTCGGAATTATTTAGCAGATTTACAACTTTTTTCGCATAATCTGCATATTTTTCACTCACCGGCAGCACTTTCACCTGGTCCGGGTGCAGCCACAGGGGCAGATGACCGGCGGTGTGCTCCAACAGCACGGCCACGAAGCGCTCCAGGGAGCCGAAGGGGGCGCGGTGAATCATCACCGGGCGCTTGCGGGAGCCGTCAGAATCTACATATTCCAGTTCGAAACGCTCCGGCAGGTTGTAGTCTACCTGGATGGTACCCAGCTGCCAGCTGCGGCCGATGGCGTCCTTCACCATGAAGTCCAGCTTGGGGCCGTAGAAGGCGGCCTCACCGGTTTCCACCACATAGGGAAGGCCCTTCTTCTTGGCGGCATCGATGATGCCCTGCTCGGCCTTGGCCCAGTTTTCATCGGAGCCGATGTACTTGGAGGGGTTCTTGGGATCCCTCAGGGACACCTGGGCGGTGAACTTGTCGAACTTCAGCGTCTTGAAGACGTAGAGGATGAGGTCTATCACCTTCTCGAACTCTTCCTGGAGCTGGTCCTGGCGGCAGAAAAGGTGGGCGTCGTCCTGGGTGAAG
>CAMOIT010000042.1 GCA_946616285.1 uncultured Bacteroidales bacterium | reverse complement strand
AATCAAGGGTAACTTCTACTTCGATGGTAGGATTTCCGCGGGAATCAAGGATTTCCCTACCGAAAACAGATACGATTTGCATAATGATATTGAATTAAAAAATTTGCGTCGCTTGTAGTAAGCGGCGCAAATTTACGAAAATATTTGCAGATTGGCAATATTGCCTGTCTTACTGTTCAGGAATTAACGGGAACCACCGGCCCACCAGACGTTCTCGGTAAACACATAGTTTCCGGCATCGGTGTACACTGCAGTGATGTTCGGGTTGGCAATGATGTCATCCTGGCCGTAGGGGCAGCGGAGCGGGAACTTGCCGGGGTTGACAAGGCCGTAGATATCGCCCTTGCCTTCTGCCATGAGACGGCGGATATCGGCATAGGTCTCTACGCTTTCACCGTTGGCGCCCCAGAGAGCGATGTACTTCTGGATCATGGTCTCCTTGAGGGGATCTTCGTCGAACAGCGCAGCAACCACATTGTCGAAGTAATTGTCAGCGTCGGCAACAGTCAGAGGGTCGCTGCCGGGATCGTCGAGTCCGCCATAAGCAAGGATTGACGGGGCGTTAAGAGCAGCGGCCACGCCAACCTCATAGTTCGCGAAAGCGGCCTCGACGGCACCTTTCAGGACATCTTTTGCTTCAGCGGTACGGCCCAGACGGCAGAGAGCTTCGGCCTTGATGAACTGGAGTTCGTGATAGCTGAGGAAATGCACGGGAGCAACCTCGGCAAAGAACCATGCGTCGTATGCGTACTTATACTGAGTCTCCTCGGGGTCACCGGTGGGAGCAAGGTAATCCACGACATCATCAGAGTTAAGGAACGCCCAGTAGTAGGAATGCCAGTAAACACGCTCGGCACGGGGATCCTGACGGCTCTTCAGCTTGTTATACATGCTGGTGCAGGATGAGATGCCGTCACGGCTCCATTCGAAGTCGAAGACCGGATTCTGGTTGCTGCCGTCATACTGCATCGAAGCCTGCTCGGCTGCGGAAGCGAAGGAAGCGTCCACATAGTCGATGACCTTCTTGAGGTCGGCATCCTTGTTGCCGGAACGGTTCAGGAGGCGCATCGTATAGCGGGCCTTCAGGCCGTTGGCAAACTTGATCCATTTGTCGGCATTTCCGCCATAGATGAAGTCATACTGGCCTACGCTGTTGCTGCCGGCGGCAATGTCGGTGATGGCACCGTCGATAAGTTCGAATACGGTCGAGTAAATGCTTTCCTGGAGATCCACCTTGGGATAAGGATAGGTATCAGGATCACCGACCTGGGTATACGGAGTATCTCCGAAAAGGTCAGTAGCTATAGCGGCATTGTAGGCAAGCATTATCTTGCCAAGGGCACGGGCAAACGGGTCAGGGGTGTTGGAATCGTCCTGAGACTTGGCGACAATGATCTTCGCATTGCGGATGTTCTCGTATACGGTTCCCCAGCCGTTATTGTAGGTGGATCCCACACGGACCTCGGCGTCACGTTTCTCCGCCTTGTACAACTGGTTATGGGTTCCGGCCCAGTACTCTACATAAGAGCCGAAGTAAGTGTTGAAGTCACCGCCGACGACATTCTGGGCGGTACGCAGTTCCACGTCCGGAAGGATGAACTTCGCGGTTACATCGGTGGAAACGCTCGGGTCACGGTTGATTTCGTCCATCTTGTTCTCGGAGCAGGCAACAGCAAAGGCGGTAACCGAGAGGATCAGAGCGGTATTGATGAGTTGATATACTTTTTTCATAAGTTAACCCTCCTTAAAAATTGAACTTGAGACCACCACCGAAACTGGAGGATCCGGGCAGGGAGAAACGCTCGAAGCCGCCGGACATGTTGTTGTTGCCCTGGGATGCTTCGGGATCGAAGCCGCGGATGGCCGTCCACAGAAGAATGTTGCGTCCGAAGAGGCTGGCAGTGATGGAACCCCACTTGGCCCTCACGATCGGATAGCTTACAGATACTTCACGCAGCTTCAGATAGGAAGCGTCGCGGACAAAGCACGCGGAGATGTCGTTCATCGTGGAGAAGAAAGCCTGGGCATCAGCTCCGGAGATTTCGATGTCGTTGGGAGCATAGATGGCATTGCCGTCACCGTCGTAACCGGTAATCTTCACTGCATCTTCCCAGTCGAAGATGAACGACTCCTTATCGCGATACTCCTGGGATACGATAGAAGTACCGTAATACTCCATCATGGTTGCGGAACCGGCATACATCTTGCCGCCCTTCTTCCAGTCGAATACTGCGTTCACGCGGAGACCCTTCCATTCGATGCCGGTGCTGAAGCCCAGCTGGAAGTCAGGAGAAACAGCGCCCAGAACGGCATTGTCGCCGGCTATCGGGAAACCGTCTTTGTCAACAATGACCTTTCCTTCTTCGTTGCGGACATAGTCGATACCGTAGATAACAGGGTACTTGTCACCGATACCGGCGCGGACCTGAGGCTCTACGAAACCACCCAGCATAATGCTGGAAACACCTTCGGCAAGTTCGTCAACGTAGTTGTCAATCTTGGTGAAGTTCACGTTGATATCCCAGGTGAAATCACGGGTCTGGACTGGGATGAAGCCGAGGGTGAGTTCATGGGCGTTGGTGTGGACCTTACCGGCGTTGGTCATCTTCTCGGAGTAACCGGTGGAAGAAGCCATGGGAACGGCGAAGATCTGGTCCTTCACATTCTGACGGGAGAAGGTATAGTTGAGGGTGATGCGGCCGTCAAAGAAACCGAGGTCGATACCACCTTCGATGGATTTGGTGTTCTGGGGACGGAGGTTTGCATCATAGATGCGGGCGTAAGGAGTGTAAGCCACGACACCGTTGGTAGGATACATGGCAGGAGTCCCGCCGGAGAAACCGCCGCCGAATTCAGGCGTGCTGTAGAAGGATTCATGATAGGTTCCTGCCTGGCCTACTTCGGCGTAGGAAGCGCGGATCTTACCATAGGTGAGAACCTTGTTCTTAAGAGCTTCCAGTTCGGTGAAAATGAAGCCGAGGGAAACGGAAGGATAGGTAAAGGTACGGTTTCCGTGAGGCATCGAGGACACATAGTCGGAACGGATAGTCGCATTGAAGAACAGCATGTTCTTCCAGTCAAGGGCGATTTCACCGAATGTACCGAAGGTGAGGCTCTTGCCGAAGGACTCGGCAGAAGAATAGGATGCCACGTTGTTCAGGTGATTCCAACCTGCGAAGTTGAAGTGGTTACCGTAGGCATACAGATACTTCTCGGTGTCATATACGATTTCGTTACCTACCAGGGCGGAGAAATTCAGCTCATCGGTGATGGCCCAGTTATAGTTGGCCGTGAGGAGTGAGTTGAGGGAATTCTCCGTGAGGGTGCGCTCGGTGATTTCACCGTCGGCGCCCTTGCTGCCGTAACCGTAGATATTCTGATAAGCGGTCGTATAAGCATCGGCACCAAGCTGGTACTTGACATTCAGAACATGGTTTGCAGCGAGGTTGGTCCTGAAGTTCAGGAAGGCGTTTCCGTAGAAGCGCTGGGACTTCTCACCGAAGAAGTTGTTCTTGGTGGCCCAGTAAGGGTTGTTGAAGGTCAGGTTACGGAAGTTCACCTGGGTGTAAGGGTCACCGGGGACATGGTAGGGAATGCCGGCAAGGTCGTAGTTGGCAGGAACGTGATACAGGGCGGCGGTGATACCGTCATTGGCACCACTCTGCTTGTTCATGTCGGATTGGACATAATTCACGTTGAAACCCATGGTGAAGTACTTGCTGAGGCGGGCCTCTGAACCAAAACGTGCGTTGTAGCGGTTCAGGTATGTTCCGTCGATGATACCGGTGGAATTGGTATTGCCGAGGGAGAAAATGAAGTTGCCGGAACCGAAGTTATGGGCGACGCTGACCGAATTGCTGAAGGTGTGTCCGGTCTTGAAGAAGTCGCGGATATTGTTGTACTTACCGGGAGTGGTCCAGGGATCGAGACCGGCTTCCGCACGCTGAGGCTGATAATACTGGCCGGGGTGCATACCGTACTTCTGAGTGTATTCGTTGTCGGTTTCACCGCCGTATCCGGGATCCTTGGGAAGGTCTTCGATGAGCGGACCCCAGGAGAGGGAAGACTTGGGAGAATACTTACCGGCGGAACCCTGAGCATACTTCAGCTGAACCTCGGGATAGATTGCCGGGGTGTTGAAAGTGAAGTTGGTGCTGAAGGAGACGTTCGTCTTGCCGGCTGCGGCAGCGGAACCCTTCTTGGTGGTAATGATGATAACACCGTTGGAGGCACGCATACCGTACAGTGCGGAAGCAGCCTGGCCCTTCAGGACGTTGATGCTTTCGATGTCGTTGGGGTCGATATCCAAAGCACGGCCGGCATAGTCGGAGCCGCTCACTGAGTTGCCTGTATCAATGTCGGGCGTAGAAGCTACGGGCATGCCGTCAACTACGTACAGCGGCTGGTTATTGCCGTCCAGGGAACGGGAGCCACGGATGGTGATCTTGGCAGAAGCACCGGGCATACCGGAAGAAGAGGAGATTTCCACACCGGAGAGTTTTCCCTGGAGAGCAGAACTGAGGCTGGCGCTGGCGGCCTGGCTGATGTCCTCGGATTTGAGGTCCTGGACCGCATAGCCCAGGGCTTTCTTCTCACGGGAGATACCCATGGCAGTCACGACAACTTCTTTCAGATACTCTGCATCGGATTCCAGCACTACGGAAACCTTGGGAGAGGCCGGAACCTCTGTGGTCTTCATGCCCATGAATGCAATGACCAGGGTTCCGTTAGCGGGAACATTTGTGAGGGTAAACGAACCGTCAATGTCACTGAGCTGACCATTGGTGGTTCCCTTCACAAGGACATAAGCGCCAACGACGGGCTCGCCGTCAGAGGCTGCAACCGTTCCTTTTACAGTAATATTCTGCGCGGCGAGGGCCAGCGAGAACAAAAAAAGGACGGAGGAGATCAAAAATTTTGATACCTTCATTGTGAATAGTTTTTGGTTATACAACTTACTAACTGGCCACAAAGTAAATTGTTTTTGGCTCTACTTCCAAACCTTTTTTAAAAAATTTTTGCATATTTTATGAAAATATTCACGAATATTCATTTTTTATGCAAAATTTCACTATCTTTGCGCCATGCAAAAGAATCAAGCAAGACAGCAGGCCCTGCTGGAAGTGATAGGGTCCAGGAAGATATTCAGTCAGGAAGAGTTGATAGAAGCGCTCGCCCAGAGAGGCATCAAGACCACACAGGCCACATTGTCCAGAGACCTTAAGTTTTTAAATATAGTTAAGGTACAGCGGGAGGGATATAAGCACCCCGAAGCAACCCGGCCTGCAACAAGCGGCCTGGCCATGGGCATAGTGGGCATAGAGATAAACGGCCCTATATGCGTTATCCACACACAGGTTGGCTACGCCCCTGCCGTGGCAACATACCTGGACCGCCACCCCTCGGCGCCTGTCATGGGAACCGTAGCAGGTGACGACACAGTAATACTGGCCATCCGCCGTGGTTTCAGCGATGACCAGATTCTTCAGGCTCTTTCCAAGATTTTCCCGGATATCCGGGAACGCTTTATCGTCAGTCAGGATTGACGAACATCGCCACTCTGCCTTTCAGATACTCCTTAAGGTCGGACCAGCGGTAATAAGGGCCGGTGTAGGGAGCCAGCGTGCCGAAACGGGCCTCCTCGCCGTCGAAGAGCAGTTTCACCAGCGGCTCGCCTTTCTTTGAGGTATAGAATACAAACTGCAGGTTCGTAGCCATGCAGGAACGGAAGGTCTGGAACCAGTATACCAGATCGTCTGCCCTGTAAGGCACCGTGTCGAAACCGTCGATGTTCATAATCAGCAGAAGGGCCATCAGGACATGGTCGTGGCCGAAACGTAAATCGGCGCCTGTCTCCCCTGCCTCAAGGCGGGCATCGGCCTTGGCCATGATGTCGTCCACGATGGAGGAGCAAGCGGTCCTGTAGGCATTGTATTCCCTGAACCTCTCATAATTGTCCGTTTCCCAAAGGATGGCGTACTCTTCCGGGGTAAAGATGCCGTCCACATCCGCTCGGTCTTCGACGGGAAGGCTGTTCATACCGGCAACGTACATGTAAAGGTAGAAGAACACGTCGTATGCTTTGCGCTTGCCAAGGGCCTTGGAAGGATCCTTGAACAGCCGGGCCAGCACGTCGTTGTAATTGGGGAAGCGGCGCAGGAAGAACTCTTCGGACGATTCAGGGTACGGGAACGGGGTCTCCGGCCCTTCGTAGCGGAAGATATTGTTTTTGTGGTTGGGACGGGTGGCCTGGACATCCAGCATACCCTGATGCGCATAGACCGAGGCTTTCGTCGCGCGCGATAAGGCGGCACAGGCCGAAGCCATACTTACGATGGAGCGCGTCGAGCCCGACGAACAGGCGTCGACACGGCTGTCTGCGCCGAAGGCCGTAGGGAAAGACGAAGCCATTGTTTCGGCTATGTACTGATGCTGCTCCCATCCCATCGGGGTAAGGTCGCCCACCTTATACTGATTCTTTTTCCAGAATTCTTCCATAAGGTCCAGCTGCTTTTGGCCGAATTCCGTAAGGTTGTCCTGAGATGCGGCCTTCCTGAGCAAATCCAGCGGCAACGTATAAGTCTTTTCCGTATAGGCATAGCGCGAACCGTGGCGGCCGTAATGGCCGACATAAACGGGTTTATAGCCCTTGGGTGCAGGAGTAGAGGCCTTGGGAGTCATGTCGTACATGCAGTCCAGACCCGAAGCTTTGTTCCAGTCCGACAGGACTTCCTCACGGACGCCTGTCCGGGGAGCCAGCGCGGTGGGGGCGTCCACGATTTCCTGCATGCGCTGAACCAGGTCTTCCAGCAGGTACAGGCCGTCGGCATTGGCTTTCAGTCCTTTCAGCCGGATCGGATATGACTTGGGAGGATTTGCAAGGCTCAGTGCTTCGGCCGAACGCATCTGCCGGGCCGATGCATAGACGTAGTGAAGGTCGGCGTACAGTTTTCCGTCGGCTCCTTTCCATTTGCCGATGACCAGCTTTCCGCCGATCGGAGTGCGCTTTTCCAGGGCTTCCGGAAGCTCGTAATACTCCGCGCCCAAAGATCCCAGTACGCTGGAAAGGTTGGAGTCGTGTCCGCAGAGGAAGGAGAACTTCCGGCCCGGCTTTTCAAGCTCGGACAGCAGTTCCTTCACCAGAGGACGGGACAGTTCGGTCGCCACCAGCGGCGTGGAGCACATCACGTCCAGGACCCAGTCCTTGACTTCGGCTATATCCTGCCACTCCTCGAAGCTGATGTCGTGACCGAAGGCGGCAAGGCGGTCGTCGGGCTCTTCGTAATACTGCAGCGTCAGGGCGTCAGATGCGCGGAGGGCCATTTTGAGACCGCCGGTCATTTCCGGCTCCTGGTTTAGGCGGAGGGTCATTTGTACGTCATCGGTACGGAAGCAGGTGGTGTCGTTGGCGGCGGCGGGACCCTTATCCATATCCAGCACGCGCTCTATAACCTTCATCTGAGGTGCGACGGCTGCGCCGATGCCGGCAAAACCATCCGGACCGCCCATGGCTTCCATGCCGGCCAGGGCCTCCTTCAGGAAGGCTTCGTCATTCCATCTGATGACAGGCGAGAACACCGGATTCATGGTTCCTTTCGCATATGGATGCTCCACCACGATGTCTTTGGCGGGGAACATACCAAGCGAAAAAGCCCTGGCGGTCGCTATTGTACGCTGCAGGGAATTGGAATAGAAACGAAGAGCCTCGTCCGAAAGCTTTCCTTTAAGCAGGCCTTCCTGTGCCATCCACTCGCCGAAGAACTGGCCCATAATGGTTTCCAGCACCGCTCCCTTTTTGGACAGCTCTCCGCGGGGGGATGTCCACTTGAACCACTCGTGCGGGGTAATCCTGGAGGTCACCGCCTTCTTTCCGGTGAGCGGGGAACGCAGGTTGTGGCGGCTCAGTATCACCGCCTCTTCCAGGCTGTAACGGCTGTGGAAACCAACGGGACGGTCCATCCAGCGGTCTTCATGAGGTTGGGCGTTAATGACTTGTGCTCCGGAGAGAAGCAGGGCGGCCAGGAATGCCAGAATCATGCGAAAGGAAAACTTGCTCATAAGCCGGTGAGTTTAACGTATGACTGCCGCCCAGCCACCGCCGGGGGCCATGTGAAGGGTTACTTTGCCGTCGGCCGGGAAAGGAAGGACCTCACGCTTGTAGTCGCGGGCGGCCCTGTGGGCGTTGGCGCCGTCGCGGAAGATTTCCATTTCTGCAGCTTTGCCGATGAAGGAAAGGTCCAGCGTCATGTCGCGCGCTTCCCAGCCGGTAAGAGCACCTACGTACCAGGTATCGCCTTTGCGGCGGGCCACTGCCACGTACTCCCCTGCCTTACCTTCCAGCGCAACTGTCTGGTCCCATACGGTGGGGACTTTTGCGATGAACTGCAGGCACTCTGGCTCCTGCAGATAGTTGGACGGGGAGTCGCAGAGCATGTTCAGCGGGGCGAAGAATACCACGTATTCCGCCAGCTGGCGGCAGCGGGTGCCCTGGGACATGGGCTCTGTGTTAACGCCGCGGAAGTTCTTGCGGGTGGCGTTCCGCATGGCGCCCTGGGTGTAATCGGCCGGTCCGGCCACAAGGCGGGCAAAGGGAATGCTAACCTCGTATGTGACTAAATCCGTGTCCGACTTGCCCCACTTGGCGTTTTCAAGACCGTAAACACCCTCGAAATTCACCACGTTGGGCCAGGTGCGCTGGAGTCCGGCGGGCTTGAACGCACCATGGAAATCCAGCATCAGATTATAACGGGCGGCCATTTCGGCGGCACGGTGGTAGAAGTCCACCATGGGCTGGTCGTCCCTGTCCATGAAATCCACCTTGAAGCCTTTTACGCCCATGGCCGAATACTCCCGGCATGCGCGCTCCATGTCTTTCTGGAAGGCCCAGTAGCCGGCCCAGAGAATGAGTCCGACGCCTTTGTCTTCGGCATATTTGCACAGCATGGGCAGGTCGATTTCGGGAATAATCTGGAACAGGTCGGCCTGAAGGTTCACGGCCCAGCCTTCGTCCAGAATCACGTATTCGATGCCGCTGGCGGCGGCGAAGTCGATGTAGTACTTATAAGTTTCGTTGTTGATGCCGGCCTCGAAGTCCACGCCGTAGAGGTTCCAGTCGTTCCACCAGTCCCAGGCCACCTTTCCGGGGCGCACCCAGCTGAAGTCAAGGTCTTTGCGCGGTTCACGGCCAAGAAGCCAGGGAAGGTCGCAGGTGAGAAGGTCTTTATCCTCCCCTGCCACTATGACGATGCGCCAGGGAAAGGCTTCGGTTGCTCCGGCCTTGGCGATATAGGCCTCACGCGAGCGGACAAGGCCCTGCAGCATGTGGTGGCCGCTTTGCTCCACGTCCTTGGGATACGGGGCGAAAACGGCTTCCAGCGCGGTGTCCTTATCTTCGTTGGAAAGGTACATGCCCGGATAATTGAGCAGGTCGCTTTCGGTGATGCACAGCTTGGCGCCGCCGGGAGCGTCCAGGGTGATGGGCAGGAAGGCAAGGCGGCCGCTTTCCCACTGGCTGACAGTTGTCCTTGTGTATGGGGCCTCGAAGGATGTGGCGAACTGGCATTCGATGCCGTCTGCACGCTTGTAGCAATAGGGTATGAGGCCTTCGCTGTCCCCGGGCAGGCGGAAGGCGGCTTCTTCGGACTTAACGATGAAGGGAGCCTTTCTTTGCGCAACGAAGCGGTAGGCGGCACCGTCGTCATAGGCCCGGAATACCATGTCATAGCCTTTGCACTTGAGAGTGAGTTCATTGTAGGCTTCGCGGACCTGCGCCTGGCGGTAAACCACGGGCGCGACCATGCGGTCCATGTTTTTTAGCACGGTCTTTTTCACCTTCACGTTACGGCCAAAGACGGTTCCGTCCTCCAGCGTCATGGACAGGGCCGAAGGCTCCAGCACCCTGACGCCACACCTGTCAATGGCCCAGTTCGTTTGGGCCCCCGTTGTGATTTCCACGGTGATGACGCCGGAAGGAGATTGGAGTTTGTAGGTTTTATCGGCCGCCCCGCTTTGGGCTACCGTCAGGACCGCCATCACGGCCGCAAGGAGTACATGCTTGCAAGTCATGGATTATAATGCTAAGTATGCAAATATAACATTATTACCGCGGAATTACAATAACATTTATATCCTGGCATCTTACTTTGGACGAAGTCTCCGGCGTTTTTGGACGTGGTCCGAAAACAGACGCTGGACCTGGTCCACAACATGTGCCTTGCAATCCATTCCATGGCCGATGCGCTGGACCTGGTCCAAGGGGTAAAATTGGACCGCGTCCAAAAATGCATGAGACCACGGCCAAAAATACATGAGACCGCGTCCATTCATGGGTTGGACCAGGTCCAGCATGTGCGTAGTTTTATCTGTGATCTCTTCCGAATAAGGACTGGCTTGATTATTCTGTAAATTCAAATGTGGCCGTGACGGGATAATGGTCCGACACATAGGGGCAGCCAAGATATGGTTGAGTAACACGGGTAAACTCCAGGCAGTCTTTGAAGCCCTTCCAGTAAATGTAGTCGATAGGAGCCGTGCCGCTTACCTTTCCATAGCCGTGGTAGGTCAGTTCCCGGTCGGTGACCGGAGCTGTTTCGCGGGCATCATGCATAAGGGCATTCAGTTCCACGAGGCCGGGATCGTCGGGATAGATGTTAAAGTCTCCGCACAGGATCATCGGGGCGCCCTCCGGGTTCATTTGGCCGATGCGTTCCACCAAAAGGAGCAATCCATTCCGGCGGGCTTCCTTTCCCCTGTGGTCCAGGTGGGTGTTCACGAAGAAGAAGTCCTTCCCGGTCAGGCGGTCTCTGAGCCGCGCCCAGGTGGCAGTACGCTTGCAGGCGGCATCCCAGCCGAACGACGGCACGTCCGGAGTCTCGGACAGCCAGTAGGTGCCCCATTCCAGCAGGCTAACGCGGGTGCTGTCATAAAACACCGACATGTGCTCGCCTTTGCTTTGACCATCCTCACGGCCCACGCCCACCCAGCGGTACATCGGGCAGGCCTCCTGCAGATAATCCAACTGAAACGGCAGGGCTTCCTGCACGCCGAAAACGGCCGGACGCTGGTCCTTCACCATGGCCGCAGCGGCTTCCCGGCGCAGCTCCCAGCTATATGAACCGTCATTCGCCGTTCCATACCGGATGTTGTATGACATCACCTTGACGGAAACTCCGGAGGTGGTTTGAGATGCGGCAGGCCAGGCCATGGCACCGAGCATGAGCGCCAACAATAAATAGCGTTTAAGGATCATAAGTGCAGGATAATACTCAGTCAAGGTCAAGCATGAGCCTTGCTTCGGCTTCAGAAAAGCCATTTTCAACCAAGCGACTCAATGCTTTTTCCAGACCTAACTTCATGCCTTTTTCCATACCTTTCTCCATGCCATCGGCAAAACCTTCCTGCCGGTAGAAGTTGGCAATGCTGCGGTCTCTGTTGGATTCTATCATGGCTCTGAAATATTGAAGTTCTTCCTTGTCGCTGAGCCCCTTTCGTCGGCAGGCTTCGAATATAGGATCGAAGCGCTTGTTCACGTTACGGGGCCTATTGACAAAATTACGCATATTTTTGAAGATTTCAAACCATTCCTCCACGGGGCTGAGTATTTCATTATGGGCACCCGCAAAGCGCGGAAGTTCACAGAAATAGATTGTCAGCTGATTGCCATAAACTTCGCCCGTATCCTGCTCTTGAAGCCGATAACGGTAAATAAGCTGGTCCGCACTGTGCACCAGGCTGAAATTCATTATGCATACCACATAAACTGGCACAAGCTTGTTGTATGAATCTCCGGCCGACAATTGCCTTGTGACAGAAGCGCTTCCATAGTAAAACATCCTGTTACGAAACTCGTCGTTGCCCACTTTCTGCATCTCGACAATGAACTTGCCGGTTTCAGAGCGGCACAGGACATCCATGATAACCTGCTTGTCATCCCCCTTGAATACATCAACCGCATTAGGCTCATACTTGAGGTCGATAATCTTTTCCGGAAGAATGTCATTAAGGAGAAGCATCAAGTTCTCCTTATTACGGCCGAACACGTGCCGGAAAGCCCAGTCGCTAGTGATGTCAATGAACGTGGTTCCGGTAATGTCGTCGATGAGCACCTCCTTCTCCCGTTCCGACAGGTTCCGAAGCTTTTCGTACTCGTTGATGATGGAAATGTAAGTCTCCCGCTGCCGGGGAGTCAGTTCTGAATTGCGCATAGGACATTGTGTTAATGGTTAAACAAATATGTCCTGCAATAGTATAACAATTTTTCAGTACGTATCGTTAAAAACGTATATTTTATTTTTCGAATCGTTTAAAACAAACAAAAATCGACATGATTTTTTACACGATTCCAGCTGGAGTGCTGTCTGGGCTCCTGCATTTGGAGCCCAGACGGCAAAATCGGCCGAAAATGCGATTAAGGCTCCAAAACATGGAGCCCAGACAGCACTTGAAAGCCGCGTTTGCACACAGATTGCACCAGAGCCCGATTTTTTGCAAACGCGGCATGGAAAATGGTCGTTTTCGGGAAAAACGCTGCTGCGTTTGCAGACAGAACGCGCAGAATGGCGATTTCGCGCAAACGCGGCACACGGAGGGCATCCCCCTTCGGCCGCTTAAAAGAGGGTCGATGCTCCCTTCGGGGGATGCCCTCCCTGTGCCCGTCCGCCGCTAAAGCGCAAAATATGCATTCAAACCCCGCTTGCTGTGCTTTAGACCAAGTCCAGAACCAGACTAAAGTTACTATGTTTGTATTCGGAATGAGCCATTTGGGCTCATAGGCACCAC
>CAMOIT010000041.1 GCA_946616285.1 uncultured Bacteroidales bacterium | reverse complement strand
GAGACACCCCGGACAACGGTCGGTGTGCAAATTCGGCCCGTTTTGCTCACGGAGAATTGGGGCGGATTCTGTTGCGGGCTCTGCGGATTGCTCTGCTGGCCGGGCTGGCACTCATTGCGCTGCAGTGGGTGGCGGTGAAGCTGGCGTTCCTTGTGGTGAAGTGTTCGCCCGAAGTACAGAGCCTTGCAAGCCAGTACTTTTACATACGCATCTGGGCTGCGCCGGCAACCCTGTCGCTGTTCGCATTCAAGGGCTGGTTCATCGGCCTGCAGGACTCCGTGCGTCCAATGACGGCCGACCTTCTGGTGAACCTCCTGAACATCGTCCTCTCGGCCGCCCTGGCCTTCGGCTGGGCCGGACTCCCCCGCCTCGGCTTCACCGGCGTTGCCTTCGGCACCGTAATCGCCCAGTGGTCCGGCTTCCTTTACTGCCTCCTAACCTCCCGCCGCCGGCACAGGCACCTTTTCGCAAGTCACTCACTATCAGCCACTTCCCGTATTCATGTCTGCGCAAATGGAGCAGACATGAATCAGGAAAACGTTGATTCAGAAGCACTTACGTTCGGAACAGCAAAGACGACCGACAATACGGAAGCGCCTGAAAAACAGAGCTTTTTCTCCATGAACAGAGATCTGGTGCTGCGGTCGGCGGGGATGATTGCGGTTTATATCGGGTTCACGGTGATATCGGCGCGGTTTGGGGATAAGATGCTGTCTGTGAGCGCTATACTGATGAAGCTTCTGATGCTGTTCAGCTACTTCACGGACGGGTTTGCCTATGCTGGGGAGGCGCTCACGGGGCGGTTCATCGGGGAATGTTCGGCCGATGGCGTAAGAAGCACTGTCAGAGGCACTTTCGCATGGGGAGCCGGAGTGGCTGCTTTGTTCATGCTGGTCTATGGCTTTGGCGGCGTGCCAGTGTTGCATCTGATGACTTCGGACCAGAGCGTGGTGGAGGCGGGCCGGGAGTTCCTTCCATGGCTTCTTCTTATGCCGATGATTGGCTGCCCTGCTTTCGTCTGGGACGGCGTATTCATCGGCGCGACTGCGACTAAAGACCTGAGGAACAGCACCTTGCTTAGTGCTATCGGCTTTTTCGGCGCTTGGTTTGCCGGCATCGCCTTAGCCGGCACAAGGCTGACTCCTGAGCTGGCCATACACATCCTCATGGCCGCATACTTCGTACACTTAGCAATCCGAACCGTCTACCAAACCTTCCGCTGGAAACCGCTACTTTCTAAGGTATTTCCAGCCGATAACCGGCAGCACGAAGGCCAGCAGGCAGGAGCAGAGCCAGAAAATTGAGACGGGTGAGAAGTCGTAAGTATCACCTATGGCGAAGCCGTCGATTAGAAAACCGCTGGCGACTGACTGGAGCCCGGCGGCGGCATAGCTGGAGATGCCCACAATACCGAGGGCGGCGCCTGTGGCCTTGCGGGGCACGAAGTCCAGAGCCATAAGGCCGGCGACAATGCAGAATACCACACTGAATGCAAAGCTGAACACCGCCACGAAGGCCATGTTAAGTCCGAAGCCGCCGCCTAAAAACAGGAATCCGTACAGCGCCGCTACGGCAAGCACACCGGAAAGGACCACAGGGCGCACGCGGTTTCCGCGGAACAGAACGTCCGACATCCATCCGGCGGCAAGGTTTCCGGCGACGCCGAAAATTTCGGCCAGGCCGATAATCTGCGTGGCCCGCTCAAGTGAAAAAGCTTTCTGTTTCTGCAGGAAAAGCACGCCCCAGTCGCTCACGGCATGCTGGGTGATGTACAGGAAAGCCGTGGAAATGGCGATAACCCATATTCCCGGATGGCGGAAAACCCATTTCTGAAGCTCACGCGTGGGACGGCTGTCAAGAGGTTTCAGCTCCTCTCCCGAAAGTTCCTGCACCGAGGGAAGGCCCTGGCTTTCAGGAGTATCGGCAATGAAAACGAGAGACACGGCAAGGCCGATAAACCCAGCCACCGCCGCCGCAAGGAAGCCCCACTGCCAGCCAGCGGCCGCGACGATGAAGCCGGTCATTATCATGGAAACTGCTTTCCCGAGCTGCGGCGTGGAGCTGAAAATGCTGTACATAGTACCGCGGCGGGAAAGCGGGAACCAGCGCGACAGGCTTATGGTTCCTGGCGGCGAACCCATCGACTGCATCCAGCCGTTGATGCCCCAGAGCAGCGCGAAGAATACCAGCATCAGCATCGAGCCGAAACCAAGCGGCCCCTGAAGCATGCCCAGCAGGCCCAGAATAAGGTTCAGCACTGCCGACACACCTATGCCCACAGCCATGAACCGGCGGATGTTGCAGTAATCGGCGATGAAGCCGTTGAAAAACTTCCCTACCGCATAGACGAAGTAAAAAGCCGAGCCGATGATACCCAACTGCCCTGCAGTGAGCACTCCCCCGTCGATTAGGGGCTGCTTCACGACGCCAAGCGTCATCCGGCAGATATAATAAAGGGTATAGGCCACCGTCACGCCCCAGAAAGTTCTCCGGCGCAGGCGCTTGTATGCTGCGTCTACCTCTTCCGGCGGCACTTTTCGGGCCGAAGGCTTGCTTATGCGGAAATAGGAATAGAATGACATGCTAAAGGTCTTTCAGGACATCGGCCAGAAGCTGGCCCGGAGCAAGATAGCGGGCATCTATACCCACAGCCAGGGCGCCGTCCACGTTGGCCTTGTTGTCGTCCACGAACACAAGATCTCCGGCGGGAAGGCCTATTCGGCGAACTACCTCTTTGTAGAACGCTCTGGAAGGTTTGAGCATCTTGAGCTCACAGGAGACGAATTCGCCCTTGAATGTGGTTTCAGGCGGAAGACCGGCTTTCCTTAACGCCTCCCGGCAGAGGGGCATGGAAATGGGATTGTTGTTGGAAAGGAGGTACAGGGGGTACTTACCGGCGAGCCGTCTCACGGTTTCGGCTGTTTCCGGCGCCACGCCCGTAAGGAGATGGGCCATGCAGCGGTCCACATCTTCCGGTTTTGCCCCGGGTTTTGAATCCACCAGCACCTGCCTTCTGAAATCATCGGCCGGAAGAATTCCCTCCTCCAATTCGCCATAGATACCCTTCTGGTGACACGGGTCCAAAAGCTCGGTAATCCTATCGAACCCAAGTATTTCGCGGAAGGCGCGGATGCACCCGTCCATATCCAGGCCGATGAGCACCCCGCCTATGTCAAATATAACTGCCTTTGCCATATCAGATGCAAAGATAGGCAAAATCCGGCAATTTCAGATGGATACCTAAAGCACACTAAATCGATTTGATTCGCGTATTACGTGCTTTACCCGATTCCATGACCGGGTCTAAAGCACAGTTCTATGGATCAAATTGCGTTTTTGCGCTTCAGTCAATGGCGCCGCGCCAGGTCTGTTGCCAAAGACACGCTGATTACACAAAAAACAGCGATTTTGTGTAATCAGCGTGACCAAGGAAACGGCATTTACACAGAAATGGCCGTTTTTGTGTAAACGGAGTGTCCGAAGAGAAAAACTATGCTACTTGGCCGGGGCAATTGCCTTCCAGACGAGTGCACTGAGTGCGCCGCCCACGAGGGGTGCTGCGATGAAGACCCAGACATCGGCCAGGGCTGCGCCGCCTGCGAACAGTGCCGGTCCGATGGAACGTGCAGGGTTCACGGAAGTACCGGTGAGGTTGATGCACACAAGGTGAATCAGGATGAGGCTGAGGCCGATTGCAAGGCCGGCGAAATTACCGGCGCCAACTTTGGAATCGGTGGTGCCGAGAACTACCAGGACGAAGAGGAAGGTTGCGATGACTTCCACAAGGAAAGCGCCGCCCACGCCGCCTGCATTTGCGACACCGTTGGAGCCAAGTGCGCCCGTAAGGTCCTGTGCGGCAACCACATTGCTCACAAGAAGAAGGACAGCACCGGCAATGATACCGCCGATTACCTGGCCGACCCAGTAGCCGCAGGCATCCTTCCAGCTCATGCGGCCGCTCAGGGCAACGCCAAGCGTGATGGCGGGATTGATATGGCAACCGCTGATTCCGCCGATGGTATAGGCCATGGCAACGACGGCAAGGCCGAAAGCGATGGCTGTTCCAACTACTCCCGCAGGGGTGTTGCAACCGAGGAACATGGCTGTACCACAGCCAAGGAAGGTTAACACAAACGTGCCGATGCACTCTGCAATGTACTTTTTCATAGGCTTTAAGTTTAGTAAAACTGACATCAAATTTACAAAAAATTCGGAGACGTTGTTCCGTTTGTAGCCAGAATTGTAAGTTTGCGCGATAATAGTTACATTTGCATATTATGACACACGGACACGAAATACTTGAGATGCTCGCGGAGCGTCCTTACACCATCGGAGAATTATTTGAAGCAATGGCCCAAAAGTTCGGCCCGGAAGAGAGGTACTGCACCTGCCATCACGAAAACCTTACCCCAGAGGAACTGATAGTGTTCTTCCTTAACAGGGGAAAGGTCCAGCTTTCGGCAACTGGCGCCACCTGTCACCACGACGGCGAGGGTGAGCATCACTGTAATCAGGAAGGCGAAGAGCACCACTGCTGCCATCACGGCGAAGGTGAACATCACTGCTGCCATCACCATGACGAATAATATGACTGCTATCATCATCGGAGCTACATCAGGCATAGGACGCGGGCTGGCCGAAAGCCTGGCCGCCGAAGGATGGAAGATCGGCGTAGCCGGAAGACGCGAAGAGCGCCTGGAGGAGCTGCGCAAGGCCTTTCCGGAGGGGCAGGTCGTCACGCAGGTCATCGATGTCACATCTGAAGATGCCACCGCCGCCCTTGACGAACTCCTGGCAAAAACAGGCACTCCAGACCTTATTATACACGCATCCGGCGTCGGGAAACAGAACCCGGCGCTTGACGAAGGCATCGAGATGCGTACAATCGAGACTAACTGCATGGGTATGGTGCGAATAGTTGCACACGCGGTCAACTATGCGAAGAGCTGCGGGGAATACACCAACGGCAGAAAACTTCGCATCGCCGTCATCACCTCCCTCGCAGGGGTGAAAGGCCTGGGGCAGTCGGCCTCCTATTCGGCCAGCAAGAGGATGCAGAACACCTACCTCACGGCGCTGTCGCAGCTTGCAAGGATGGAGAAAATCCCCGTCGAATTCACGGACATCATGCCCGGCTTCGTCGCCACCGACCTCCTGGACCTCAGCAACAACTATCCCATGCTGATGACCACCGACTATGCCGTAAAGCACATCATGAAGGGTCTGAAGAAGGGCAGGCGCATCATACTCTTCGACTGGAGATACAAGTTACTCGTCTTTGCATGGAGACTGATTCCCCGCGCCCTCTGGGAGCGCATGACCTTCGTCAAGACCTCGAAGGACGCAAATTAAAGCGACCATTAAGCAGATAAAAAGCTGCTTTCCAGTGACTCGAAAGAATTAAAAATACGGAAGAGAGGTCGAACTCCCTTCCGTAATTTTAAGCTTTACAGAACGTTATTGATTGAAATAATACCCTATGCCATCATCTGTGCTGAAGAAACTGGCATAAGCGCCATTGATGGTGACCGTTCCATTCATTATGCCGGGATAGAATATCGCCGGAACAGGATCGGCAAAAACCGTCGGGCCGATATGGTATTTGACGTTGACATCCGACACGTAGTCATCGAAAATGGCTTCTTGGGGTACTCCAGGTTTGGCCACTTTCTCGAATTCCAGCGGGAACCACCATTGATCGTCTGTATTCAACGTAACGTTAATATTGCCGCAAGTTGACCGGTAAGTCGCGTTGTCGCTGAAAGAAGTTCCGATTGCGGATGCCGCTGAACTGCCGATAGGCCATAAGTCTATTCCTTGACATATGTTAAACACAATGTCGCCACAGGTGCTGCCATTGAAGCCGGCCCCAACGGCAGGACTGCCACCCTCCATAAGCCAACGTTCTGAATGAGTAAAAAAGTCACGATAAGGGCTGCTAGTAATTCCTAATTCTAAGATCCAATTGGTTTCTTGCGGGCCTTGCGGGCATATATGGATAGTCCCGCAACTGGAAGCCAGTTGATTTGCGGAATCCGTTCCCCGGCCGCATCCGATGCCAGCGGCATAGACACCGCCACGGAAATGGGCATAGGTGGCGCTGGTGCTAACGGATATGTTTCCGATGGCATTGGCATATCCGGAACCGACGCCAGCACCGTGTTCGCCTCCTGAAATGCTAATCATCTCTCCACCTCCATGGACCGAGACATTTCCGGCACTCACTTGGTACGGGCCGGATGCATAGCCGGAGCCGATTCCGGCCGCATTTTCTCCGCCATATACAAAGAGTTTAGCATACTCGCCACAGTTGACTCCGAAACCGCCCAAAGTTATGCCTGGCATCGTTACAAGACCTCCGCCAATGCCGGCGCCATTTTCTCCTCCGGTTATTTCTATATTGCCGTGACAGTATGGAAGATTAAATCTAAAATGATCAATAGATTCATCCTTTCCCGCGCCGATTCCGGCTGCATTCTGTCCGCCGGTAATAAATAAGTCGGCAGTCCCCCACAAATCCAAATCATACCCTAAAGAATTGTCCATAGCCGTTGAAATGGAGATAGCTGGACGGTCCGTACCGCCTTCCAAGGTATTATTACTACCAGCCAGATTGATGGTGGCACTGCCCTCCAAGGTAATCGCCGCCTTGCCGGCAGGGGCCTTGATGGTCGCATCCAACAGGGTGACGCTGGTATTATGGGGGATGGTCAGGACATACTGGTCAGTCGAGCCGGTAAAGATTTCGGTAAAGATTTCGCCGCCGGTAGCCACATAGTCATCAGTGAGTTGGGAAAGGTCGATAATGTCGACCGGCAATGTGACATTGATGGAATAATAACGGCCGCCTGCGATTGAAAAGTCATTTTTCGTATATGTTACACTCGTTTCCCCCAAATAGACCGTGATGTTGAAGCTACTGAAATCGTTTGTGCCCAACCCAAAGGATGCGAAAACCTCATTGGTGTTTCCGGAAAGAGGGATAGTAATGGCACCCTGGTTATTAACCCATTCGCCCATTGAGTAGTTTCCATCCAAAACCGGGAAAGCGAGTTCATATAACAGTCCACTACTGTTGTCCGTTCCATTGGCGTCAATCTGTATCCTGGAAGGATTGACCGGATTGCCGGAACGGTCGAAAAAATTGAACTTGAATATAGATTGCTCGGGACTGAAGTAGTATTCACCATATTCCAACGTTAGGTTCTGGTCTTGGTCAATCCCTGTTATTTTGCACCAGGTAGTAGCGTAATCATATCGTGCCGCAATCGTCTCCAATGTGCCGTCCTGGCCGGTCCAGTCCAATGGATAGGAAGGATAACTGAGGAAAAGATAACAATCATCCGGGTAGTAGGTAATTTCATCAATCATGAAATCAGTCAGTTCCACCTCTCCTGAGAGGATGGCGACCTCTATTCCGACACCCCTGTCTTCAAAATGATCAACAGTAAGTGTCCCTATTTCGCCAACGGTCATCTTTGCACCCCAATTCGCCCAATATTCTGCGAACTGGACACTGACTGTTTCTCCGAGTTCCCAATATGGCGTAAGTGTTTTACCTTCCAGTTCCAGGGCTTTTGTCAGTCCCTCGCTGGGCTGTTTGGTGGCAGAGATGGTAACTTTGTATTTGCCTCCTCTCATGTTTTCTATTGATGGGGCTGCCTCCTCTGCGTTATATTCTTGTTTGGCGCATGAAGCCGCCAGCAAGAGTCCCGTAGTAAAAATGGCTAAATTGTATAATGAGTTTCTCATGATTCATCCTCCCTATTAGTCCCAATCCAACTCCGTATCATCATCCAGCGTCCCGTATCCATAACGCACGCCGCCTGTATTCATCGTGTTGGTAGCCGAGCCCAACAACAGTGCCGACTCAGTTGTAATCGCCCGAGTTTTTATACTTGGCGATTCATACTTCTTTTTTGCCTTCATAGGTCATCCTTTTGTTCTGTCCGCAGGTGGCCCGGCGCGGGAGAGTTGGGAAAAAGAAAGTGTGAGCCACCTTATCTTATCCATCCGGTGGGCTCTGGACTGCCTGTAAAGAGAATAAGGGGATAGCTCACACGGCTATTATGTTGGCTTGAAGCCGACATGACAGCACATGCAGGCGCTTCACCTTACCCGTCTTTACATGAATTGTCCAGATTCACCGGAACGGAGTAAGCCTAACGCTTTCTTATGTTTGCCACCGCTGGAGGTGACATGCGCAAATATACTAAAAAAAATCAAAATCGCCTTACGATCAGCAAAAAAACGGCAAAATAAGGCCTGAACTTCAGGCGAAGCGGCAGCAATGATTACTGCTGAAAATTTGCAAAAAAAGGGGTGGGTATGTATATTTGTAGGAAACAACAACTGATTTAGCCATGAAACTCAATCTCACAAATGCATTTCTGGTAACAGCCGCCGCTATTGTCGTGATTGGCTGCAAAAAGAACGAAGTAATCACTCCGACAAGCATTGAAATCACTCCCGCATCGGCCGAAATCAAAATCGGGGAAACGGCCACATTTACGGCTAAAGTGCTGCCGGAGAATGCCAAATATGATGGCATAATATGGTCTTCCGTTAATCCCGCAGTCGCAAGCGTCGAGAATGGCGTGGTCACTGCATCGGCGGAAGGCACGACAACGATAATAGCAACTGTAGGCAGCGTCAGCGGCACGGCAAGCGTAACTGTCATCCCCGAGGAAATACCAGCCGATGGAATTGCGGAGCCGACACTTATAGGCGGGCTGTATTATCAGTCTGACCGATATAACCCGCGCGAGGTATGGGTTGTCGCCAGTCCGAACAGCGAAGAAAAATACTCCGGCGACATTGTGATTCCATCCACCATTACCTACCAGGGCGCGAATTATTCCGTCTATGGCATTGGAGACTGGGCTTTCTCCGAGTGTGATAATCTGAAAAGCGTCACTTTAGGAGAAGGTTTGGAGTATATCGATTCACGTGGCTTCTATGCTTGCAAGAATCTTGAAAAATTAGCCCTCCCTGCTTCATTTGATGATTTCAATTACAATAATCCCGTTTTCACATGCTGTTCCAAACTGGAAATAACGGTTGATGAGTCCAATCCACAGTGGTATGTGAAGGATGACATGTTATTCAGGAAGACTAATGATGGTATCTATCTCCGCTGGCTTTTCGAGAAGAATACAGGCACTGTAACAATCCCCGACGGGACAAACTTCCTTCACGATTTTTCCATCTGTGACACCAACATCGACAAGCTCATAATTCCTGCTTCCGTATCCAAAATCGAATGCAGATTCTTCGACAGTAATCTGAACGGCTGCAAACTCCCTCTGGAGATTGAGCTTAACTGGACAACCCAGGAGCAGGTCGATGCCATAGTTACATTCGAATCCGACCCCTCGCGTTTCTACTTCGACGGAACAGACCGCTCCCAGGTCACGGCCTCCGTTCCCAATGGCACCAAGGGCCTGTACGAAACCCACTGGCTCTGGAGCACTCTGGGAAGTATAGTGGAACGTCCGTAGCGGCGCTTAGTGCCTTATAATCAGCCACTTCCCGGATTCATGTCTGCGCCAAAAGAACAGACATGATTCTGGGAAGTAATTTATTTACAGGGAGTTATGTTCAGCGCCAGGCGCATGCAGGGCTTACGATAATTTTTCGTACATTTGAAAAACGATTTTTAACATGAAAAGACTCATTATTGCATCGGCATTGATGCTGGTGGCGATGCTGGCAGGGGCACAGAACGCTCCCAGAAAGGTATATGACGAAGGGATAAATCCATTGGAGCAGATTGATGCGGCCGTGGCAAAGGCGAAAGCGGAGGGAAAGTACGTGATTTGCCAGGTAGGCGGCAACTGGTGCAAGTGGTGCCTTATGTTTGCCGATTTCATAGAGAAAGACAGTGAAATCGCCGAAGTCATCGGCCAGAATTTCGAGTACATCCACGTGAACTACCACCCGCGGAAGGCGAAGGAAGAGGGAAAGGCCCTGATGAAGCGGCTCAACAATGCCGGCCGCTTCGGATTCCCGGTGTTTGTGGTTCTTGACACGGACGGCAAAGTAATCCATATCCAGGACTCCAGCCTGCTGGAAGAAGGCCAGGGATACAACCGAGAAAAAGTGCTTTCATTTTTCCGCCACTGGACCCCTGAGGCGGTGAACAAGTTGCCGTAAAAATCACTATATTTACGCCGCTAAAACTAATGACGATGAAAGCCATCGACCTTGTAAAGCCCCTTGCCACCTGGAAATTCTGGAAGGAGCTTGTCATAATGACTCTGGGCATGACCCTGGCCGCAGCGGCGGTGTACTATTTCCTTATGCCCAGCAACCTGATTATCGGCACCATTACCGGTCTTTCCATGGTACTTTCAGGAGTACTTGGGGCAGCCGGAATCACTGTAAAGGTGTCCGTTATGGTTACGGTAATCAATGCCATACTGCTTGTCATGGCATGGCTTCTGATAGGGGCCGAATTCGGAGCAAAAACGGTGTACACTGCGCTCATTCTGGGTCCACTTCTGGAGTTCTGGGAGTGGCTGCTCCCCTACCAGCAGCTCGTCGAACCCGGAAGCACTTCGGTAATGGGCGATCCATGGTTCGACCTGTTGTGTTTCGTTCTGGTGCTTGCCGCTTCGCAGACTATCCTTTTCAACATCAACGCCTCCACCGGCGGTCTGGACATCCTGGCCAAAATTGTCAATAAGTACTTTCACCTGGACATCGGCAAATCCGTCACCGTCGCCGGCGGCCTCATCTGCTGCACCGCATTTGCCATCAACCCCTTCAGGATGGTTGTCATCGGCCTTATCGGCACATGGATCAACGGCATCGCCCTGGACTATTTCACCGCCAGCCTCAACAGGCGCAAACGCGTGTGCATAATATCAAAAGACTACGAGCTCATACGCAAGTTCATCATTGACGATTTGTACCGCGGATGCAGCCTGTACGAAGTCACCGGCGGCTACTCCGGCGAAAAATCCATGGAAATACAGGCCCTCCTGACGAAGGACGAATTCGCCCGACTCATGGCTTTCGTTAAAGATAACGAACTCAACACTTTCATCACCGCCGGCAACGTGAGCGAAGTTTACGGCCTTTGGCACAAGAATCCGGTGCAAAGAAGAAAAAAAATAATTCCGCGCCGATGATGTTTTGGCACGGAATTGGAATAAGTGGTATCAGTCATAAATATTGATACCTACATTTATCCCCGCGACCGATTGTGAAATCCGTCAGCGGGGAATTCTTTTTCTTTTGCTATATTTGTAGAAGTAATAACACACTGATTATGAAAAACTATATCCAGGAGCATAAGACACGCTTTTTTGACGAACTTTTTTCTCTTTTGCGCATTCCTTCGGTGAGTGCGCGCCCAGAGCATAAGGACGATATGTATCGCTGTGCACAAAGGCTGGTGGAACTGCTGAAGGAAGCGGGGGCGGACGAGGCCGCCGTATATGAAACTGCAGGGCATCCGGTGGTTTTCGGCCGCAAGGATATCGGTGCCGACAAGACCGTTCTGGTGTACGGGCACTATGATGTGCAGCCGGTGGAGCCGCTGGACAAATGGCGCACGGATCCATTTGAGCCTGTGATTGCCAAGGACCCGGCAACTGGTGAAGAAGCCATCTATGCCCGCGGAGCCAACGACGATAAAGGCCAGCTGTTCATGCACATTAAGGCTTTTGAGTTCCTGCTCAGGACGGGACAGCTCAAGCACAACGTGAAGTTCATCTTAGAAGGCGAGGAAGAAATCGGCAGCCCGTCGCTTCCGGCATGGGTCCGCGAGCATAAAGACCTGCTCAAGGCCGATGTTATCCTGGTATCAGATACCACCATGATTTCCGAAAAAGTGCCTTCCATCAACTGCGGCATGAGGGGCCTGGCATATCTGGAAGTAACTGTGACCGGCCCCAACAAGGACCTTCACTCCGGGCATTACGGCGGGGCAGTGGCCAATCCCATCCACGAGCTCTGCTCCCTGATATCGGCTCTCCATGACGAAGACGGACGCGTTGCCATACCCGGCTTCTACGACGACGTAGTGGAGCTCTCGGCCGAAGACAGAGCCCTTCTGAACCGCGCGCCTTTCGACATGGAAGAGTACAAGGCCTTCCTGAACATCCGCGAAGTGAAAGGCGAAAAGGGATACACCACCATCGAGCGCACAGCCATAAGGCCTTGCCTGGACGTCTGCGGCATCTGGGGCGGATATACCGGCACCGGCGCCAAGACCGTGCTGCCGTCGGTGGCGCACGCGAAGGTGTCCATGAGGTTGGTACCAAATCAGAAATCGGCCCGTATTGCCGAGCTTTTCCAGGAGCACCTGCGCCGGATAGCGCCTGCCTGCGTGAAGGTGGACGTGCAACCCTGCGAAGGCGGCGAAGGCTTCCTCATCCCAATCAGCTCCCCGGCGTACCAGGCGGCATCGCGCGCTATGGCCGAAGTCTACGGCATCCAGCCCGTTCCCGCCCGCGGCGGCGGCTCCATAGCCATCCTGGCCGACATGCAGCAAATACTGGGCATAGACCCTCTGCTGATGGGTTTCGGCCTGGAAAGGGACACCATCCATTCTCCCAACGAGAGTTACCTTCTGCGCCAGCTTTTCGCCGGGATGGAATCCATCGCGCTGTTCTACAGGTATTACCTATAAATCAACGTTACCCCGCCCTTTTCCCGTTTCCCCTCCATCGGGGAGGTGAAATGCTGTCGGCCAAAGGCCTCCGTATAAAAGAATTCCCCGCTGGCATATAGCTGATATCGGCTGGACCAGGTCCACGACATGTGCCTTACAAGCCCTTCTATTGCCGGATTGCTGGACCTGGTCCAAGGTGCATAATTAGACCTCGTCCAAAAATGTGCGAGACCACGTCCATTTATGCGTTGGACCAGGTCCAATACATGTTGGGTATTCAACGTCCAGCATTTTTCGGACCTGTTACGTTTGCCGTGCCAGGTCTGCAAGGAAATGTGCCAGGTCTGATGCCTTTTCCGTTCCAGGTCTGCCATCATTGCGTGCCAGGTCTGAAAATTTTGCTCCTCCTGGCACGCTTTTCTGCCACTCAAGCGCTCTATCGCTCCAGGTCTGTAGGGAAATAGAGGCCGCTGAAAGAGTTCCAGAGTATATAGAAATATCCGGCTTAAGTGCATCTTATTCTTGGACGAGGTCTGCGGCGTTTTTGGACGCGGTCCAAAACATGTGCTGGACCAGGTCCACGACATGTGCCTTACAAGCCCCTATATTGCC
>CAMOIT010000040.1 GCA_946616285.1 uncultured Bacteroidales bacterium | reverse complement strand
TCTTGACGCCCAGGGCAACTGGGTCACTACTTCAGTGGCATTCCCCGGCCGAAGCATCACTGCACGCCTGTGGAAGGTGGAAGTCGGCCGCACAGACCTTTACCTTCTTGACGCCGACTACGAGGCCAATATCCCTGAAGACCGCGAGGTTACTTATCACCTCTACGGCGGAAACTGGGAGAACCGTCTCAAGCAGGAGCTCCTGC
This sequence comes from uncultured Bacteroidales bacterium, assembly GCA_946616285.1. GTDB lineage: Bacteria > Bacteroidota > Bacteroidia > Bacteroidales > UBA932 > Cryptobacteroides. The sequence goes on along the minus strand of CAMOIT010000040.1, from coordinate 13,244 downwards.
TTGGTGTCGGCGGCATCCGCGCCCTCCGAAAGCTGGGCCTTGATCCCGAAGTATATCACTGCAACGAGGGCCACGCCGCATTCATCGGCATGGAGCGTCTCCGCGAATACATCGAAAAGGACAATCTTGACTTCTCCGAAGCCCTCGAAGTTGTCCGCGCCACTTCGCTCTTTACTACCCACACCCCTGTGCCTGCAGGCCACGACGCCTTCGAGGAAGGCATGCTGCGCCAGTACATCGGCCATTATCCCGAGCGCCTGAAAGTGGACTGGGAAACCCTCATGTCCCTCGGTAAGGACAATCCTCTTGACCCTCAGGAGAAGTTCTCCATGAGCAACCTCGCAGCCAATATTTCCAGCAACGTAAACGGCGTTTCAATGCTGCACGGCAAGGTTTCGCAGGATATCTTCTCGCACATGTATCCCGGTTATCTTCCCGAGGAACTGTTCGTAAGCTATGTCACCAACGGCGTGCACTATCCCACATGGTGCGCACCTGAGTGGAAGCCTGTACATGCAAAGGTGTTCGGCCCTGCTTTCGCCACCCATCACTATGACAAATCATGCTTCGAAGGCATCTACGGCGTATCCGACGCAGAAGTATGGAGCGTCAAGCAGACCTTGAAGGCCAAGCTCATCGACTTCCTTCGCGAGCGCCTGATGGACAAGAATGTGAGCAATCACTACAGCCCGACCGAGCTGGTTACCATCATGGAGAATCTGCGTGACGACGTCCTCACCATCGGCTTCGCACGCCGCTTCGCTACCTACAAGAGGGCAACGCTTCTTTTCCGCGACCTTGACCGCCTGGACAAGATTGTGAACAATCCTGCTCAGCCTGTGCAGTTCATCTTCGCCGGTAAGGCCCATCCCGCCGACAAAGCCGGCCAGGACCTGATCAAGCAGATCGTTGACATCTCCAAGGATCCCCGTTTCATCGGCAAGATTGTCTTCGTCCCCGGATACGACATCACGCTTGCAAAGCGCATGGTCCAGGGCGTGGACGTTTGGATGAACAACCCTACCCGTCCTCAGGAGGCTTCCGGTACTTCCGGCGAAAAAGCAGCCATGAACGGCACCATGCATTTCTCCGTGCTTGACGGCTGGTGGGTCGAAGGCTACAAGGAAGGCGCCGGCTGGGCTCTTCCCATCGAGCAGGCCTACGAGGACAATAATTTCCAGAACGAACTTGATGCCGCAACCATCTACCAGATTCTGGAAAACGACATCGCTCCCGCTTACTACAACGTGGACCGCAACACCGGACGCAGCTCCGAATGGATCGGTTACATCAAGAATACCATCGCCAAGGTGGCGTGCAACTTTACAACCAACCGCATGCTCACCGACTACATCAATCAGTACTATGCTCCTCAGGCCAAGTCCGGCGCGGAATTCAAGGCTGGAGACTTTGCCAAGGCCCGTACCCTTGCCGCCTGGAAGAACCATGTCCGCAGGGAGTGGGAGAACGTGCAGGTAGTGCATGTGAGCGATCCTCAGACCTCGTACGACCTCACCCTGGCCAACCAGTACCATGCCGAGGTAAAGCTTCAGCTCGGAGACCTTACTCCCGAGGAGATTGGCGTCGAAGTGGTGTTCGCCCAGCAGGATGCGCACGGAAAGGTGCATATCGTAGAGGTGGCTCCCTGCGAGGTCGTGGAATTCAAGGACGGCATTGCCAGGTATAAGGTGGATGTCCTTCCTGAAAAGACCGGTGCCTATCTTGTTGGCGGCCGCGTGTTCGCTAAGCATCCACTCCTTGCCCACCGCCAGAGCTTCGAGTGCGTGAAGTGGATGTAGGCTTATGTCAGTTGTAACCACAGGCTTTTTTGACGGTGTCCACCTTGGGCACCGTCATGTGCTTGAGACGGTGGTCTCTCTTGCCCGTTCTGCAGGGGAGGAAGCCGTTGTGGTTACCTTCTGGCCGCATCCGCGGGCAGTTCTGCAGCAGGATGCCCGTGATTTCAGGCTGCTGTCTTCTCTCGATGAAAAAAAGCAGCTGTTACTCTCTTTAGGTGTCGACCGGGTGGAGGTCCTGCCCTTCACCCGCTCCTTCGCATCACTAACGGCTGCGGAATACCTGTCGCTGCTTCAGGAGCGATTCGGCGCATCTGTTTTGGTGATGGGTTATGACAACCGGATTGGCTCGGACAGGAAGACGGTGGCCGAACTTTGTCATACCGAGCGAAGCGAGTGTATCTCCATCGTGCCAGTCGAGGCCTTCGGTGACACTTCTTCCACAAAAATTCGTAAGGCCCTGTCTGACGGGCTGGTTGAGGATGCTGCTGCAATGCTGGGGTATAACTATGGTCTCCAGGGCGCGGTGGTAGCCGGCAACAGACTGGGCCGTACTATCGGTTTCCCCACCGCCAACATGCAACTGTACGAGCCACTGAAACTGGTGCCGATGAACGGTGTCTATGCCGTTGAGGTAGAAGTACTTGGCAGCACATATCGTGGGATGTGCAATATCGGCACCCGCCCCACTGTCGGCGGCGTTACACGAACCATCGAAACCCATCTCCTGGATTTCTCCGAGGAAATTTACGGCCTTCCCATCGGCCTGCGTTTCCTTCGCCGCATCCGCGACGAGCGCCGCTTCCCCTCCCTTGACGCCCTTCGCACCCAACTTCTCCAAGACCGCACCGCCTGCTCTTTCTGAGTTCCTGCATTCTGCCTGCACCATCTGCTCGTTCTGAGCACCTGTCACGTCTCTTCCTGCCTTTAGTGCTTCCTGCCGTCGCAGGTCTGCATGCTGCCGTCGCAGGTCCGATTTTTTCGGCCGAACCGCGACGCTTTTCGCCTCTCCGTGCTCCCAGCCGTCGCTGGTCCTGCTACTTTTTCAGGACCTGCGACGCAGAAGCACCGACCTGCGACGCAATGGTCCGTATTTCGGAATCGTGTAAAAAATATTACCGACGGCATTTTTTCTAACGATTGTTCGTTAAAAACGTAAATACATCGTGCAAAACACTCAAAATACCGTGTAAAACGTAAAAACCTGCATCTGACATCTTGCCACCACGCTCTATTCTTAATAAGTTTGCCCCACGCTAATCGCCACTGTGGCGCTGTAGAATGACACGCTACATGCCGAGTCCACCAGGTCGTCCATGCCAAATTGCAGATAAACTAATCCCGGGAAATACCCCCGGGTGAAATAATAACCTTTTAACATTTCAAACTATGAGCACTTATCTAAAAATCGAGCAGGAACAGGACGGAACAATGACCATCGTCAGTGAGAACACTAACTTGGAATCGATTCTTGACAACCTGGTCAAGGCATTGTCAACAGCTGATTCTCAATCGACCAAGGCAGTAAGGGCACTTATTCTGGCACAGAGCCTCGTGGACACAGACCCGTCGCTTTCCGGTTTTGCCAATCTGCGAAAATCACCGCCCTACCAAGGACAGAACACTTACATTGCAGATGCACTGATCAGCTGGCGGCGCGAAAAAGCACGCGAACTCGCCGTCCCTCCTTACTTCATCCTTCATCAACGGGTTCTCTATGCCATCGCCGATAACATGCCCCTGAATAATGAGGAGCTTCTTGCTATTTCCGGCATCGGCCCGTCTTTCGTGGAGAAGTATGGGAATGATGTACTTGCAATCACAAACGCTTGAGCCTATGAAAAAGTTTTTAGAGGTCCTAATGGACGATGATGGCATGCTGCACTTCGGCACCGATTTTTCCTTCCCAGACTCATACGAAAGCTCCCGAAAAGACGTAGACGAATTCGTGTCCCAAAACAAGGATTTAGACAAAAGAATTATCAAAAGCCTGGTGGAGGAGGTGTGGAAAAACAAGAATATGCATCCGGCAAAGGCCATCCGGCTTCTTTCCATGGCCGAAATGATGGCCTGCGCCCAGCCTTACGAGCAGGCCGAAAGCTTCTGGTGGACGATGATGCATGACTATATTCCGGCTCAGGAAAAGTATTCCAACGCTCTCAAGAAGCCTTTTGGCTTTGATGCCTCGAAAATGGTTCGCCCAATAGTTTGGGGACCGCAATCCGGCAAATCTTCCATCATGCCATTGCCGCCGCTTATGAATATCGGCAAAATGAAAAGTTAGCTATGGCATTCGAAAGGATTGCAAAACGGGCCCTGCCCGACGGGTCCGTTCGCAGAGTGTATCCCTTCCACATTAGTCTGGAAGGAATGGAGTCAGTCCTGATTTGCCGGGACGACGAAGACTATGACCATCTGCAGAAGTCATACTATCTGTCGGCCTGGAAGCATAATTGCCTGATCGCTTCCGAGATATCCATGTCGAATCACGGGCATTTCGCTCTGCTGTCAACAGATATGGGAAGAGCACAACTGGTAGGTGAAGCAGTAAAGAAGCGACATTCTCAGTTCTTGTCATGGAAATACAATGAGAAAGGAGTGCTTAGTCGTTCTTCAATAAACGTTCAGCACCTGGATACAGATTGGTATGTTCGTAATGCCTTGGCTTACATCCATAGGAATACTTTAGACGCAGGGTCAAGGGTTGAAGACTACAAATGGTCATCATATAGAGCGATGTTTGTGGGAGGGAAATGCTCACGTACTGCTATGCCGGTGTCGGCTTTTTCACGGCGCGAAAGGGAAGCGATATTCCATACTCATGAAGATTTGAGTAAGGTGCCATGGCTTATTGATATCGATATGCATATCGAACCGGCAAGCTCTTGCGACTTTACGTATCTGGAGGAAGCTTTCGGTCACGACCAGGCCTTTTTTCTCAAGACACTTGGGGCCGTTAATATGGCCGAAATGGAGCAGAAACTGGTAGTGAACGGGCGTTCGAAGCAGACGGACATGTCAATGCAGTCAATTATATCCAATCTGGCCGACAAGTGGTTTGGCACTGACATCTCCCGGCTTACTCCTGAGCAGAAAGCCCGTCTCATTCCGTATCTTTTTCGCTCTTACAAAACTTCTGATGCCCAACTGGCACGATGCTTGGGGATGGGCCGAGAACTGGTCGCAGGTCTGCTGAATGCATCTGTGGTTCGTCGCAGGTCTGAGCGATGATGTCGCAGGTCCGAAAAATATTGGAGGACCTGCGACGGTGAGGGGCATAGAGTGGTGAAAAGCGTCGCAGTTCGGCCCAAAAAAACGGACCTGCGACGGCCAGTGTTGGACCTGTAACGGCGGTGGTCACGGAAGAGCGAAAAGGAAGGGTTTCCGATTTTTTTTCGTATTTTTATGGGTTAAATGACAGGAGCATGAAAAAAGTGATTTTTGCTGTTCTGGCGGTACTATGCTGTGCGACAGCGCAGGCGAATTCGCCGTCAGGGACTGCGGAGAGCGCTAAGACAAAGCAGGCGCAGGCTGCGGAGTTTGTGACGACGGAGAGGAAGGCCGCTACGGCGCAGGCGCAGACTCCTCCGCAAGGCCCCGAGACATTCCCGGCGCATACTGCGGAGGAGATTTTGGCTAAGATGGATGCGGCTATGGACAGGGGAGAGGCTGAGGGGATGTCTATGACCATGGCAATAAAGATTCCCGTTATTGGGAGCATTACTTCCCAGGTGAAGATGTTCGGGGGAAAGACTCGCATGGATTTGAGCACCCTTGGGAAGAAGATGACGGTTTTTACGGAGGGGGGTACTTCCTGGACTTACGTGCCGTCCAATAACACAATAACCATCGAGGCTCTGAATGACAATTCGGCGGCCAGTCCGGCCGATGACAGCATGCATTTGATGGAAGAACTTACAGAAGGATATGATGTGACAATCGCGAACGAGGATTCGGACACCTGGTATTTGCTGTGTACAAGGCAGAAGTCGAACAAGGATGATGACGCTCCGAAGAAAATCAGTCTTTCCGTTTGCAAGGACAGTTACATTCTTAAAGAATTCTCCACGTCCATGAAAGGGGTGAAGATGATAATGAAGGATGTGATTATCGGCGTTAATGAGAGCGAGGTTACTTTCAATGCCGAAAACTATCCCGACGCAAAAGTGGTGGATAAACGTAAATAAATTGCCTGGAGGTAGCTTTTTATAAAAAGAATTGCTACCTTTGCAAAAGACAGTTAGCACGACGGCTTTCCCGGCCGTCGGCTAATTTTTAACGTTAAGGGCCCCGGGGATACAGCGCCACGGCCCGATAGAAAAGAAACTAAAAAGACATTAAGATATGGCAATTGAAATGATGACCCAGGCCGGTCTTGACAAACTGAAGAAAGAACTGGCCGACGCCCTGGCCCAGAGGCCGGTTATTTCGGCCGCAATCGCGGAAGCCCGCGAAAAAGGCGACCTTTCGGAAAACGCGGAATATGATGCTGCACGTGACGCCCAGGGGCTCCTGGAAGTGAAGATTGCACGTCTCAAGGAAAAGGTGGCTAACGCCCGCGTTATTGACGAAAGCAAACTGAGCGCAGATACGGTCCAGCTCCTTTCCAAAGTCAAGGTTAAGAACCTTGCCAACAAGATGATCATGAATTTCCAGATCGTTCCTGAAAGCGAGGCCGATTTCTCCAAGGGCCTCCTTGCTGCAACCACCCCCATCGCAAAGGCACTTATCGGCCACGGGAAGGGCGAAACCGTAGAGGCAAAAGTGCCCAGCGGCACCATAAAGTTCGAAATCCAGGAAATTACCCTGTAAACTATGGCTACCATTTTCACCAAAATCGCCAAAGGCGAAATCCCTTCCTTCAAATGTGCGGAAAGCGAGGATTTCTACGCCTTTCTGGACATATCGCCCCTCGCTAAGGGTCATACCCTTGTAATCCCCAAAAACGTGGAGGACGACTATATCTTCCACCTGGATACCAAGACCTATGAAGGCCTGTGGGCGTTTGCACGGAAAGTCGCCGTAGCCCTTAAGGCTGCAGTGCCCTGCAAGAGGGTAGGCGTAGCTGTCCTTGGCATGGAAGTGCCTCATACTCACATACATCTGGTGCCTCTTCAGACAGAAGGCGACATGGACTTCCGCAAAGCGAAGCTCCAGCTGGAGGCCTCCGAAATGAAAGCCATTGCCGATAAAATCCTTGCCGAATATGAGAAGCTTCAGTAAGGCCGCAATCGCTGCCCTGGCGCTCCTTTCTGCCGCCTGCGGGAAAAACACCACCATTAATGGTTCGCTTCACGAAGGCGAGGGCAGGGAAGTGATAGTCAAGCTCCTGGACGTCAACCGTTTCCAGGTGTTGGATACCGTAAAGGTCCAAGCTGGAGGAAAGTTCACTTATAGCCTTGACATCGAGGAAGGAAAGCCGGAATTCATCTATCTTTTCTCCGGCAGCAGGCAAATCGCCTCGCTCCTCCTTCATAAAGGTGACAAGGTCACAGTCAGCACCGACACCCTTGGCGTATACAGCGTGGAAGGGTCGGAAGAATCGACCCGCCTTCAGAAGGTTGAGAGCGACTACAATGCCTTCATCAAGGACATGAATGCCATCCTGAACTCTCAGGAGCAGCCGGATGCCGCCCTCAGCCGCCGGTACGTGGCCTATTACCGCGACAGGCTGGCGTATGTAATGGAAAACAGCAAGTCTCTCACCGTAGTGCCTGTATTTTTCCAGCAGGTGAACCCTACGCTGGCTGTTTTCGACCAGAAAACCGACGGCCTTGTTATGTCAAAAGTGTGCGATTCCCTCAAAACCGTTTATCCGGAATCACGCTATGTCAAGGCCCTTGAAAAAGAGGCGCAGCGCAGGCTGGATCTGATGGATATTGAACAGCGCCTCCAGGACGCAAACGAGGTGGGCTATCTGGACATCACCCTTCCCGGCATCGACGGAAAGCCCGTGACCCTTAGCGAAGTCGCCTCCAAAGTGACGATGCTGTACTTCTGGGCCTCAACCAACGAGCAGAAAATGTTCAATCTGGACGCTCTGGTGCCGCTTTACGAGGAATTTCACCCCAAGGGCTTCGAGATGTACGCCGTGTCCCTGGACAGCGACAAGAGCGCCTGGGCAGCCGCAGTTAAAAACCAGCAGCTGCCCTGGGTGAACGTGTGCGACACTCGAGGAGCTGCTTCGCCTTATGTGGCTTCGTACGGAATCGGCAGTCTGCCCATGCTGTGGTTCATCGTGGACGGCTCCATCGATCCTCAGACCGGCATAGCCACTGCCGCGGATATCCGTCAGTACCTGCAGAAGAACTTGTAGCCGTCGTTCATGTTCAGAAGATTCGCGATTGCCGTTTCGGCCCTTCTTGTGGTGCTCACTCCTTCTGTGGCACAAATCCTCCAGCCTGTTAAATGGTCGGTGGAGGCGAAGAAGGTAAAGAAGAATGTCTATGAAATCCAGGCTACGGGCAATATCCGCAGCGGATGGCACATTTACGACCTTACGGAAACTGAGCTGGGCCCCAATCCAACTGTTTTTACGGTGAGCGGCGATGCTGTGGAGGCGGTTGGCGAAGCCAAGATTACCTCTGAGGTTAAGCGCCATTTCGACTCCGCCTTCGGAATGGAGATAGGGACCTGCGAGGGCATGGTCGTACTGGTTCATCAGGTACGCACGCTTCAGGACGGCCCCTGCAGCGTGAACGTCTGTATCGAGTGGCAGGCCTGTGACGAAGGCAGCTGCTTGCCCCCGGACGTATTTGAGACCACCCTTCAGGTGGAAGGGAAGGGGACATCCAAGGAAGGTGCCGACAGCATCTGGGGCCTGATTCTGGAGGCCATACTTTGGGGCTTCCTGATGCTCCTGACGCCCTGCGTATTCCCCATGGTGCCGATGACTGTGTCCTTCTTCATCAAACAAAGCGGAACGCCAGCCGAGGGCCGGTTCAAGGCGGGGTTGTACGGCCTTTTCATAGTGCTGCTATATACCATTCCCATCTGCGTCATTATAGGCCTTACATGGATGCTTGGCGGCAGCGCCGTCACTGCTGACATCTTCAACTGGCTTGCTACGCACTGGCTGCCGAACATCCTATTCTTCGTGATTTTCATGGTGTTCGCGGCCTCGTTCTTCGGCGCATTCGAGATAACCCTGCCTTCCGGCTGGACCACCAAGGCCGATGCCAAAAGTGCAAAGGGCGGCCTTCTGGGCGTGTTTTTCCTGGCGCTGACGCTGGTTCTGGTGAGCTTCAGCTGCACCGGCCCCATCGTGGGTACCGTGCTCATCAAGAGCACCCAGGGCGAGTTCTGGGCGCCGATGGTCACGATGCTTACTTTCAGCATAGCCTTCGCCCTGCCTTTCGCGCTTCTGGCCTTCTTCCCGTCGGTGCTGAAGAAACTACCCAAGAGCGGCGGCTGGCTTAACAGCGTGAAGGTTGTGCTTGGCTTCATCGAGGTGGCCCTTGGCCTCAAGTTCCTCTCGGTGGCCGACCAGACCTACCACTGGCACCTGCTGGACCGCGAGGTTTACCTGGCCATCTGGATAGTGTGCTTTACCCTTCTGGGCCTGTATCTGCTTGGCAAGATCCGCTTCAAGCACGACAGCCCGCTGGAGTACGTTGGTGCGGGCCGCCTGGCTCTGGTGATCATCGACTTCGCCTTTGTGGTGTACATGATTCCCGGAATGTGGGGCGCTCCTCTGAAGGCCCTCAGCGGTTATCTGCCTCCGCTGGAGACGCAGGATTTCGTGATGACACCCGGTGTTCCGGCCGCTCCCACCGTCGCTCTTCCCGGCACCGAAACTGCTTCTCATGAAACCGGACTCCTGCCTATGCCTCACGGGCTTTCGGCCTATGACAATCTGGAAGACGGCATCGCCGCCGCAGCTACATCTGGAAAGAAGGTGTTCGTTGACATCACAGGACACGGATGCGTGAACTGCCGCGAGATGGAAGCCCGCGTTTGGAGCGATCCTGCCGTGCTGCAGCGCCTTAGGGACAATTTTGTGCTGGTGGCCCTTTACATGGACGACAAGGTAAAACTCCCCGAGAGCGAGTGGGTTACCACCGAATCGGGCAAGGTCCTGAAAGACGTGGGACGGGTTAATTCGCACATCGCACAGACGCGCTTCGGCGTTAACGCCCAGCCTAACTACGTTATTTTGGATGGCGAAGGCAATGTCCTGGCCGGTCCTCGCGGGTACAACCTGGACGTGGATGCTTTTGTAAAATTCCTGGATTTAGAATAGGTTTTTCCGGGAAACGGTAGCCACGAAATCCTTAAGATAGAAAGGTTCGAAGTACGCAAGGTCTTCGAACCTTTTTTGTTCGAAGGCTTTCTCGGCTAAGGGCGCGAGGTCCTGAGCCAGGGGCCATGCTTCGCGGAAAGAGGCGTTCGGATGCGAAATCACTGAAGCGCATTTGATGGCACCGTCGCCGATGAAAAGCACCGGACCTGCCGATAGCTCTGTTGCGAATGCCCCGGAATCGACAATTTTAGCTTCGACTGGCGTAAGCTGCTCACCATCAGGCGAAAAGACGGCCGTATAAACTTCCATCCTGCGGGCGTCGATCATTGGAACCACCAGTCCTTCACGGACCCCGGAACCTGCAACCAGGGCATCCAGCGAGCCTATTGCGATAAGCGGGATGCCAGCTCCGAAGCACAGGCCCTTTGCGGTGGAAACGCCCACCCTTAAGCCTGTATATGAGCCGGGGCCCTTACCAACGCATACGGCGTCCAGGTCCTTGACGCTGTATCCGGCCTGGTCAAGAATTTCTTTAACGAAAGGTGCTGTAAGTGATGCCTGGAGTCGGGCTTCGTCGGATATTTTGGAGGCAAGGACTTTTCCGTCACGTGCGAGTGCGACTGAAAGCTTTGCGGTGGAAGTTTCTATGATAAGTATCAGAGCCATTATGCAGCGGGGGAGATAAGTTGCCTGAGGTAGGGGAATACCTTGTAGCCGAAGTCTTTAAGGGGCCCGTACAGCAGGGAATCCGTAAGGACGGGGCTTTTTACAAGCTCGAATTTTACGTTTATGGTGTCGAAAAGGATAATGAGAACTGCCAGCACCACAGCGGTGGTTGCAAGTGAAAAGCATAGGCCCAGAACACGGTTCAGCCATCCCAGGGAAATGTTTTCAAGGACTTTAGTGAGGAGTTTTGCAAGCAGCAGTACCACTACCAGCACAACCACCAGGATTGCGGCGAAGGCAACTACGTTTATCAGCGTTTGCGAAGTTTCCCAGCGTTCGGCGATTCTGGCTGCGACGGGAGCCTGGAACTTGAACGCCATCCATACGCTTAATACTATTCCCACAAGCGTTACGCCCTGTTCCACGAAGCCTTTCCTGAGTCCCTGGATTATGCCGGGGATAAAAAGAATAAGCAGTATGATGTCCAGTAGGTTCATGTTGTTATTTCAAGCTAAATTAACTATATTTGCAAACTAATATTACAGTGCAAAAATAGCCAAAAAATATGAGATTCAAAGAATATAAGGGGCTTGACCTTACCCGTACCGGACAAGATGTCCTGGAGCAGTGGAAAAAGGAGAAGGCTTTTGAAAAATCCCTTCAGATAAGGGAAGGCGCCCCCAGGTTCATATTTTTCGAGGGACCGCCTTCCGCTAACGGCATGCCGGGCATCCACCACGTGATGGCCCGTTCCATCAAGGACGCGATCTGCCGCTATAAAACCCAGACCGGTTACAGTGTGGCCCGCCGCGCCGGATGGGACACCCACGGCCTTCCCGTAGAGCTTGGCGTAGAGAAAAAGCTGGGCATCACCAAGGCCGATATCGGCACCAAAGTGAGCGTGGAAGAGTACAACGCTACCTGCCGCAGGGAAGTGATGAAGTACACCGCCGAATGGGTGAATATGACCGAGCGCGTAGGTTATTGGGTAGACATGAACGCCCCCTACATCACCTACGACAACCGCTACATCGAGACCCTTTGGTATCTCCTTAAAAAGATTTACGAAAAAGGTCTCCTTTATAAAGGCTATACCATCCAGCCTTATTCTCCGACCGACGGCACAGGCCTCAGCTCCCATGAGCTCAACCAGCCCGGCTGCTATAAAGACGTGTCGGACACCACCGCCACCGTTCAGTTCGAGATTATCAAGGACGGCCTTTCTCAGCCCATTTACGGCACGGAATCCTTGCCGGCATACTTCCTGGCCTGGACCACCACGCCCTGGACACTCCCTTCCAATACCGCCCTCTGCGTAGGACCGGAGATTGAATATGTAAGGGTTCTGTCCTTCAATCCCTACACCGGGGAGCCTGCAGTTTACGTGCTGGCCAAGGATCTTCTCGGTGCCTGGTTCAATCCCAAGGGTGCTGAAATTCCACTGGAAAGCTATCAGAAAGGTGACAAGGTTGTGCCATACAAGCTTCTTGACGGCTGTTTCAAGGGTAAGGATCTGGTCGGCATACGCTATCACCAGCTCTTCCCCTGGTTCCGTCCGGACGGGGATGCTTTCCGCGTAATATCCGGCGACTACGTAACCACCAGCGACGGTACCGGCATCGTGCATATCGCCCCCACTTTCGGCGCGGACGACAAGCGCGTAGCTGCCGCAGCTGGAATCGGCGCAATAATGCCCGTCGACAAAGACGGCAATCCCCAGGCCCAGGTGGACCGCCAGGGCCGTTTCATGCGCCTGGAGGACATGTCGGCGGAATTTGCCGCCACCGTTGAGCCTTCCTATAAGGAGTATTCGGGCCGATATGTAAAGGCCGGCTACAAGAAGTACTTCGAAGGCGTGGAAGAAGAAGGTACGCTGGATATCGATCTTTGCGTCATGATGAAGGCCGACGGACGCGCCTTCAAGGTGCAGAAGCATGTGCACAGCTATCCCCACAGCTGGCGCACGGACCTTCCGGTGCTTTACTATCCGCTGGACAGCTGGTTCATCAAGGCATCTGCAGTAAAAGATGAAATGGTGGCCCTTAACAAGCAGATTACCTGGAAGCCGGCATCTACCGGTTCCGGCCGCTTCGGCGTATGGCTGGAGAACATCCAGGACTGGAACCTTTCCCGCAGCCGTTACTGGGGCACTCCGCTGCCCATCTGGCGCACCGAAGACGGAAAGGAAGAGCTTTGCATCGGCTCGGTTGCGGAGCTTTATGCCGAAATAGAAAAGGCCGTCGCAGCAGGTGTCATGCCCTCCAATCCCTTGAAGGGCAAAGGTTTCGACCCCTCAGACATGAGCCTGGACAATTACAATAAGATTGACCTTCACCGGCCTTACGTGGATGAGATTTTCCTTGTGTCGCCTTCCGGAAAGAAGATGGTCAGGGAGACTGACCTTATAGACGTCTGGTTCGATTCCGGCGCCATGCCTTACGCTCAGGAAGGCCTCAGGAACCTGGGTTCCCCGGCTTTCGGCGCCACGGCGGATTTCATTGCCGAAGGAGTGGACCGGACCCGTGGATGGTTCTACACAT
>CAMOIT010000039.1 GCA_946616285.1 uncultured Bacteroidales bacterium | reverse complement strand
CTGGGAACAGTGCCAAAGCACTCCGCCTTCGGCCTTAAGGACCGTGCGGAGGAATTCTCCGTAGTATTGCTGGGAAAGGGAGTCTGTAACAATGGCCGGATACAGCTTTTGGGCCATTTCCTGCGCCTGGGGATAGGATGCATACTTTACGAGGAGGCCTACGATATCCTGAGACTTCATTTCTGCACCATCGGTTCTTCCCGAGGAAAAGCCGGCCATGATGGATTTGGGCAGGGTGGACAGGTGGGTGTACTCTACGCCCTCAATTTCACGGTCAGGAGCGCCTTTTACCTCTGCGTCAAAGCGAAAGTCGACTACGTCGGTAAGACGAAAACGGTCCTTCAAAACTTTGACATCGGCATCCGTAGCTTTTGAAAGGTTACCGGAGCGGATGAGTTTCCCCTCTTTGATGGTTCGGCCGTCCTGCATTTTGAGGCCGCCCAGTTCGCGGGCGTTTTCGATGCCTTCAAATGGGATTGTACGATCCTTAGGAGCAGTATTACAGGCCGATATCATGGCTGTAAGCATGAATGATATTACGAAAAACTTCTTCATTAATAAAATATCTTAATTGGAATAAATCTTCCGTGGGATTTACATCCCCAGGAATAAGCCAAACATATGCAACACTCGATCGCTTACACCTTTGGCACCGTGGCCCAGTTTGCCGATAATGTAGGCCAGTTTTGTGGCAATGTATGGGTATAACGAGCGTTCTTTGGCAGCGAGTTCCTCCGGATTGTCGGTCCCGTAATAAGCAGGGGCAAAATAGTCCCAATGGCGTCTATATGTCTCCGTGTCCAGGTGGAAAATGCTTTGGGTACGTTCCGGAGACAGGTAATGGGTGGTTTGATAAATCATCCCCAGGTCCCACTCAGGAGCACCCCAGGCAAAGTCGCCTACATCTATCCAGAGGTCCCTCTGGCCGTCTGTTATGATATTGCCGATATGAAGGTCTCCGTGCAGACATGTTTTGGGCGCCGGGCAGCTGTCCAGAAAAGCCAGCATCCGGTCTCTGTATTCTATGGGGAGAGTATCAAACTTAAGCAGTTCGGCTCTCACGAGCTCCCGCATATCGGGAAGTTTATCGGTGTCGGCCGGTGTCTGGTGAATTTGACGGGCAAGAACGGCGAAACGCTTGGATAACGGTTCAAGTTTATCCGGCTCCTGAGAAATTATGCGGGTATAAGAGCGTTTGTTAAGAATCAATTCGTATTCGGTCCCATAACGCGTCCCGTCTGTGATGAGGCGAATTGGCTTGGGTGTGGGAAGGCCACTTTCATAGACCACCTGGTTGATATGAAACTCCCTTTCGGCCGTTTCGGCTGCAACGCCGGGCATAAACAGCTTGGCCAGCGTATTTCCATCCTTATGGTTGTAAGTGAGGGCCGTTCCTCCCTCTCCGGTCTGGAAGTAGTCTTCCAAATTTATCTTTTCGTATTTCATAACTGCAAAGATAAATAGATTTTCGCTATATTCGCTTTATGATTCAAACACGTAGACTCATATTCAGGCCTTGGGCCGGACGTCAAAGGCCGAAGCGGTGTGTAGTGTCGTAATCGTTCCAGTTGCGTAAGTACAGGGAAATGTGCTCCTGATCGTACACGTTGCTGTACTGCGTGTCTTCCACGGTTCCGTTATCCCAGACTAAATCTTTCCAGTGAACAAGGGAGAGGCATTCCTGAGCCTGTTCCAGCGTAAGGGTGCCGTTATGTTCCTGGAGATAGGCAGCGGCTGTCTCATAACGCCACCAGCTCTTGCTGCGAGGGTTCCCAACTGCCGCGTCTGGCTCTGTGGTGTAGTACTTTGCGGAAAGCAGGTGATTGGTGACCAGCATGGAGTTGGCATCGGATGATTTACGGACAATCATCGTCTTCCAGCCGTCCTCTTTGTCAAACTCCACCACTGCGCAGTCACCGGAAGCGTCGGCTACCATATAATGATAACCTGAACCTACGGCGGCATCGTGCCTTACATCCACCGTTTCCAGGAGGTCGAGCGCCTCCTGAACCGTGGCACAGCGGTCCAGCCACAGGCGCATAATGATGGTGGTGCCCACATCGTGCTTCGGCGTATCTTGCCGGGAAGCTTGCTTGGGGAGAGCCATAATGGACGTGCAGAGGCCTTTTTCGTTAATCCCATCGACGGGTGCATAGATGGAGGCGAGGCAATTAAGACTTTTCGCAAATGAAGTGGGCAGTTTCTCCAGGGAATAGCCGAAGTGGGACATGTCGCTGCAGGCGATGGAAGCATAGCCCTTCTTCGGATGCGAAACAGTCACCATAGTGGGATTCTTGAAATAGTCGTAGTTCCTGCCGAACAAGAAGCCATCCCCATCGGCCCGGGCGGCTTGAAACGAAGTACAGTTGATAGTAGCAGTTTCGCCTTTTTCATCGGCCACTTGAGAACTCTTTATCTTGATGGGAAGGCCCTTCCCTACCCGTCCAATGACGTAATCCAAAAGTTCGGCGTTCTCGTCAATATCTTTTTCAATCACATCATCAAGGTCGTAAGAAGCCTTGTATTCAATCGTATAGAGGTAATCATTGCCATCTACCGTCTTGATGGAACGGAGGGTTGCTATCTCTCTACCCCAAATGCACAAAACAGTAATGCATAAAGCGGCAAGGATGCCGATGAGCCAAAACAGGAATTTTTTCATATCTAGTAATAATTTGTTCGCTGACAATCGATTATTAAGTTGTTACTTTAGGAAGTAAATCACTTCTGATAGCTGTCACTGGTTATGATTGGCTTCCCATTTGCGTCCAGAAGCGGTGTGAGGCCACCGCCATAGCCACGGCACACGTACAGGTAGTTAACTCCGGTTTCTTTATCAACGATTACAAGGGCATCGGTCATGAATGATACCCCTTCTTTTTCTTGGATGTCAAAGCGGTCTTTTGCCATGATTCTGATTATTTAGTTTTCAAATTTAAGCATTTTACTCTAATTATGAGCCGGTCTGGCCGATAAACCCGACTTCATCGAACTGAATTCAGTTACATTTGAGTGACTTTTTCCGGGAATAGGATTATTTCATCCTTGAGCACTTATCTGCCGATGAAACTCGGAACCCGCGGGGTGAATAACCAGAAGGAAGGTCCACGATATTGGGGGCGCTGCTTCGAATAGCGGCTGTGTTGTTAATTTCATAGCGGGCCAGCTGGGCAATCTTGTAGCAATTCGAGACAGAGGGGGGAATAGTCTTTGCCCGCTCCTGTAGATTGGTTTCCAGGCCGATATATTGCATCAGGGCCGCTGCATCCGGATCCTTCGCCTTATTCAGAAGACTCAAAGTCGCTTTTGCGGTCAAATAAATGGGGTTTACTGTCTTTTGTAGTTCTTTGTTGTCCATGATGCGTCTGTAGTTTGAAGTCCAAATATAAAAAGTTTCTGCAAATAACTGAAACTATTTCGTTTATATTCTTGGAGAATCGGCCATTCACAGGGAGAAAGGTGGAACGGAAGTGAGACTGCAGTTTAGTATTTGGGACGATTTTTGTATGTGTAACCGCCACGTAATGCAGTTAGTTATGAGATCCGGTTTTATTATTATTCTATTGGTATTCTTTGGATTGGTCGGCTATACCACCTGGCATCTGTGGCGTATTACGCCCGGCGGGCAAGCGCCAAAACTCGTTGTGGCAGGTCTGTTTCTCGTTTGGATGGTGGCTGCGTTTTCCAGTATGCTTCTTCGGAACAGGCTCCCTTATCCTGCCGTTGTAGCCCTTTATGAAGCAGGTCAGCCGTGGCTCATAGCGTTTGCATACTTGCTAATTGTATTCATATTGGCCGATATCGCCACCTTGTGTAAACTTCTCCCAAAATCGTTCACCAACGGCAGCCTCATCGGATTGCTTTCCATCGTCGGCATCGTCGCTGCTGTTATGATAGCCGGAGGCGTGCATTATAGACACAAGTATCGCGAGGAACTCGCCATCCAGACGGAAAAGCCTTTGGAACAGCAGCATATCAAGGTGGTTATGGCAAGTGACTTGCACATCGGCTACAGCAACCGCAAGGCCGAACTGGCCCGCTGGGTGGATATGATCAATGCCGAACATCCGGACTTGGTGCTCTTCGGCGGAGACATCGTTGACATCCAGACCAAGCCGCTTTTTGAAGGGAATTATGCCGATGAATTCCGCCGCCTGGAGGCTCCGGCCTATGCGGTTCTGGGCAACCACGAATACATCGCCGGTTCTGAGGACTCCGAAAAATTCCTTAAAGAAGCCGGAATTACCGTCCTGAAGGACTCCGTGGCACATTTCAAGGGAATAGACATCATCGGCCGGGACGACCGCAGCAATCCCGGCAGGCCTGCCCTAAAGGAATATGCCTATTCCTTGGACGGATTTACCATCCTTCTGGACCACCAGCCTTCCCATCTGGAAGAGGCTGAAGAGGCCGGAATCAACTTCCAGTTCAGCGGACACACGCACCGCGGCCAGGCATGGCCCATTTCGTGGATAACCGATGCCATCTTCGAGAAGTCCTGGGGGCCTTACCAAAAGGGTTGTACGCAGTATTACATCAGCTCTGGCCTGGGCATCTGGGGTCCAAAAATCCGGATAGGAACTCGGTCGGAGTATTTTGTACTGGATATTAACTCCACTTCCACGATGTTCCCTGCCTTTCACCTCCGGAAAGAATAGCGATGGAGGTGTCCCATTTTTCGGGACACCTCGTGCAAAAAAGGCCGATTTTGATGGAGGTGTCCCTGTTTTGGGGACATCTCCATCACAAATGTGTAGTATTCGTAAGATACATCTTCTGGCCATCAATGGCCTGATGTGGACGGCTATCGGCTGGTATCAGATTCCTGATTCGTTGGTGGAAGGCGAATTAAGCTAACGATCATGCCAGATTTACCTTTTCGAACTTATAGCCCAGGCGGCAGAGTTCGATGGCTGCGCCAATCTTGAACATCACTTCTACGCTGACAAGGAACATCCGGTAGGCTTCGGCCGTGCCGGGTTCGGGACTTTCCCGCATCAGGAAATGATAGGCCGATGCGGCCGTGGACTGCATGGCCGGGACGCTGTGCTTACGGTCCCGGAGGATGTTGTCCGTAATATGATCGTCCATATCGTCGAATCCCCTTTCGTCCTGGAAACTGGTATAGGGTTCTTCGCGGTGCTTCTCCCAGTCTTTGTCCCAATAAAAGGCAACGGCCATGCCCAGATAACCGGCGCAGCCCAGGCAGAATTCAGGGTATTTGTTAAACTCTCGCACCGCATCGCCGAAGAAGGACGGCGCGTAGCGCACCCAGGCCTCGTCGATGTCCGGAGTACTGAGCAGCGTTTCTTTTAGATATCCGTTGCCGGTGCAGACCTCTATGAGGTGCTGTGTGAGGTCTTCGCGGTATTTTTCTATGCTTTTTTCCATATGCAGTAATAAGCCGCAGCGGTTTCGGCCATACATAGCAGGACAAATATACAAAACTCTGCCGGAAAAGTTGTATCTTAGCAATATGTTTGACTCGCTTTTGAAATACGACCTTGGAGAAGGAGTGGAAGCGTTCTCTACGCAGCGGGATGCAGCACTCCCCTATCCAGTCATTCAGGGACGCCAGGTGCACGGAAGCCGCATCGCTCTTGTGGACAGGCCGGGGATGACACGGGATGAACTGGAAGGATACGACGCCTTTATGACGAACAGGCCCGACGTTGCCATATGCATTCGTACGGCCGACTGCGTGCCTGTCCTGATGTACGACCCGGTGAACAGTGCCGTCGCGGCGGTGCATTCCGGGTGGAAGGGCACCGTCCTTCATATCTCACAGGGCGTTATCGATGCCATGCGGCAGGAGTTCGGCACCAGGGCAGAAGACTTGAAGGTCGCTATAGGCCCCGCCATCGGCCCGGACAGCTTCCAGGTGGGCGAGGAGGTGGCCGTGAAGTTCAAGGAATCCGGCTTCCCGATGGAGGACATATGGTCTTTCCGAGGGTCCGGCGACGGCACCCCCATGTCCGGAGGGCATCACATCGACCTTTTCAAGGCCAACCGCTGGCTGCTGGAACAATCCGGCGTTCCAACAGGGAACATCCAGGTGTGCGGAATTGACACCTACACCACCAGGGCATACTTCTCCGCCCGGCGCGAAGGGGTCCAGTGCGGAAGGATTATCAATGCCATTATGCTGAAATGAAGATAGAAGAAGCCATGGTGTACCTGCTGGCGACCAGCCAGCACGGGATGAAGACCGAGCAGATTGCCCGGGAGCTGGAGCTGCGCGGACTGGTCCCGAGGCGCAATGGCCGGCCTCTGGACGGGAAGGTCATAGCGGCGATTGTCTTCAAGCACCCTGAGGTGTTCTGCTTCAATGAAGGACGGGTGAGACTCTTGATGTAAACGTCCTTTAAACAGGAAAGCATCTACTTTCCGCTGATTGCCTCTTTCAGCTGCTCTTTGTCTCCGGTAAAGACATGGCCGAAAACGCCGACAGAGACCCTCTGGTCCTCGCCGTCCAGGTCCTTAATCTCACCGATGCTGCAAACGAAGTAATTCTTGACTGTAAGGCGGTTCTCGAGAAGTTGCCCCGCAATGCTGGAGCCGACCGAACCCAAAATTGCAGACAATCCCTGCGACTCCTTGTCTGAGGTCTGCAACCCGTCATTGATGGCGCCGCTGACTACTTCCATGATTGCGTCCTTGTGGTCCTGCCTGTCGGGGCACGAAACCACCGCTACGGCACCTATGCCAAGGAGGACAAGAAGGGTAATGAGTAACTTTTTCATTGTATTCTTATTTAATGGTCATGATACAGCGCAAATATAGTCACTTTTATGAATCTGTCATCCTTTTTTAGGGAAGTACACGAAAATGATGGAGATGTCCCATTTTTCGGGACATCTCGTGCAAAAAAGGCCGATTTTGATGGAGATGTCCCTGTTTTTGGGACATCTCCATCACAGAAGAGATTCTTATGAGCGCGACATCTTCCTTGTTAACAGACAGGGAGACCCATGTAACGTCTCCTGAAACGGCGGCTTTGGGATAGTTGTAACCCCTTGTCTTGTAGCGACCGTCTTTTCTTCTGACGGGCAGGTCATCCGGACCGGCCAGAAGGTATGCCCGGTCAAACAGATATCCGTCGTTCGAGACAGCAAGCACCAACGCTCTTCTGGATTTGTTTCCCGTCGGATTACCTATCCAGAACGCTTCCCCGCCCGGAAGATTGCCGGCACATTGCTTCGAACGCGAATCTGGAATGTCTGTTTTCTTCGGTGCACTCCAGTTCTCTCCCCTGTCTTTTGAAAGGGAATACAGTTTGACAAAAGAGGAACTCTGGTCTCGCATGAACATTACCAGCGTACCGTCTTTGGCAATATACTGGCTTGGTTCGATAGATTTCCCTTCTCCTTCCGGAAAAGATGCCTTTCTCCAGCCCTTCACACCGGAGATTTCATCTGTATAAACGGGGCATAAGTTGTTTTCTGGCCGAAAATGCACTGCGCCAACGATGCGCCCATCCGGCAGTTTCAGGGGATCCTGCTCAAAAATACCGTCAACGGGACTCCCGTCTTCCATCAATACGGGCTGCGGGGCAGTCCAGAACTCGCCGTCTGCAGTGCTGATGAAAAATGCATTTCCTCCTTGCGACCTGTCCGCAGCATAAATGTAATTCACAAGTGCAGTAAGCGTGTCCCCATTCTGAATCCAGCCTCCGGGCGAAGCAAAGTAATCGTTCGCAGGATGGGCCAGCACGGTTGGACTGGACCAGTCCCTACCGTCCTTGCTTACTGAAAGCATTACTTGGGTATCCGGAGTATCTTCATCTTTTTCGGACTGTTGCCACATACAATAATAGTCACCCTTGAAAGTTGTGAATACTACATTGTTAACATATCCGTCAGACCGAAAAACCTCTATCCACTCTGCCTTATCATACTTGGATAGGCCCAGGGTAAGGGAATCTGTTAAGTCCAGTACCCATTCTGCCATACTTGGGAAGCAATGCTTACCGCCAGCCTGGCATCCAAGGAGAAGGATAAGAAGAAGACAGAATTTATGAATTTCTGATTTCATAGATGCCGTGTCCGATAACGGGATCTTGCTATTTGTTCTTTGAATCGATGCAAATAGTCACCGGCCCGTCGATGGTGACAGAGACCGATGATACTCTCTGGACAACTACACGTAGGCTAAAGCGCCCAGGGGAAACCGTTAATCTGCTGAATCTAAGGCGGTTACGCCAATGTCAAAAGTTAGCCGAGCAGCTCCTTGACCACAGTGGATATGGTTCTGCCGTCAGACAGGCCTGCGAGTGCCTTGTTGGCGGCGCCCATCACCTTGCCCATATCTTTGATGGATGTAGCACCAACCTGGGCGATGATTTCCTGTACCTTGGCCCTGACTTCCTCCACAGAGAGCTGTTTGGGAAGGTATTTCTCCATTACGGCGGCTTCGGCCAGTTCGTTATTGGCTAATTCCTGACGGCCGGCGGCCACGAACTGCTCGGCCGCTTCCTTGCGCTGTTTCACAAGTTTCTGGATCATCTTGAGGATGTCGCCGTCGGTGACGTCCTTCGCTCCCCCTTCGCTGGTTTTGAATAGGAGGATTTCGCCCTTGATTGCGCGTACTGCGTTCATTGCCACCGTGTCCTTGGCTTTCATAGCCTCCTTGATGGCGTCCTGGATTTGCTGTTCGAGTGTCATATTGCTATATTGAATTAAAGTCATGGCTTGATTATGTTTCCAAATATACGCAAAAGATTGCAATTGTGAGACGAGGTGGACACATGAACTTGGTCGGAGCGTATTATTTTCGTATATTAGTCAGTCAAAAGGAAAAACTGATATGAGAAACGCAATCGGTTACATACTTGGATTCCTGGTCTTCGTTGCCGGCATTCCCGCATTGATGTGGTGGGTATCAGGAAGACCTTTCCCGTGGGCACCATCACTGCCCTGGGCCATTGTTGCTATCGTCCTGATGATTCCCGGACTGGCACTGAGCATCTGGTCCATCGTTCACATGAAGAAGGTCGGGGAAGGCAATCCTTTCGACGCCTACAATCACGAAGTGGCACCAAGAACCAGGCATCTGATGACGGACGGCCCATACAAGTTCACCCGTAATCCCATGCTGGTGGGTGTGTACATTTATGATATCGGTATTCTTCTATGGCTGCAAAGCTGGTGGCCGATAGCCGTATTCGCAGTGGAAGTCATACTTCTCACACTTCAAGTCCGCTCTGAGGAAAAGCGTTTGATGGCCGATTTCGGCCAGGAGTACGTCGAATACAAGAAAAGAGTACCTCGATATCTGGTCAAGTAATGTGAGGTAAATGAGAATGTTTGACAAGGCATCGGACCAGTTGAAAGGGCATCTGTCCATTGCGGCAGCCTACACCATCTTCGGGCTGAATGTGGTGCTGTGCAAGGATATCGCCAATTCGCAGGCGGTAGACCCCTTCGTGCTTTTCACGCTGAGGGCCATAGGTGCAACGGTAATCTTCTGGCTCCTGTCACTTTTCGCCCCGAAGGAAAGTATTAAGAAGGGAGACCTTTGGCGGATAGCACTGGCATCGTTCCTGGGACTTTTCCTTACGCAGACAACGTTTCTGGTGGGAATCACCATGGCGACGTCAATTGATTGCGCCATCATAGGCACGCTCGGGCCGGTGTTCACGATGATCTTTTCCTTTTTCTTCCTGGGAGAGCCCATCACCGGGAAGAAAGCCGGCGGTGTGGCTGTTAGCCTTGCCGGTGTGATTTTCCTCATCTTCAATTCCGTTCATTCAGGGGGCGCTTCGGCAACAACTCCTCTTGGGGTCGTGATGCTCCTTCTGAACAGTCTCACGTTCTCGATGTACCTGGGGATTTTCCGGCCGCTGATATCCAGGTACAGCGTGATTACCTTCATGAAATGGGCCTTCCTCTTTGCGCTGCTGATGTCTCTGCCGCTGTCCGCCAAAGGGCTCATTACCACGGACTATGAGGCCATTCCCGTGAACGTGCGCTGGGAAATAGGTTATTTGATCGTATTTGCGACGGTAATCGCATACTATCTCATCCCATACGGCCAGAAGTACATACGCCCCACGCTGGTCAGCATGTACAATTACCTCTCCCCTGTCCTTGCCACCGTCATTAGCATCTGGACCGGGATGGACGTAATCACCTGGCAGAAAGTTCTGGCTGCGACGGCGATTGTCGGCGGGGCTGTCCTCGTCAGCAAGAGCCGGGCGGCTGGGGCATAGCGCCACCAAGCCAAAAGGCTATTTGTTCTTGGAATCAATGCATATAGTCACCGGCCCGTCGTTCACCAGCGCCACTTTCATGTCGGCGCCGAACTCCCCTGTCCCGACAGGTTTGCCGATAGCAGACGACATGCGGCGGCAGAACTCTTCATAAAGGGGAATCGCCTTCTCGTGCCCCGCAGCCTCAATGTAGGACGGCCGATTGCCCTTTTTGGTGGACGCCATCAGCGTGAACTGGCTCACCACAATCACGTCGCCGCCTACGTCCAGCACGCTTCGGTTCATTACGCCGTTCTCGTCGTTGAAGATGCGCAGCGCTGCGGTTTTCTTCACAAGGTAGTCGATGTCTGTCCCGTCGTCCTCGTGGCCGATACCCAGCAGTATCAGCAGCCCCTCTCCGATGCATGACCTAACCGCTCCGTCTATCGTGACGGATGCAGAAGATACCCTTTGGATAACTGCGCGCATTCTACTTCGTTTTTACCTACACAAATATAATCACTTTTTATCGAAGTTATCCATAATATTTCGTATATTAGACCGGCAAATAGATAACCCTTAACCACTTACAACCATGAAAGACCAGGTACTAAAAGCAATGAAAGAGGCAGGCAAACCTGTTTCTGCCGGTGACATTACCAAGATTCTGAATGCCGACCGCAAGGAAGTCGACAAGGCTTTTGCTGAACTGAAAGAGGAGGGCGCCATCGTTTCCCCTGTCCGCTGCAAATGGGCCCCGGCCGAATAGACTATGAAAAAGGTTCTTCTTACCACAATGATTGCAGCGCTGACGTTGTCGGCCTGTGGACAAAACAAAAAAAACATGAAGACACTTGTAGCATACTTCTCCGCCACCGGCACCACTGAGGCCGTGGCCAAGGATCTGGCCGAAGTTGCCGGCGCTACTCTGTATGAGATCAAGCCGGAAGTAAAATATACTGCCGCTGATCTTGACTGGCGTGACAAACAGTCCCGCAGCAGCGTGGAAATGGCCGACAAATCATCTCGTCCCGCCATCGTAAAGGACCTGAAGGATGCCGACAGCTACGATATCATCTATATCGGTTTTCCCGTATGGTGGTATACAGCCCCTACCATCATCAATTCATTTATTGACACCTACGGCTTCAAGGGCAAGACGGTCATCTTGTTCGCCACCTCTGGCGGTAGTGGCATTGCCGGCGCCGACAAGCAGTTCCACGAACAGTATCCGGACATCAACTGGAAGGAAGGCAAGCTGCTGAATGATGCGACTAAGAAAGATTTGAAAGCCTGGGTGAAGTAAACCAACCTGGGAAGGGCCGAAGTGATGGAGGTGTCCCATTTTTCGGGACATCTCGTGCAAAAGAGGCCGATTTTGATGGAGGTGTCCCATTTTTCGGGACACCTCCATCACTTATAAATATGTGAATGAGGCAGAGAAATCTTTACTATACCAAATTCATTTTTTCAAACTTGTAGCCAAGGCGGCAGAGTTCGATGGCAGCGCCAATTTTGAACAACACTTCTACGCTGACAAGGAACATCCGGTAGGCTTCGGCCGTGCCGGGTTCAGGGCTTTCGCGCATCAGGAAATGATAGGCTGATGCGGCCGTGGACTGCATGGCTGGGACGCTGTGCTTACGGTCCCGGAGGATGTTATCGGTGATATGATCGTCCATATCGTCGAATCCCCTGTCGCCCTGAAAACTGGTGTAAGGTTCCTCGCGGTACTTCGACCAGTCTTTGTCCCAGAAATACGCCACAGCCATGCCCAGATAGCCGGCGCAGCCTAGGCAATACTCCGGGTATTTGTTGAACTCGCGCACAGCATCGCCGAAGAAGGACGGCGCGTAGCGTACCCATGCATCGTCAATGTCGGGTGAATTCAGCAAAGTTCCTTTCAGATATCCATTGCCGGTGCAGACCTCAATCAGGTGCTGCGTGAGGTCGTCACGGTATTTTTCTATGCTTTTTTCCATATGCAGTATTAAGCTGCGGCTGTTTCGGCCAGGTCAAGTGCCGTATGTGATTAATAGAGGCATAACATCGCAAAGATACAAATTATTTGCAACCCGGTTGCACTGTTCGCTGTGTATCTTTGTCAGCGATATGAACAAAAACAATCAGTTCGGTTTCAGTAAAAAACCACTTGTGGGAATCCGTGAGGGTCTTAGGGACTGGGGTCTTCCATTAGCCGGAATATTAGCCATCACAGCTGTACTGGTGGCCTTTTTTGCTTTATTTATTCATTTCGGCAGCGGGATGGAGCCCGTTGTTCCGCCGCATCTGGACGACGGCGAGGCGGTGGATTCCTCCCCCACCAGGCTGGCTTTTATGTGTCTGGCTTTTGTGCTTGCCTTCCTGTTTGGATGGCTTGCGTGTAAAAAAGGACGGGAGGAAAAGATTCTTCCTGCCTTCTTGCTGGGCTATACCGGTGGTACGCTCCTTTGGCAGTCCACGGGCGAATGCGCCTGGCATTTCAGCATTGTATCCGACGATTACTTGATGTGCTTCCCGCACATTGAAGGGGCATCGGCCTTGATCCTGGTTATCGTCACTTCCATTCTGCTGATCTATTGTTACCGCCGAAACGCATTTGACTGGGGTGTATGGGTTTTTGTCCTGTCCTTTATCGGCAACTGGTTCGGACATTTCGTCCTTATCGGCACCTATCCTATGGTGAGCGGCCTGATGGAAGAGGACGTTTGGTTCAGGGGCGCGGGGCTGACTATCGGCCTTGTTACCATATTGACGGCGCTCTTTATGAACTTCTATTCGGCCCGTACCAGGCAGGCAAGGCTTTGCTGCTGCCTGATGCTCTATTTCGGGATCGGCATCATTGTTACGGGCGTGAGCGGGATCTGAATACCGTACTCTGTCGCCAAGATTGGAACCTTGATAAGGGCGTACGTATTTTGAAAAGACTAACGCATCATCAGTATTTTGATAACTCTAAACGACAAATATTTGAATTTTTTTCTATATTTGTAAAAATCAAGCACTGAAACAATGAGTCAGACTTCTTTAAACACGGTTTTGGAGGCGTTTCGCCAGCAGGTGAAAGCCTGTCCCAATCAACCCTCAGTGGTCTATGAAAATATCCAATTAAGCTACTCCGAAGTAGACCGCCTGACGGACAACCTTGCTGCCTATATAGAGTCTAAGGTGCCACCAAAGAGCGTTGTGGGCATCATGCTGGGCCGCAACGAATATATGATGCTGGCACCGCTGGGTGTGCTCAAGGCAGGGTGCGCCTATCTCCCGCTGGACCCTTCATACCCGCCGGAGCGCCTCAATTTCATGATGAAAGACGCTGGCGCCAAGATGCTGGTGGCCGATGAGGAGCTCCTTCCCATCCTGAAGGAGTACAATGGCCCCGTCATGAAAACCGCCGACATCCGCAAACTGCATCCCGGCACGCCCAAGGCACAGCCGCCCAAACCGGAGGACCTGTTCATCCTGCTGTACACCAGCGGCACCACCG
>CAMOIT010000038.1 GCA_946616285.1 uncultured Bacteroidales bacterium | reverse complement strand
TAATCCGAAAAAGCAAGGGTAACCGATTGAATATCAATGGGTTACCCTAATTATTCTGCACGAAATTTGACGAAGAACCACGTTTTGGGGGCTTTTCTTGTCTTTCGTCGTCACGACCGACGGCGACGGTCACGTTTTGGCCCGTTTTCGTGACCGAAGTCGTCGGCGCGTCGCAGGTCTGCTGGCAAACGTCCGAAAAATCTTTTATCTTTGCATGACAAACCTGAGGAAATAGGCAAACAAAGCATAATTATGAAAAGAATTCTCGCGATGATGGCCGCACTGGCCGTATCACTGAGCGCCATGGCCGATGAAGGCATGTGGCTGCTTCCCCTCATTAAACAGCTTAACGGAAAAGACTTGAAGGCTGCGGGCTGCAAGCTCTCGCCGGAAGATATCTATTCCATAAACAAGGCTTCGCTGAAGGATGCCATAGTGCAGTTCGGCGGAGGATGCACCGGTGAGATAATCAGCGACGAAGGCCTGCTGGTTACCAACCATCACTGCGGCTACAGCAGCATCCAGGGCCTGTCCACGGACGAGCATAACTACCTGATGGACGGCTACTGGGCACTGACCAGGGCTCAGGAAATTCCCGTTCCCGGCCTCACCGTCACTTTCCTGGTGAGCATGGAGGACGTGACCGACGCCATTGAAAAGCACGGCGTAAATGCCGAAGACCTGGAAAAGCAGGCACAGGAAGCCAATCCAGGCTGCGATATTGAGATTGTAGGCTTCTACAACGAGAACGTACACTACCTGATTGTGTACCGCATTTACAAGGACGTCCGCTTCGTTGGCGCCCCCCCGGCATCCATGGGTAAGTTCGGCGGCGAAACCGACAACTGGATGTGGCCCCGCCACACCTGCGACTTCTCCATGTTCCGCGTGTACGCCGGTGCAGACAATATGCCCGCAGAATACAGCGAGGAGAACATCCCCTACAAGCCCGCAAAGAGCCTGAAAATCTCCCTGAAGGGCGTGCAGGAGAACGACTACGCCATGGTTATGGGTTACCCTGGCCGCACACAGCGCTACCAGACCGCAACCCAGCTTAAGCAGATGATCGCAACCAACCGCATCCGCATCGACGCCCGCACAATCCGTCAGGACATTATGTGGGAGCAGATGGTAGCAGACCCTTCCATCCGCCTGAAATATGCCGACAAATACGCTTCTTCTGCCAACGGCTGGAAGAAATGGCAAGGCGAGGAACTGGCTTTCGACAACCTGAACATCATCGGCCGTGAGGAGGAGAAAGAAGCGGCCCTGCAGGCATGGATAGACGCAGATCCCGAACGCAAGGAAAAATACGGCACTCCTATTGCCGATATCGCAAAGAATGTGGAAAAGAATGCGGCTGCAAACATTGCCGTGAATCGCATCGTGGAAGGCCCCTACCAGATTGAACTTCTGCAGTTTGCATCCGCCGTTACCAATCTCTACGCACGTGCCCTGAAACAGGGCCAGGATTCCGTGGAGGCGCTTGCCGGCGCCCGTGAACGCATTCGCGAGGAATATCGTGACTACGTGGTTTCCATCGACAGGAAAGTAGCCGTGGCTATGCTCGAGCATTATCGTCAGACCGCCGACCCCGCCAACTTCCCCAAGATTGGAGAGCGCGACTTTGCCACTATGGATATTCCTGCCTATGTGGAGGAACTGTTCAGCAAGAGCGTGTTCGTATCAGAGGCCGGCTTGATGGCCGCTACCGCCGAGCAAATCACCGCAGACCCTGCCAGCGAGCTGGCACAGGCTGTTATCGGGGCACTGATGCCCTCCTACATGGCTCTGTATGCCATGCCCGATCCCGCCTACGACAAAGCCCGCAAGCACTTTGCCGCAGCCCTGATGGAATGGCAGAAAGGCACTCCCATGTACCCGGATGCCAACTTCACCATGCGCCTGACCTACGGCAACGTCCTCCCCTACAGCCCCAAGGACGGCATCAAGTACCTGCATTACACAACCGCAAAGGGCCTGCTTGAAAAGGAAAACCCCGACGACCCCGAATTCATCCTTCCCGAAGGCGTGAAAGCCCTTCTTGAAGCCGGCGACTACGGCCGCTGGGCCGACAAGGACGGCACCCTGCACACCTGCTTCCTCACCAACAACGACATCACCGGCGGCAACTCCGGTTCCCCTGTCCTTGATGCAAAGGGCAACCTCATCGGCCTTGCCTTCGACGGAAACTGGGAGAGCATGAGCTCCGACGTAATGTTCGAGCCCGACCTCCAGAGGTGCATCTGCGTAGACATCCGCTACGTCCTCTGGATGGTGGAGAAATTCGGCGGCGCAGACAATATCATAGGCGAACTTACTTATGTCAAGTAGGGAGGAAGTACTTGGATGGCTGCTTGATGTGCAGCACCCTGCCAAAGGGGACCAGGACGTGGTCCAGCTTGGCATGGTGGAGAATATCGAGCTTGGCGAAGGCCGGATAAAGGTTACCCTGGGATTTCCCAAAAGGCCGGACCCTCTGAAGAATTACCTCGTGGGCGCGGTGCAGGCCTGCCTGTACCGCCATGCCCCCGGCGGTACCGAAATCGAAGTGGACACGGTAGTGAAAGAGCCGGCGAAACCCGCACCGAAAGGCATCCAGTTCAATCTTGAAGGCCTCCGCGAGGTCAGGAACATCATAGGCATAGCCTCCGGGAAAGGCGGCGTAGGAAAAAGCACTGTGGCGGTGAACCTGGCCGTGGCGCTTGCCCGCCTCGGTTACAGGGTTGGCCTGGCCGATGCCGACGTCTACGGCCCCTCCGTTCCCACTATGACCGGGACAGAAGGCATCGACATAGCGATGGAAGGCGAGGACGAGAATAGCGCTCTCTTCGTGCCCACCGAAAAGTACGGCGTAAAATGGCTTTCCATCGGCCATCTTTCCCCTGAAGGACAGGCACTTATATGGCGCGGCCCCATGGCCTCAACCGCCCTCAAGCAGATTATCCTCCAGACCGTCTGGGGCCCGCTGGACTTCCTTCTCATAGACATGCCCCCCGGAACCGGCGACATCCATATTTCCCTTATCGGGGATGTCCCCATGACGGGCGCAATAATTGTCACGACTCCCCAGACAGTGGCCTTGGCCGATGTTCTCCGCGGCGTCAATATGTTCCGTAACCCGCAGGTGAATAAACCCATCCTGGGCCTTGTGGAAAACATGGCCTGGTTCACGCCGGAGGCACATCCGGACGAAAAATACTATATTTTCGGCCGGGACGGAGGCACTCAGATGGCAGAAAATCTGGACATTCCCTTCCTGGGACAGATTCCCCTTGTGCAGGGTATAAGGGAAGGCGGCGACAGCGGCGAACCTGTTGCTTTAAGCGACAGGCCGGACGGCAAAGCCTTCATGGAACTGGCCAGGAAAGTGGCGGAAGCCGTTTAATCCTCCTCCATTACGCACCCTTCGGGGTAATAGACGAAGTTGTAGAAGGTGAGGTCCGAAGAGATCTCGCCTTCTTCGTATGCGCTTATAACAAGGTAATACTTGACTCCGGGAACTAAATTGGCGTCCTGGGACAGGTCGAAGCTGTCCGTCCCCTTCTTGCAAAGACCCGCCATAAAGCCGTAATCCTCGTACATGTACACCAGGTTGTAGTAGTACAGATAGAGCGTGGCGAAGTCGTCCTCGGCCTGACGCTCGCTGATATAGTCCCAGAAGTAGGTACGGGAGGGGTCAGATGGAATGATAGTAAGGACTGTCCCCTGGAATGACGCCCGGAAAGTCATGTCGCGGTAATTGTCTTCGGTAGTGGTGAAACGGACCTCGACAGGCTCTCCGATGATTTCCCGAGTGTTCGGATTCACCTGAGCCAATACAATCTTCCCTGGAGCATCCGGCATTAGGCTTTTGCAAGTGAAGGTGCGCTTTCCCCTGAACAGGAAAGCATCGGCAAAGGAGGCGTAGACGTCGGACTCTCCTTTCATGGCTTCATATGAAATCTTGCTGTCTGAGAGCATTTGACGGGCCAGTTCTTCCTTGCTCAGGTCGTACTCCTTTGAATCGCTGGTGCAGGCCCACCACAAATAGCAGGCATACACGTTATCCGGAACCACTTCGAAATAGACTTTGGTGGCCGATACTTGCGTTATATTAATCTGGAAATTGCATTCTGACGTTTCCAGCCTGCTCTTTTTTGAGCAGCCGGTAAAGGCAAGCAATGCCAGGAGAATAACAACCGTCTTTTTCATGGCAACATCGAGGCTACTTTCATGATAAACTTAAGGCAGGCGGTGCCGTGCTTGCCGTAGTCGTCGAAATCGTAATGGATATCGCAGCCCTTGAACCAGGCTTTGGCACTCAGGGCGTTCTGGAAAGGGACCGTCTGATCCACTGTGCTGTGGAGCATGTAGACAGGGGCATGGGGAATGAAATACAGCGTGGAATTAAGCAGGAGCGCCTTGTACAGACGGGCAGTCTTCGGGCTGTTCTTGTCCCGGCCCTCCGGCGTCATTATTTCGTGAAGGGCGGAACTGCCGATAAGTTTGTTGATCTCCTTAACCGGATATTTCTTGGAGTTTATCCATTCCTGATAGTTGTTCAGCAGCCTTTCCTGGAAAAAGTCCTTCATTTCCAGACCCAGGTGTTCGCCTTCGTTAATGCCCTGGACTATCATGGGAATGGCGCTGGGGATGCCTGTCTGGTCAAGCTCCATGGAAACGTCGAAGGTGGCGGCAAGGTCATAAGGACCGCCGCCGCAGTAAACCTGCTTAACCTTGAAGGTGTCATGGTATTCGTCCTGGATAAGGTCGAGGACCGCCATGGTTGTGGACCCGCCCTGGGAGTAGCCCATGAGTATGATTTCGTCGCTTTCCGGCTTACGGCCTATCTCTTCCAGAAAAGGGAGGACCGCCAGGCCCATGTCAACGACGCTGCGGGCGGTGCTTTCCGTGTGCATGTAAGGGTGTATCCTGTTGGCCGTTACGCCGTAGCCGATATAGTCGGCAATAGCCACGGCGTAGCCTTTGGATGCGACGATACCCTCCAGCGGGAAGGCCTCCGACGGACATTCTGAATTTGCTCCGATGGTGAAATGGCTTACCAGGATAATGTTTTTAACCGGCCCTTCGGCGGGAAGGAGCAGTTTTCCGGACTGAACGAGTGGAGTGCCGTCAACGTCGTGCCCTTCGAAGGTGCCGGCGATATGGATAAGGCGGTTGCAGTTAATGACACCAAGAAGGTCGCGGGCCATTGACGTGATAGGCGTAGATGCTATTTTCGTGTCCTCGGATCCATCATCCAGCAGCACCACTTCCGGGTTGAGGGAGCCGTCCGGCATGGCCACATCGGCCGATTTCACCGAATATGGATGGAAAGTGGACGAATTGTGAAAATCCACGTACTGTATTTCCGGATGACGGCAGGACGCAAGGGCAAACAGAAGCGTCAGTGCTGTAAAAACTATCTTTTTCATCTCTACCATCTGTAATTTGCGCTGAATGATATAAGGCGGGAGCCAAGCATATAAATCTTGTTGACTCCGTTCAGGGCCACCATGAATCCAAGGTCCACTCCGCCGTACCAATGACCTTTACCCACTTCCACGCCTATGAAATTCAGGTTGAAGGCCGGAGCCAGCTCCACGTTACGACGGCTGTCGAAGGCTGTCAGAAGCCCGGCGCCAAGGCCTGAATAAAGGCTCCAGATTTCCTTTTCTACATAATTGAAACGGACCGTGGGCATGAGCGCCAGGTCGTAGTTCCGGAGCGGCGAGCCGTCCTCCTTCCAGAAAATGCCTTCGATGTCGGCCTGAACCCCCACGCGAACAGCATTGCAAAGGCGATATTGATACTCGGCGAAAAAGTGGCCGGTGTAGAAATAGTCCGTACGGGAAGGATCGCCCAGGGTGACGCTTACGGGATATGAGTGCGCTGGCGACGGATGGAAGGCCATGGTTTCGAAAAGCATGTCTCCCCAGCCCCAGCGAAGCTGGTGGCGCATTTTCTCCTGGGCCGAAAGGGCCGTTGGCAGGACCATGGCCAGGAGCAGGATGTTCAATATCTTTTTCATAACTTCAAAAATACGAATTTTTTCCTAACTTTGTAAGAATATTGGAATTTGAAGAAATATAACGATAAGAAAAATGAAAAGATTTGTTTCCGTAATTGCAGGCCTTCTGGCAGTAAGCGCCCTCGTTTTCGCCCAGGGCATCGAGCCCTTCGGTGAAAGCATTTCCGAGAAAACGCATCGTGACTTCGGCAGCCGCGAGCAGGTTTCATTCAACGGCCTCAGCTATATCGGCGTTGGTTTTCATGCTCCGTTCTACCCGGTGAGCAACGACTACCTGGATCATACCAGTTTCTTCAAGAACGTGGAGTTCTTCTTCAATCTGGCGGAACTTCAGTTCCATCCTTATTCCGGCGGCAGTATCTCCATAGGTGTGGACATGGACTGGGACTACTACAAAATGAACAAAGATTACATGTGGCATCCCATCACGAACGGAACCATCATCGAACCAGTAGCAATCGAAACACAGGACATTAAAAGGGTGAAAAAGTCGCAGCTTTCGGTAATGAGCTTCGAATTCCCCATCACCTTCGAGCATAAAGCCGGCGCCTGGAGCTTCCGCGCAGGCGTAGTTCCCGAGATTAACCTCAACGGTATCGCCCGTTTCAAGGGCATCGACGCCAGGGACAGCAACATCAACGACAACAGCAGCGGTGCGCAGTTTTCCAATGGCATCATAACCAACCGTTTCACTTACAGCTTCCTGGCAGCGGTGAACTACGGCGGCCTTGGCATCTACGCCCGCTACAATCCCAAGCCCCAGCTGCGTCTTGGTTACGGCCCTCAGTTCAGCTCCGTCACCGTGGGCCTGGTCATAGGATTCGGTATGTAAGCTTATATGTATATGCGTAAGTCCATTGCCATAATTTCGCTGTTCGCGGCTTTTGCAGCCTGCGCGCCCAAGGCCACCGACCCCGCGGCCGACAGCAGCGACTTCGTATGTATTACAGACAAAGTACCGGATGCCATTTTGGAAATCCGGTATTTTGGCACTTATAACTTCGTGGGAACGCGTATCGACGGTTACCAGGCGCCAACCGCCCTGCTCACAAAAGAGGCTGCGGACAGTCTGAAAGCCGTGAGCGACGATGCCATAGCCCTCGGCTATCGGCTCAAGATTTACGACGCCTACCGTCCCCAGTGCGCGGTGGACCATTTCATGAGATGGGGTGCGGATTTCGCCGACACCCTGATGAAGCCCTACTTCTACCCTGCCCTTACCAAGGATGTCCTGTTCCCGCGCGGCTACATTGCCGAAAAAAGCGGCCACACAAGGGGGTCCACCGTGGATCTCACACTCTTCGACATGACCACCGAAAAGGAACTTGACATGGGCGGCACCTTCGACTGGTTCGGCACGGAAAGCCATCCCGACTACTGCGGAAACCCCGAAACCCAGGAATGGAAGGAAGTACCCGGCGGCATCACGCCGGAGCAGTTCCGGAACCGAATGATCCTGCGCCGGCTCATGCTCAGCCACGGCTTCAAGGCGATGGACGTGGAATGGTGGCACTTCACTCTGAACAACGAGCCCTACCCCGACACCTATTTCACCTTCCCCGTAACACTTATCGGAAATGAATAGAATAAAGCTGCTTCTTCTTGGCCTCGTCGTAGCATCGGCCTGCGGGTGCACTCCTGTCCCTTTACATAACTACACCGTAGTCATCTCCCTGGACGGTTTCCGCTGGGACTACCCGGAGTATTATCAGATGCCTTTCATGGATTCCATCGCCACGGTGGGCGTAAAGGCAAGGATGGAAGCATCATACCCTTCTTCGACCTTTCCCAACCACTACACCATAGCAACGGGGCTTGTCCCGGACCATAACGGCCTTGTGAACAACTCCTTCTGGAATCCGGAAACCCAGCACGGCTACAGCATCAGGGACGACGAATCACGTTACGACCCACGCTACTATCTGGGCGAGCCGATTTGGGCCACTGCGCAGCGGCAGGGCGTCAAGTGCGCATCCGTTTACTGGGTTGGTTCCGACATTGCCATCGGCGGGGTTTATCCGACGTACTACAGGAAGTGGGACGAAGACCCCCACTGGAATTTTGAAGAGCGCGCCGACGAGATAGTCCGCCTGCTGAGTCTCCCGGAAAAAGAGCGCCCGCGCCTTGTAATGGGCTATTTCGACGAACCGGACCATCAGGGCCACGTGCACGGACCGTTTTCGCCCGAAACCAAAGAAATGGCGGAACACATGGACGACCTGGTGCACCGCCTTTACCTGAGGCTCAAGGCCCTGCCCCATGGCGACAGGATTAACTTCATTGTAACCGGCGACCACGGCATGACCGAGATTTCAAAGGACCGTTTCATCGCCTGGTATCCGCTTCTGGACGAATCGTGGATTGAAAGAATAGTCGGCACCATCCCCACAAGCATCTGGGTAAAGGACGGCTGCATGGACAAGGTCCTCGAAGCCCTTGACGGGGTGGAGCACATAAGCGTCTGGAAACATGGCGAAGTACCTGAATATCTGAACTATGGCACGTCCGACAGGCTTGGCGACATAATCGTGGCTCCCGACCTTGGATGGCAGTTCAACTACGCTCCGTCAAAGAATCACGGCACTCATGGCTTCGACCCCAGAGAGACCGACATGATGGTGGCCTTCAGAGCTTTGGGACCGGATTTCAAAGAGGGCTACGTAGCGCCTCTGACAGAAGGTGAAGGTTCGGCCTTCCATAACATCGACATCTACCCTATGCTGTGCAGGCTCCTTGATGTACAGCCGGCACCGGTGGATGGTTCGCTTGAGAGAATAGAAAAAATACTAAAGTAATAGCCGATATGAGAAACAAGCACTTTACTCTTCCCTACGAGGGTGGCCTGATTGAAAAGGATCTGCCCGCCGGTATTCTCCACAGCTACGAGAGAATCTGGACCCATGTGTACGAAGAGTCCCGTCCGGCATCCTATGCCATCGCCGATTTTATCGTGGACTCCATCAACGCCAAGAAAGACGGCCTTTTCCGTCTGGGCCTCACCACTGGCTCTACGCCCACTTCCCTCTACAACGAGCTGGCTCGCCGCTGTGCTGCAGGTGCAGTTTCGTTCAAAAACGTGGAAGTAGTCAGTATCGACGAGTATTATCCCTTGTCGGGCATCGAACTGCGCAGCCGTAACCGCCGCATTCACGAGGCCCTTCTGGACAGGGTGGACATCCTTAAGGAGAATATACATATACCGGACGGCACCGTTCCCGCCGATAAAGTTTCCGATTATTGCGTAAAGTTCGACGCCATGGCCCGCGGCCTTGACCTTCTGGTCATGGGTGTGGGCGAAAAAGGCCAGGTGGGCTTCAATGAGGCAGGTTCCAACAACAAGACCCGCACCCGCGTGGTAAGGCTGTCATATTCGTCCCGCAAGCGTCAGGCCGGCAATTTCAACAACGACATCGCCGCCACTCCGGACAAAGCCATCACGCTGGGCATCAGCACCATGCTTTCGGCCAAAAAGATTATCCTGATGGCCTGGGGCGAAGATAAGGCACAGGCAGTTAAGGATATTTCGGAAGGTCCCGTAAGTACCGACTGCCCCGCCTCCCTGCTTCAGGAGCACGACCACATCTCCTTCTACGTGGATGAAACCGCCGCCAGCCTCCTTACCCGAAGCGTGGCGCCCTGGCTGGTTGGCAACTGCGACTGGACTCCTAAGTTTGTGCGCAAGGCCGTGGTCTGGCTGTGCGAAAAAACCGGAAAGCCCATCCTGAAACTCACCGAAAAAGACTATCTGGACAACGGTCTGAGCGAGCT
The DNA here is from genome assembly GCA_946616285.1 of uncultured Bacteroidales bacterium. Classification (GTDB taxonomy): domain Bacteria; phylum Bacteroidota; class Bacteroidia; order Bacteroidales; family UBA932; genus Cryptobacteroides. The sequence goes on along the minus strand of CAMOIT010000038.1, from coordinate 4,635 downwards.
TCTGGACAAGGTGGGCAAGTTCGACAAGATCAATATCGACGTTTTCAACGACCTCCAGCACACTATCACCGGATGGCCCGGCGGAAAGCCCAACGCCGACGACAGCACCCGCCCCGTAAGCGCCAAGCCTTTCCCGAAGACGGTTCTCATCTTCTCCCCCCACCCGGACGACGACGTGATTTCCATGGGCGGCACATTCATCCGCCTTGCCACTCAGGGCCACGACGTGCATGTGGCTTACGAGACCTCCGGCAACGTGGCCGTACATGACGACGTAGTGCTCCAGCACATGGACTGCGCCTTCCAGCTTGGCTTCGCCGACAAATTCGACGAGGTTAAAAAGATAGTGGAAAGCAAGGTCCCCGGCCAGCCCGAACCCAGGGCTCTTCTTGAAATGAAAGGCGCCATCCGCCGCAGCGAAGCCCGCGGCGCAGTGCGCTCCTTCGGCCTTAACGACAACACCAACGCCCACTTCCTGAACCTGCCCTTCTACGAAAGCGGCGGTATCAAGAAGAATCCCCGCACCCAGGCCGACGTGGATATAATCAAGAAGCTTATCAGCGATCTGAAGCCTCACATGGTGTTCATGGCCGGCGACCTGGCCGACCCTCACGGCACTCACCGCGTTTGCACCGAAGCAGCCCTCGAGGCAATGGAACAGCTCAAGGGGGAAGGTCTTGACTGGATCAAGGACACCCACGTATGGCTGTACCGCGGCGCCTGGATGGAGTGGGAGCTTGGCCGCGTAGACATGGCCGTTCCGCTGTCCCCGGACGAAGTGGTGAAGAAGCGCCACGCCATCTTCCGCCACCTGTCGCAGAAAGACATCGTCCCGTTCCCCGGCGAGGATTCCCGCGAATTCTGGCAGAGGGCCGAAGAACGCACACAGAATACTGCACGTCTGTACGACGCCCTTGGCATGGCCGAATATCAGGCAATGGAAGTTTTCCTTAAATTATACTAAGAGATGAAAGTTATTATCAGAGACAATGCAAAAGAGGGGTCCCTCTGGGCCGCCCACTACATTGCAAAACGCATCAAGGAAAAGGCTGCCGTAACCGACAAGCCCTTCGTAATCGGCCTTTGCACCGGTTCCACCCCCATTGAGACCTATGCCGAACTTATCCGCATGGTGAAGGCCGGCGAAGTATCCTTCAAGAATGTGATTTCCTTCAATATGGACGAATATGTGGGGCTTCCCGTGGAGCATCCCGAGAGCTACCACAGCTTCATGCACAAATATCTTTTCGACCATATCGACGAAAAGCCCGAGAACATCCATATCCTCAACGGCAATGCGCCGGACGTCGATGCCGAATGTGCCGCTTACGAGAAGGCCATTGAGGCTGCAGGCGGTTTCGACCTCTTCCTGGGCGGCGTGGGCGAAGACGGCCACATCGCTTTCAACGAGCCTTTCTCCTCGCTCCAGAGCCGTACACGCGTGATTACCCTCACCCAGGACACCCGCGAGGTCAACGCCCGTTTCTTCGACGGAGACCCCAATGCCGTGCCTGCACAGGCCCTCACCGTCGGTGTGGCCACCGTGCTTTCCTCCAAGGAAGTAGTGATTCTGGCTTTCGGCTCCAAGAAGGCGCGCGCGCTTAAGGATGCCATCGAAGGTCCCATGTCCCACTACTGCACCCTGAGCGGACTGCAGAATCACCCCGCCGGGACCATCGTCTGCGACGAAAGTTCCATCGGCGAGGTGAAAGTCAATTCCTACCGCTATTTCAAAGCTGTGGAGGCCGCAGAAAAGCTTTAGTATCCGGCCAACTCTGCTATAATAGGAGCAATCTGGGCGTTGTCCTTGACCGTGTTGAAGCGGTCATCGGCAGCGCCCTTTACGTACAGGCCCACTGGAGAGCCGGAATGGTCGGGGTGACTCCACTGATAGCCGGCTATACGGTCCAGGCAAAGGATGGCTTCTGACACCATTTTGTAATTCTCGGTATACAGGTTCTTGACGCTGAGATTTCTGTCGCCCCCCTTGCCGAATGTTTCGGCGTAAACTTTCTTTAGATTCTCTTCTTCTTTCTGGGGAACTTCCACGTTCTCCCAAAGGCCGAAGTGTTCTGCCAGGAAGGATTTCACTTGTTCCCACGATGGGGCCTTGTAGGGTTTGCCTTCGGGGAAGAAAGCCTCACGGAAAAGCTCTGTGGTCCTGTCGATTGAATATTTCTGCCATGCGAGGCGCTCAGGGTGGATTACATATCCGCCGGAGCTGAGCATAAGGCCGCCGGTCTCGTGGTCGGCGGTAACGACGATAAGCGTTTCAGGGTGCCGGGCCTGAAATTCAAGGGCAAGGTCTACGCAATATGCCATGTCAGTAAGCTCACGGAAGCATGCGACGGCGTCGTTGCTGTGCCCGGCATAGTCGATTTCGCCGCCTTCCACCATCATGAAAAAGCCCTTGTCCAGGTAATGCCTTTCCATGTATGCAATTCCGGCCGATACAAAGTCCTTAAGAGAGGTGTCGTCCTCCTGACGGTCAATTGCGTATGGAAGCTGCAAATCCTGCTTGCCGCTGAGGCAGATGACCTTTCCGTCGGCGAATCCTGCGGCCGACACGTCCGGGCCCCTGAAAATAGCATAACCTTTTTCCTGGGCCATGTTTTCGTAATACTCCCGGGGGTGCTCAGGTTTCCTGCCTGTCATGAAGCAAGCGCCGGCGATGAAATCGGCCTGCGAATCGCAGAGTTGCTCGGCAAGATTGCCGTATAAATTGCGTTTTTCAGCATGAGCCAGGAAGCACGATGGAGTTGCGTGGTTAACACCTACGCTAGACATGACGGCAACGCCGCAACCCGCCGCTTTTGCCATTTCGGCCAGATTGGGTACGGGATGCTTATCCTGATCCATGCCCACTGCACCGTCATAGGTCTTGAAACCTGTCGCCAGGGCCGTTCCCGCTGCGGCGGAGTCGGTTACAAGTGACGTAAGCGAAAACGTGCTGATGTAATTCCGCACCGGAAAGTGATTGAAGTTAATACTGTCCGGGCCCATGCCCGTTGCGGCATTGTACTGCTCCGTCCCCACCACATGGTTAATCCCCATTCCGTCCCCGATGAAGTAAAACACATACTTCACCTCAGGTTCCTTTGTCCCGCACGCAGCGACAACCAGTGCCACCGCCAGAATCTGCACAAAACGTTTCATTTTTCTGTTGTTTGATGTGCAAATATACAAAAATGGATTTAAAACCGACCCGGCGAGTGGCCCGGCCGGCCCGTCTTGACGGACTCGGTCACGTTTTGGGGCTAACACGTGACCTTCGTCGTTCAAGTTGACGGCGAAGGGAAAGAAAACGGCCGAAATCGTGACCGAAGCCGTAAGCCTGCGGCGGGCTTGCTGAAAACGGAGCTTGCGACTAAGCCCTCCCCCGAGGGGAGGGTGATGGTAATCTCGTCCCCTCCGAGATTCCGCTTCGCGGCATCTCTCCCGCCTGCGGCGGGCTTGCTGAAAACAATAAAAGACAGCACTCAAGCAAGCTCGGTGCTGTCTTTTATTGTTTTCGCGGAGGGAACGAGATTCGTAAATGAAACACAAACCCCTCCAAAAACCATTGTTTTAATGATTTCTATTGCGTATTTTTGCAGGTAGAGTTTTACGACTCCGCCCAAAATTGGGCCATTATTGGGCCACGATTTAACAGAAATGCGCCATGAAGATCAAGAGAAACATCAGCTTTAAATTGCGAGTTTACGGAAAAGATAGTAATCTTTTCCAGATACGCCTTCGTACCACCTTCAACGGAAACAGGCTGGACATCAAGACCGGATGCCAGATCAATAGCCGGGAAGCCTGGGATGAGAAAGCAGAGTTGGTCAGGGATGGGTATGTGGGGCCCAAGAATGAAACCGCCCAGGCCATAAACAACGATCTTCGCAACGTGAAGGACCAGATGGATACGGCCTTCAAGTTCTTCGAGGCAATGGACCAGAATCCCACAGTGGCCCAGTTGCAGAAGAAGTTCGAAGAGCGTATAAAGGGGACTGTTCCGCAGAAGCCCATAGAGCCTCCCAAAAAGGAAAGGAAACCGAAGATCAAGGACTTCTGGGAATGCTTTGACCAGTTTCTGGCCGAAGCGGGAGAAAAGAACGCCTGGACTCCGGCCACGTTGGAAAAGATGGAGGCTCTGCGCGTTGACTTGAATGCGTTCAAGAAAGCCATCAAATTCGAGGACCTCACTGAGTCCTGGTTTACCGCTTTCGTCGTATACCTCAGAGATAACAAGAAACTCAGAACACCCCGTAAGAAGAAGGGCGAAAGGAAAGAGTATGACCACGAAGACGTAACAGGCCTTCGCAACTCCACCATCGAAAAGAAGCTGGGCTACTTCCGCTGGTTCCTGAACTGGGCCACGGATATGGGATACAACAGCAACCGGGCATATAAATCCTTCCGGCCCACACTCAAGCAGACACAGAAGAAGGTCATTTATCTTACCAAAGAGGAATTGAGCAAGGTGAGAGCGCTGGAGCTGACAGGAGACAATGCTTACCTTGATCCCGTCCGTGATGTGTTCCTCTTCTGCTGCTTCTCCGGCCTTCGCCATTCCGACGCCAACAACCTCCGTCGCAGCGACATCAAGGGAGATCACATTGAAATCACTACCGTCAAGACGGCCGACAGCAT
>CAMOIT010000037.1 GCA_946616285.1 uncultured Bacteroidales bacterium | reverse complement strand
CTTCTGGTGAAGGCCGATTGAAGGTTCGTCCAGGATGTAGAGCACGTTCACGAGCTTGGAGCCGATCTGCGTGGCAAGGCGTATGCGCTGGCTTTCTCCTCCGGAAAGCGATGCGGTAGTACGGTCCAGCGACAGGTAGTCAAGGCCAACGTCCAGCATGAACTGCACCCTTTCCCGTAGCTCCTTGAGTATATCGCGCGCAACATTCGCCTCCCTCTGGTTGAAGCTTTCCGGAATGATATCCAACCATTTACGCAGCTCAGTCATCTCCATTGCGGCGACTTCTGCAATGGTTTTCCCGTCCACCTTGAAGCAAAGGGCCTCGCGGTTCAGGCGCGTTCCCTGGCAAACGGGACATGTGATTTTGTCTTCGATATTGTCGATAACCCCGCCCCAGCTTTCCATCTCCGAAAGGTTGCCTTCTCCAACGCGGAAGAGGTCTTCGGAACCATAGACCAGAAGGCTTACGGCCTCGTCCGGGATGGCGTCGAGGGGATCGTAAAGGCTGAAGTTGTATTTTCGCGCTATGGCCCTGATAATGTCGAACTTGCGGTTTTCGCGGACTTTTCCAAGAGGGACGATGCCGCCGTCGGCTACGGAAAGACTACGGTCAGGAATAATTGTGTCGATATTGACGTCCACTATGGTGCCAAGTCCCTTGCAGTGAGGGCAGTAGCCCTGCGGCGAATTGAAGGAAAAGCTGTGCGGTTGCGGCTCCTGGAAAGAAAGGCCGCTCTGGGGGTCCACAAGATGTTTGGAGAAGTGACTGAGCTGCCCGCTGGCGCTGTCCAGGACGGCCACGGAACCCTTGCCGACATTCAGAGCACGGGATACCGAGTCGCGAATCCTTCTGTCGTCGCCGGCTTCGGGCTTGAGGCGGTCCACCACCACTTCTATAAAGTGGGGTTTATACCTGTCCAGGGCCGAAACTCCCTGAAGCTCAAGTATTTCCCCGTCAATTCGGACTTCCGTATATCCCCGCTTCCGAAGCTGGTCGAAAAGCTCCCGGTAGTGGCCTTTTCGGCCGCGTACCAGCGGAGCCAGCAGATAGCAGCGCTTCCCGGCCCATTCCTTCATTATAAGGTCCACTATCTGGGCATCCGTGTAGCGCACCATCTCCAGCCCGCTTTCCGGAGAATAGGCCCTGGAGCCCTTGGCGTACAGCAGGCGCAGGAAATCGTAAATCTCAGTGATGGTACCAACCGTGGAACGGGGGTTGTTCCCGCTTGTCTTCTGCTCTATGGCTATAATCGGGCTAAGGCCCGTAATCTCCTCCACTTCAGGCTTTTCCAATATCCCCATGAAGTGCTTGGCGTATGTGGACAGGGTGTCCATGTACCGGCGCTGGCCTTCGGCATAAATGGTGTCGAAAGCCAGAGAGCTCTTCCCGCTTCCGGAAAGACCGGTCACAACCACGAATTCTCCTCTGGGGATATCTACATCGGCCCCTTGCAGGTTGTTAGCCCGCGCACCCCGCACCTGAATGTATTCCTTCTTTGCCATAGGACACAAAGATACTCAAATTTTCCGGAAAATTGCGGCGGGCGCCAGTGGCTTCTTTTCTGGTCTTTGCTGCTCTTGCCTCAGCCCTCTTGCCGCAACGGCCGCCGCCTTCTTTGCCGCGTTTGCATGGAATCGCCGTTATATGCATTCTGCTTGCAGACGCGGCAACGTCGCTTACGGCAGGCATCGGCTGATCTGGCTTTCCGGAAGGTGGAATTCATATAAAAGGGTACGGGCAATGGCATTTCGCTGTGTGGACGTGAGTTGATATACGCTATTGACGCCATAACTGGGGAGCAGATCTTTGTCGATGAGCCGACACACGTCCATGTCCTGGAGCTTGCCGTGTTTGAAATTCCGGCCGTTTTCGTTGTTAAGCATTTGAGCTACGGACTTTTCATCGGCGTGCTCTATCATGGACAGCGTTATAGGCTGGCCGGTATTGTCCCGAAGCTGCTCGTGAGACCAGCTTTCGTCAGTGAGCCGGTTCATCTGGTAGAGGTAATTACGCGAAGTCCCGTAGAACTGTTCAGCGCGGCGGAGTTCCATGAAACTGCTTCGGATAAAGATTCCGGAGGGAGTCATTTGCCAGTTGTCCGGAAACTCCGAATACCTTGGGAGGAAGGAGGCAATTTCGTTCCTTGTAAATGACGCTGCCGGTTCCTGTTCAAAACCAAGTTCCCTGGCGAATAAATCCCTGACCGAACAGTACTTGTATCCAAAAGCTGTTGGCGCAGCACCGTGATGCAGGCCGTTCCTCTGGATGTAGTTCTCCAGGACCATCTGGTGGTAGAATCCTTCCACTTTGGTAAGATATGTGTACTTCTCTCCCATGCGCCCATCCCTGCCATACTTCTTATTGAAATACTTCGTGTAAGACATCCTTAATGTGCCGGCGTATAGCATGGGTTTGTCTGAAAAAACATTAAGGTGGGCGTGCGTGGACATCTCGGAGTCAACAAGTATTTCCGTTCCCTGTGAAAATCCCCTCAGAGCCATCAGGTTAACGAACATTCCATGGTCTTCATCGTCCCGGAACATCACTTCGTCGTGCGACGTAAAGCAGATATGATACGAATCTTTCATGCCGCAAGGTAAGCTGCCGCTGCGACAAAGTCAACAGCATGCCCGCATCTTGCATGTTTATAGCGGAAGAAATATACGATTTGCATCAATTTTGTGTGTTTTAAGCGATTCGCGTAATACGTTTTTAACGATTCAGTAAGCGAAAAATGCGCGCTTTTCGCTACCTTTGTACAATAAACATGTACGTATGAAAGCAATCAGCACATCTTCGGCCCCTGCGGCCATAGGGCCTTACAGCCAGGCAATCGAATGCGGCGCCGGGCTGGTTTTCGTTTCCGGACAGCTGCCCATAGACCCTTCTACCGGTGCATTTCCGGAAGGCGGTATCAAGGAGCAGACCAGGCAAAGCATTCTTAACATCAAGGCCATCCTGGAGCAGGCCGGTCTCGGGCTTTCCAATGTCGTCAAGACGACTGTTCTCCTTGCCGATATGGCCGACTTCGGCCCGATGAACGAGGTCTATGCGCAGTTCTTCAACGCACCTTTCCCTGCAAGGGCTGCTTTCGCCGTGAAGACTCTCCCCAAGAACGCCCTTGTGGAGATTGAATGCATAGCATCCAGAAGCTGATGTTTTACGTAAGCGATATTATCACAACGCCTCCGGAGGAGTTCTTTTCGCCGCTGGAGGCCAAGATTTTCGAGGCTTTCTCAGCGTTGGGCATACTCTTCAAGAGGGTGGAGTCCGATCCGGGCATTACGATGGAAGACTGCAAGGCGATCGGCGAAGGCCTTGGGGAAAGCATCGTAAAGACAGTTTTCCTGTGCAACAGGCAGGAAACCGCGTTTTACCTGTATGTTACGCGGGACGACAAGCCCTTTGTGACGCGCGAGTTCTGCTCCGCGCTTGGAATACCCAGGGTGTCATTTGCATCGCCGGAAAAACTGGAAGAACTCACCGGCGTTAAGGTCGGCGCCACTACCATACTCAGTTGCATCCTGCCAGAATGCGGAGCGGTTAAACTTGTGATGGACAGGGAGATAGCCGACAGGGAATACTTCGCCTGCACGGACGGCCGCGCAACCTGCTTCGTAAAAATCCGTACTGTCGACCTTCTGGAAAAGTACATTCCCCACTCGGGGCACAGTATAAGCATTATATAGCCGTTGCCGCATTTGCAGCTGGAACGCACAGAACAGCGATTTCATGCAAACGCGGCAGCGAAATCGGCCAAAAACGCCAAAAACCTTGCCGCGTCTGCATACAGGACGCACAGAATGGCGATTTCGTGCAAACGCGGCAAAAAGCAAAAGGCGATGTGTGGCGGAGCGAGAAAGTACCTGGGCTGCGGCAAAATGGCGACGTTCTATTCCATGTCCAGCAAACCGCGATAGCTAATAGTATCGCGGTTACGGCTAGTTACGATGATACTGGCCGAGCCGTTCTTGAAAACAGTGATGTTGTAGGTGAGGGTATCTTCGCCGTTTTCGGTAGTAGCGGAGATCTTGCGCTGGTCCTTTTCCCAGCCGCTGTCGGTGTATTGGGTGATTTTGTCCTTGAAGGTCAGGCCCTTGCCACCGCCATAAGGAACGCTGGTGGCTCCGCCAATATAGGGCAGATATGAGTCGATGCTGTCACCGTCTATGGTGAGTGAATAGGCTCCGTTCACTGCTTTTGAACCGCCTTTGGTTGGCATCATGTAATTTACATTGACGGTAAACTGCTTGGAATCCAGTTTGTCCTGGACCAGTTTCTCCGTCTTCTGTTCTTCGGCAATTGCTTCGGGCGACTTCTGGTTGAGTATGCCGCAGCCGGCCAGTACAGCGACCGCAGCCAATAAGATAATTCCGTGTAAGTTTTTCATATTAAGCTATTTGAGATGCCAGATACCCTGGGATACTACTGATATTTTGTTTTTAAATGTGGTTTTGCCTTTGTAGTACACTACATCCATCGTAGTGCCGTCGTTTTCGAAGAACATGGACCGGATGTAACGGTCTGTTTTGCGGTTTTGGCAAATTGGTTCGCACCAGGCCAGGGAATACTGGTCGCCTTTCTTAATGCAGATTACAGTGTATCCCCTTATGTCGAAGCTTGCCGCAGTGCAGCCCTTCCCCCTTTCCTTACTGGCACTCTGAAACGCCTGAACCATAGATGATTCTGTATCCAGCAGGCCGAAAGTGAGCTTGGAGGCTGTATCTGCCTTGGGGTTTTTCCCAAGCCACCAGGCTATGGACTGGTCGGTGAGAATGTCGGCACGGGAAAGCTCGATGAGCAGCGGATTCTCCCTGAGGCGATTAGCCAGCCAGGCTTGCTCTGCGCTCAGCCTCAGGCCTTCCATGAATTCCGGACTCTGGCCTTCTATCTTTCCATCGCCGAGGGGCTTTCCATAGAAAAGCGCCTGGAAAGCCAGGTCTTCCTCAGGAAGGTACAGGGCTTCCACATATTCTGAGTCTCCGTTCCGGTATACGAAATGAATCCACTTGCGCTCCACGCCGAAAGGCTGGATGAATTCCATTGCCTGAACAAGGGTCAGCACGCCAGGCTTTTCCTCCATCGTATACACTGGAATCTCACGGAACTCTTCCAGCGATCCTTCCGGAGTGAGCATCCTCAGGCTAAGGTCGCTGCCAAGAGCCAGCACATGCTCCACCCCGTCCTTCTTCCAGCCTATGGCATCCAGCGCTCCGGGAGCCGCCGCAAGAGCTTCTTCCCTTGTAAGGGTGCTGGTGTTGCGCTCGATGTATTCGGCAAGAAGAACAGAGTCTTTCATTTCCGTGATTCTCGGAGCCAGGACGGACTTCGGGTACTTCTTCAGGAACTTGTCGGCCTTCGCGACGCTGAATTCCTTAACCGTCTTGTCGAAAAGCTTTTTTTCCGCCTTGGATTGCGCCCCAAGGCTTAAAGGCAGCAGAAACATCGCCGCCGCTATGAGTGCTCTAAGTGCTTTCATCCCTGCAAATGTAGCAAAAAGCGTGCGTAATTCCCATAATGCCGAGCGCAGTAGCATTTCCTTTTGCCGCGTTTGCAGCTAGAACGCACAGAACAGCGATTTCATGCAAACGCGGCAGCGAAATCGGCCAAAAACGCCAAAAACCTTGCCGCGTCTGCATACAGAACGCACAGAATGGCGAATTGTTGCAAACGCGGCAAAATGTCAGCAGGGACCAGGGACAGAAACGGCAAGTCCAGATGCAAAAAGGACCCCGGCCCGCGGCAAAAAGCTATTTCAGCGCCTCCAGGTTCCGGGCATTGAAGATGTCCTTGCCTTCGGTAGTGTAGAGGTACTTCAGGAGCTCGTCGTAGTGCTCTTCCACTTTGCCGCGGACTATCTTCATGGTGGAGTTCATCATCTTGTTGGCGATAGTGAATTCCTGGTCGCAGATACCGATGGCCGAAGGGAGCCAGCGATCGGGGAACATCCCGCCGTGCTTTCCGCCTTTCTTGTAGGAGTTCACATCGGCCTCGATAAGTTTAAGCATGAAGCGTCGGCCTTCTTCGGATGCGGGATCCATGCCGTGCTTGGACGTTTCTTCCTGCAGGGCTTTCTTGTCAGGGACCACCAGCGCCACGCAGTAGGGATCCTGATTGTTGTGCAGCACGCAGGCGTTCACCCACTTGGATGTTTCCGTTAGGTTGTCCTCGAAGCCTTCGGGGGAGTACTTTTCGCCGTCTGAGGATATCAGGAGGCTCTTGAACCGACCCACTACGTAAAGGAAATCAGTGTCTTCCTTGCAGATGTAGCCCATGTCGCCGGTGTGCAGCCAGCCGTCCACTACTGTATCGGCCGTGGCTTTGGGATTCTTCCAGTAACCGGCCATGACATTCTCGCCGCGAATCACGATTTCGCCCTTTTCGCCGATGGGAACTTCCTTGCCTTCGGCATCAAGGATTACGCAGTCCATGGGCTTAACGATGCGGCCGCTGGAGCCGAAGCGTGCGTGCCCCATTGAGTTGGAGCATATAATGGGAGTTGCCTCGGTAAGGCCGTAGCCCTGGAACATGGGCATGCCCACGGCGCAGAAGAAGCGCTGGAGCTCGATGTCCAGAAGGGCGCCGCCGCCAACGAAGAACTGCATGCGGCCGCCGAAGCTTTCACGTACCTTGGAGAATACCAGTTTGTCGAAAAGGTTCACCAGGGGCTTTCTCCAGAAGGTGCCGCCGGTGCCGCGGTTGTAGTACTCCTTGTTGTATTTGATGGCGTTGTCAAGTGCGAAGTAGAAGAGCTTTTCGGTAAAGCCGCCCTTCTTCTTGATTGCGCCTTCGATGTTTTTCTTGAAGTTGCGGGCAAGCGCCGGAACCGACAGCATCACGTGCGGACGGGTTTCGGAAATGGCCGAAGGAATGTTCTTCAGCGTCGCCAGTGCATTCTTGCCGATGGGAACGAAAGCGATGGAGCCGCCGTATGACATCATGGTGTACATACCTGCGACATGCGCAAAGCAATGGTCCAGCGGGAGAATGATGAGCATGACTCCGTACTCCTGTATGCTGATTACGGAGGCTCCCTGTTCCACGTTGGCGGTGTAGTTGCGGTGGGTCAGGAGGATGCCTTTGGGATCGGCCGTGGTGCCGGAGGTGTAGGAGATGTTGGCGTAATCGTCCGGGCCGATGGATTTGTACCTGGCCTCGAATTCGGCCCTGTGGGCTTTGAGGAACTCGTCGCCCATCTTCTGGATTTCGGAGATGCGGATTTCCTTTGGATCCAGTTTCTCATAGTCGAAGGCGGTATCGTCGAAAACTATGACCTTTTCCACATTGGGGCAATCCGGAAGGACGGCACGGATACGGGGCAGGTGATTCCCGGAAACCAGTATCCACTTCGACTCGGAATGGTTGATGCGGAATACCAGGTCTTTGCTTTCGCCAAGGTTCACAGACAGCGGAACGTCCACTGCACCTGCGTACAAGGCGCCAAGCTCGGACAGGACCCACATTGCGCGGCTTTCCGACAGAAGGGCTATCTTGTCGCCTTTCTTAAGGCCCAGTGACATAAGGCCTGCGCCAATTCTGTAAGCTTCTTCGCGGGTCTGGCGCTGGGTTATTTCTTTCCATTTGCCATCCACCTTTTCACGGATGTAGGGATGGTCCGGGAACTTGGCGGAATAATGTTCGACAAAGTCGATTATAGTGGGCTTCTGTGTCATATTATTCGGTGGGGAAAAGGCCGAAGAGTTCGGCGTCGATCTTATCGGTAATGTACTGGAAATCTTCGGGACTGTTCTCGAATTTTATCTTGTCTACGTCGATAATCAGCAGGCGGGCCTTGTAGTCCTTGATCCAGTCCTCGTAGCGTTGGTTGAGGCCGGTGATGTAGTCGATGCGGATGGAACGCTCGTAGTCGCGGCCGCGTTTCTGGATCTGGGCGATGAGGTTGGGAATGGAGCTGCGGAGGTAAATCATCAGATCCGGCGGGTTCACCAGGGACATCATCAGGTCGAAGAGGTCGCTGTAGTTCTCGAAGTCCCTTGTGGACATCAGGCCCATTGCGTGGAGGTTGGGGGCGAAGATGCGGGCGTCCTCGTAGATGGTACGGTCCTGGATGATGACTTCCTTGTGCTTGGAAATCTCCACCACGTCCTGGAAGCGCTTGTTCAGGAAGTAAATCTGGAGGTTGAAGCTCCAGCGTTCCATGTCTTCGTAGAAGTCGGCCAGGTAGGGATTGAAATCCACCGATTCGAATTTGGGCGTCCAGCCGTAGTGGGCTGCGAGCATCTTTGTCAGTGTGGTTTTTCCACTGCCGATATTTCCGGCGATTGCTATATGCATAATATAATGTATTAATTTTTTATCTAAAGGAGATTCACTCGCTTCGCTCGGAATGACATTTGTCATACTTCGCTCGGAATGACATTTGTCATACTTCGCTCGGAATGACATTTGTCATACTTCGCCCGGAATGACATTTGTCATACCGAGGCCCTGAGGGCCGAGTGTATCTCAAAAAAGCCCATATAGTTCTGCGTCTATGCGGTCGGTGATGGCGGCGAAGTCCTCCGGCCTGTTCAGGAAGTCCAGATTGTCGGCGTCCACCACCAGGAGTTTTCCCTTATAGGCCGAAATCCAGGCATCGTAGCGCTCATTCAGGCCAGACAGGTATTCGATGGAGATGGTCTGTTCATAGTCCCTGCCGCGCTTCTGAATCTGTGCGACGAGGTGGGGGATACTGCTTTTGAGGTATATCAGAAGATCCGGCTCCTTCACCACTTCCATCATCACGTTGTAGGTGTCCATGTATGTGTTGTAGTCCCTTTCCGAAAGGTTTCCGAGGGCGTAGTTGTTGGCTACGAAGATGTGTACGCCTTCCTGTAGGGTGCGGTCCTGGATAACGACGCCTTTGGACTTCCGGATTTCCAGAACGTCGTGCAGGCGCTGCTGCAGGAAATACATTTCCAGGGCGAATGACCAGCGTTTGATATCCGCGTAATAGTCCGACAGATAGGGGTTGTAGGTAACCGATTCGAACTTCGGCGTCCAGCCGTAATGGCGGGAAAGTAGAGTCGTGAGCGTGGTTTTTCCGCTGCCTATGTTACCTGCTATTCCGATGTGCATTTCTGGCGCTTGTCTTTGATTTACAAAGTTGGCAAAAGTTTCGTAAATTTGCAATCCAAATTTTATAGTGCATGCTTCATTCCCGAATATTCCGTTTCAATCCCCTTGAAACCAATTGCATAGTCCTTTGGGCCGAAGGCTCCTCAAAATGCACGGTAGTTGACCCCGGTATGTCTTCTCCGGACGGTGTGAAGGAACTTGTGGATTATATTACCTCGAACGGCCTTGCCGTAGAGGCGATTCTACTGACCCACGGCCATTTCGACCACTTCTGGGGCGTAGACCGCCTTCTGGAGAGCTTCCAGGCACCGGTTTACATGCATCCCGCCGATATCGACACGATGTCAAAAATTACGCACAACTTCCGTGGAATGGAGAATTCCTTCTCATTTCTGAAGCGCTCCTTCACCACCCGGGATGTCGCGGATGGTCAGGTACTTGAGCTTGAATCGGCCTCGTGGAAGGTACTGCATACTCCCGGCCACAGCCCCGGCAGCGTAGGATATTACAGCGAAAAAGACAATCTTCTCCTCAGCGGTGATACGCTTTTTGCAGGTTCCATCGGCCGTACGGACCTTGCGGGAGGGGATTATGATGAAATAATGGAATCCATTCGTACGAAACTCCTTACCCTCCCCGGCGAGACAGATGTGATCCCCGGCCACGGCCATCCCACCACAATCGCCCGCGAAGGCATGTATAACCCCTTCCTTCAGCCTTTCAACGAGCCCGACGGCGATTTCCCCACCGAAGGCATTGCCATACAGCCGGAATGATGAAAACCATCTGGCTCCCAACCATCGATTCCACCAACTCCGAAGCCTTCCGCCGGCTTCCGGAACTTGCTTCCGGCACCGTTCTGGCTGCACACGAGCAAACGGCGGGCAGGGGACAGCGCGGAAACAGGTGGTATGTGGCGCCCGGGGACAACCTTACCTTTTCGGTAGTTTTGAGGTTTTCAGGACTCCCTGCTGCCAAGGCCTTCCGGCTCAATGTGCTTTGTCCTTTGGCCGTGGCCCGATTCCTTCGGGCTTCGGGTGTGAAGGCGGTTGTAAAGTGGCCCAACGACGTATATGTCGGGAGGCGCAAGATCTGCGGCATACTTGTGGAAAACGCCCTTGAGGGTGCGTCCGTTGCCGCTTCAGTCGCGGGAATAGGAATAAATGTGAACCAGACTGAGTTCCCGGAGGTGTCGGGCGCAACCTCAATGTCGCTCCTTACAGGGATTCGGTACGACGTGGAATCAGAGTTGGAACGTTTCCTTTCATTCCTCGAACCCATGATTCCCGCCATCGAGGACGATACCCTTTGGGAAGATCTTTTCCGTGAGTACAATGCCGGGCTTTTCGGCCTTGGTGTTTTGGAACGTTACCGCGACAATACCTCCGGCCGTGAATTCTCCGCCGTTATCCGCGGCGTCACCGAAGACGGCCTTCTGCAGCTGTGGGACAACGATTCCGGCCTGATTCGCCATTACGCTTTCAAAGAGGTAGGGTATATATTATAACCTGCCGTCCCATGTCTGCAGCGCTGGAAACGCCATTTACACAAAAACCCCATTTTTTGTGTAATCAGCGTGACCACGGAAACGGCATTTACGCAAAAACGGCCGTTTTTGTGTAAACAGCGTGTCCGACGCTTTGCGGGCAGAGATTTAATGAGTATATTTGTCACATGTTAGTAGCGCTTACGGGCTTCATGGGAAGTGGGAAATCCACAGTCGGCCGCATTGTGGCCGATGCCCTTGGCTGTACTTTCCTGGATTTGGACCTTATTATCGAAAAAAAGGCCGGCAAGAGCATACCGCAAATATTTGAGGCCGAAGGGGAAAGGGAGTTCAGGCGTTTGGAAAAGAAGGCCCTGGATGATACGGTGTCGAAGTATTGCGAAAGCACGGCCGTTCTGGCTCTCGGCGGTGGCACCGTAACGGTTCCTGGCGCGGTGCAATTGCTGCAGGAAAAAACCCTGTGCATATATCTTGAATCATCGGCCGAAACGCTTCTGGAACGGATTGGCAATGGTGAAGGCCGTCCTCTGGCCGATGAAAACTTCGCCCAAAGGCTGGAATCCAGGGAACCTCTTTACAATGCCGCCGCGCATGTTACAATCTGCACCGAAGGCCTGAGTCCCGAAGACGTGGCAGACGAAATCATAATCTCCTGTTTGTAATTCCGCCCAATTCTGCTTATCTTTGTATGACTATGGGCATAGCAGAAAGACAATGGAGCGTAAAAGCCCCGGCGGACGAGTCCAAGTCCGCACAGCTTGCGACAGAGCTCGGCATAGACCGTGTTCTGGCAGATCTCCTTGTCCAAAGGGGCGTTGAAACCTTCGAGCAGGCCCGCAGCTTTTTCCGTCCCCGCCTTGAGGATCTTCACGACCCGTTCCTGATGAAGGACATGGACAAAGCCGTGGAACGGCTCCACAAGGCCATTACTGAAGGTGAGCAAATTCTGGTGTACGGAGACTACGACGTAGACGGCACCACTGCTGTTGCACAGTTGTATTCCTTCATAAAGATATTCACCGGCAAGGTGAAATTCTACATTCCGGACCGTTACGATGAAGGTTACGGCCTCTCATATAAAGCCCTGGACTGGGCCGGGGACAACGGTGTGGACCTTGTGATAACCCTGGACTGCGGCATCAAAGCTATCGACAAGGTGGAGTATGCCCGCACAAAAGGTATTGAGGTGATTATCTGCGACCACCATCTCCCGGAAGACGAACTACCCAAGGCCGTTGCCGTACTGGATCCCAAACGCGAAGACTGTCACTACCCCTTCGACGACCTTTGCGGCTGCGGTGTAGGCTTCAAACTTGTCCAGGCCTATGTGCAGCGCTATAATCTGGATCCGGAACTTCTGGCCCCGCTACTGGACCTTCAGGTTGTATCCATCGCATCGGATCTGGTATCCATGACTGGAGAAAACCGTATCCTGGCACATTTCGGCCTTAAAAGGCTTAACGAGAATCCCCGCAAGGGCCTCCTTGCCATGATCAACCTCTCCAAACTGGAGCCGGGGCATATCGGCATAGACGACATTGTGTTCAAGATCGGCCCGCGCATCAACGCCGCCGGAAGGATGGAAAGCGGTCGACTTGCCGTGGAGCTTCTCACTGCTGCGGATGACAGAACTGCCATCCGCATAGGTGAAGAAATAAACGATTCCAACAACGAAAGAAAGTCCATAGACCGGGAAATCACCCAGGAAGCCCTGGACATGGTAAAAGACGGCCGAGCTCTTGAAACGGAGAACGTTACGATTGTCTTTAACCCCACCTGGAACAAAGGTGTCGTGGGAATTGTGGCATCCCGCCTTGTGGAAGCCTATTACAAGCCCACCGTGGTCCTTACCAAAAGCAACGGCTTCATTACCGGAAGTGCACGCAGCGTGCAGGGCTTTGACCTTTATGCCTCCATCGAAAGCTGCGCGGACCTGCTGGAGAATTTCGGCGGTCACATGTATGCGGCCGGGCTCACCATGAAGGAAGAGAACCTTAAAGAGTTCTGCGGCCGGATGAACACGTTCGTGGCCGGTAACATAACCAGGGAAGAGCTTACACCAGTAGTGGAGATCGATGCCAAGCTGGACTTCTCGCAGATAACCCCCAAGTTCACCCGCATACTGAAGCAGTTCCAGCCTTTCGGCCCGGGCAACAACAATCCCGTTTTCTTAACTGAAGACGTTTATGATGCAGGTAACGGCCGGAAAGTCGGTGCAGGCGGCGTTCACCTCAAGTTGGATTTAATGCAGGAGAGTCACCCATACCGCCAGATCGCCGCTATCGGATTCAATATGGCCGATTATTACAGCTACATCAAGGACGGCAATCCCATCGATGTCTGTTATTCGATTGTGGAGAACTTCTACCGCGGCTCCTCTACCGTTCAGCTTCGTCTTAAGGACATCCGGGAGCGGGACGAACTGATATAAGTTCCCAACCTACTTCACGACAAGATTGGGACGCAGACCTGGCACGAAATCAGAACAGCGTAGGTTCCCAGTCGCCGAAGTCTACGGGCTCGTCGGATTCGGGGCCGCCTTTTAGCAGTTCGGAGGATTGGCCGGTCTGTTCGATGGGGGTGTCGGGGAGGTCGGAGAGGAAGTCGTCGGCTACGTCGATGGCTTCGTCGGAAACGGCATCGGCCGTGAGAACGGAATCGGCCATAAGGCCTGCCTCGGCGGGGGAGGTTTCATCGTCGTCGGCCTTGTGCAGGGGCTCGCCGAATTCTACGGACTTAAGGTCGTACGGGGAGCACTTCTTGCCCTTGGCGGTTATGCCTTTCTTGGCGATAAACTCTTCGGCGTCAATGGTTTCGCTTTCACGATGCTCATACTTTCCGCCAAAGGTAAGCAGTATCTGGGGATGAAGGTCGGAGGACAGATCCACCATCTTGGAGCCCTTTGATTCGGATATGAACAGCACGGGGTTATTGTTGCTTTCCGTGAAGCTGAAGCGCTTGACATAGAAGGCTTTTGCACCGTTATCCCAATACAGGACAGTCCACACGCGCGAAGGATCCAGCTTTTCTATCCTTACAACATCCCCCTGATATTTGTTCACAAGATCGTACGAGGTGGTGTAGTAGGAGCCGTCGGCAAAGATTGCAAGAACCTTGTCCTCGCCGGAGAACTTGCCAAGAAGCTCTCCGCGGCCGTCTTCATTCAAGCGCTGGATATCCGGATCGTACCAGATGGGCTTGCCTTCCAGGGTTGTTACGCCCTTGGATTTGAGTTGTATGCGCGAAATGGCATTCTTGGTGACAAGGTTACCACGTGAACCGCGGCCCTTGATGGCCAGGTTGGAGAAATCCCATTCAAGCTGCAGCTTCTTGAGCCCCTTCTTGGGCCGGAGTGCAATCTTCACAGTCTCGGCCTCGCCGTTGTGGTTTACGGTGAACCAAAGGATGTGGGAACCTTCCGCTCCGCTTGTGATGTCGTACTCTTTGTCGCGGGTTACCGAGGTGATATTGAAGCGTTTGGCATAATAAGTGGTGCCCTTGCCATCCCGGTAAATCACGTTGTATATTGTCCTCTCGTCGCCGCGGTTGAACACGCCGGCATAAAGGAGGTCCTTGCCGAAGAAGGCTTTTTCGCTCACCTTGGTCACGCGGAACTTGCCGTCGCGGCCTATCACGATAATCTCGCTCAGGTCCGAGCAGTCTCCCACGAACTCGGCGCCTTCGTCCCTCTTGAGGCCGATTCCCACGAAGCCTTCCTCCAGATTGGCGTACAGCTTGGCGTTGTTGGAAACGACCTTGGTAACCGTAATGCTCTCCAGGGACGATATTTCCGTCAGTCGCGGCCACTGCTTGCCGTACTTCTTCTTGAGCCCGCGGAACCACTCTATAGTATACTCCGTAATATGGTCAAGGTCGTAGCGGATCTGCTTCATCTGGTCCTCGATGGCGTAAATCTTTTCGTCCAGGGCCTTGGTGTCGAACTTGGAAATCTTGCGGACCGGCTTTTCGACCAGTTTCAGGATATCCTCCATCACTATGGGCCGATGCAGGAGGTCCTGGTACTGAAGCATCTGCGACAGGATGTCCTGCAGCTGCTCCTCCCAATCCCTCTGATTCTGCTCCAGCACCTTGTAGATGCGGTTTTCGAAGAAGATGCGCTCCAGCGAGCTGTAGTGCCA
>CAMOIT010000036.1 GCA_946616285.1 uncultured Bacteroidales bacterium | reverse complement strand
TGCGGCGCACTGCTTCGGTGAGCTGGCCGCCTTCATCGTAGCCCACGTATCCGGGAGGCGCGCCCACAAGGCGTGAAACGGTGTGCCTTTCCTGGTATTCGGACATGTCGATGCGGGTAATCATGTTCTCGTCGTTGAACAGGAAGGCGGCAAGGGCCTTCGCCAGTTCGGTCTTGCCGACGCCGGTGGTACCCATAAAGAGGAAAGAGCCGATAGGCCGCTTCTCGTTGGAAAGACCGGCACGGTTGCGGCGCACTGCATCGGCGATGGCCTTGATGGCCTGATCCTGGCCGACCACCCTCTTGTGCAGCTCCGCCTCCATACGAAGGAGCTTCTCCTTCTCGCTTTCCAGCATGCGGTTCACCGGAATGCCGGTCCATTTGGACACAACTTCGGCAATGTCTTCCGGCGTAACCGCCTCAGTGACAAGCGGATCCTTTATCGCTTCGGCCTTGGCTGTGAGCTCGTCGATGCGCTTCTGCGTTGCGTTCATCTTGCCGTAGCGGATTTCGGCAACCTTGCCATAATCGCCGGCCCTTTCCGCGGCCGATGCCTGGATGCGGTATTCCTCCAGCTCCTGACGGGCGGTCTGAAGGCCTCCGAGGATGTCCTTTTCTTCGTTCCAGCTTTTCATCAGGGTATCGCGACGGGCCTGGAGTTCCTTCAGTTCGGCCTCCAGCTTTTCCAGCTTCACGGACACGCCTTCCCGTTTAATCGCCTCACGCTCAATCTCTTTCTGGCGAATGGCACTGTTAAGGTCGTCGATCGGCTCCGGCACGGAATTCATCTCCAGCCGAAGCTTGGATGCGGCCTCGTCCACCAGGTCGATGGCCTTGTCCGGCAGGAAGCGGGAGGTGATGTAGCGGTGGCTCAGGTTTACAGCGGCGATAAGGGCGTCGTCCTCGATGCGTACCTTGTGGTGGTTCTCGTAGCGTTCCTTCAAGCCTCTGAGGATGGCGATGCTCTCCGCCGGGGAAGGCTCGTCCACCATCACCATTTGGAATCGGCGCTCAAGGGCTTTATCGGCCTCGAAGTACTTCTGATATTCGTCCAGGGTGGTGGAGCCGATGGTCCTGAGCTCGCCGCGCGCAAGTGCGGGTTTAAGAATGTTGGAGGCGTCCATGGCGCCTGAACTTCGGCCCGCGCCCACGAGGGTATGGATTTCGTCGATGAAAAGGATAATCTCACCTGCGCTGTCCACGACCTCTTTAACCACGCCCTTCAGGCGCTCTTCGAACTCGCCCTGGTACTTTGCGCCGGCGATCAGCGCACCCATGTCCAGGGAGTACACCTTTTTGGACTTCAGGTTTTCCGGCACCTGGCCGTTCACGATGTTCTGTGCGATGCCTTCGGATATCGCGGTTTTACCCACGCCGGGTTCGCCGACCAGGATTGGGTTGTTCTTCGTTCGTCTGGAAAGTATCTGCAGCACGCGGCGGATTTCGTCGTCACGGCCGATCACGGGATCCAGCTTCCCCTGCGATGCGCGCTCGTTGAGGTTTATCGCAAAGCGCTGTAAGAATGTATTATTGTCTGCCATAGTTCACTAAAAATTTAAAGGTTCACCCAATACCTGGGCAAATGCTTTTCATCAATGAGTGTTCCGTTTCAGGATTTCTGACAATTTGGCAGGCCGATAGTTTTGCCCTTTCGGAAATAATAGCTACATTTGTCTCAAACAGAAATACAGAGATTCTATCATCTGAGGCAGTTCAATCTGAATTCCTACATTTTTTTAGTCCGGCTGCCCAAGGTAATAGGATTCTCCTCGTCTGGAACGAGGGGAATCTTATGCGTCGGTACTCGGGCCGTAGGAAGCCCAGATTGAACCATAAGACCCGCCCTCGTTCCTTTGCGTCCGGAGGCGTGCAGGATTTCAGGCCGACGGACCCACAGCATCGTGAATTAGTGTTCGATTTTTATTTTCACCCGGGCCCGCCGGCCTTTTTGCGTGTTTGTCCGGGCGGGAATACGGCGACGGTCACGTTTTGGGCTCAAAACGTGACCGAAGTCGTAAGCAGTGACGACGAAGGGAAAGAAAAAGGCCCCAAACGTGACCGAGACCGTCAAGATGCGTCTCAGGTCCGGGGTGCAATGACCCAGTTACATGCCTTCATAAGCTGTAAAAGTATAATCGCAATGGACATGCAGGGTCGATGGCGACATATTACGATCGTACCCCTCCAGGCTGAAATCAACGGTCAGCGTTACATCGCATCTGGGCGGCATACCACTATACGGGAATACAATTTTTACTTTTGGGCGGAAGGCAAGGCCTGCGCCTCCGGTGTCTTGGCGCATGAAGCCGCGGCAGCAATGGCCAGCAACAATACATGAAAGTGTTTCATAAGCAAATGAGTTTTGATTCGCTTTTGCAAAGGTAAATGGTAAGAAACAAATACAAAAAAAATGGTTACAATTTACGGTGCTAATTCATTGACTGTCAATTTATGTTTGTTTTGAGAGGTTACAATTTGCGATTCCGTATTGGAAAAAATGGGATCTTTGAGTACTTTTGAGAAAAACAAAGTTGATGAATCATTGTCGTTTTTCTCTTCGGGCACTTGCTGCGTCAATACTGATCTGTTCTTGCTCGCAGGAAATGAAAAAAATGGATCTGGCAGAAACGCTCATGAATCAGCGGCCTGACAGCTCGTACTTATTACTCTCCGAAATTAACCCTAGCAATCTGAAGTCGAATAAAGAGCAGGCCAGATACGCACTTCTATTAAGCCAAGCCTATGACAAGAATTATATCGACATTCAATCAGACTCAATTATTCTTCCAGCCCTGAAGTATTACTCCGGCAAGGACGGCAGAGAAAAAATGCTCACCTGTTATTACCATGGATTGATTCTCAGAAATAGCGGCTCTTTCTCTTTGGCAATGGTCGAATTGGAAAAGGCCGAAAAAGAAGCGACTAAGATAAACGATGATTTCTACCTTGGTCTCATTTTCAGGAATAAGGCCAATCTTTTCAACGAAACCTGTGACTTCCCTTCAGCAGTCAAATGTGCCAGGCAATCCCTGAATGCTTTTTCAAGAAACAGATCCGATATCTATGAACAATATGCGAGACTGAGCCTGGCTATCGCACTCTCTAACAACAAGGAGTATAATGAGGCCATAGCAGTTCTTGATTCTATTCCGAACATAGAACGTTATGGCACATTATCTTACAGCTCAGACCTCCTTCGAGCACAGATTCTGATGTTTGAAAATGGTCCGGCAAACGAAATAATAGACCTTTATCGCAAAGTGCCAAAGGATTTCTTTGACGTTCTGGACTACGGAAGATTATCCCTGGCATTCGAAAAAACCGGGCAGAAAGACTCCGCAAATTATTGGCTTGAGAGGGGGTACTCATTAGCACCAACCAAGGCCTATGTTGCATCCTTGAATTACCAGAAGTCCAAAATTGCTCACTCCAGGCATCAACTTGAGGATGCTTATCAATTACTCCGTCTGTCGACTTCGTTTCAAGACTCTATTACCCGAGTCCGCCTTTCCGGTTCCCTAAGCGCAGCGCAGAGAGACTTTTTCAAGCAGGAAAGGGACCTGCAATACGAAAAAACGAAAGTCGCCAATGCCAGATTGATTCTATGGATACTCGCCTCGGTAGTATTGATACTGCTTATGACGGTATTCTTCAACTCACATATCAAAGCTCAAGAGGCCCGGCTGAGAGAGAGCCTGGCGTCACTGCATTCCAAAGACATTACAATTAATCAGCTTAGCAATGACAACGCTCAGATAATCGAAAGTGTTGTCGGGGAAAAGATAAGAGCTCTCGAGTCCTTGTCGAACAGATTCTGTGATGCCGATAATAAAGCCCAAAAGGACAAAATACTTAAAGAGTATAAAGTTGAGCTCGGAAAACTGCAGACGAATTCGGCTGTGTTTTCTGACATAGAGGCGGCACTGAATAAGTACCGCAGAGGCCTCATTGAAAAATTCCGGATGCAATTCCCTGAAATCAAAGGCGAAAAACTGAACATGGCCATATTGTTTTTCACCGGAGTCCCATACAATAAGGTCGACCTGTTCTTCAAATATCACACAGTAGAAAGTTTAAAACAAGCGAAAAACAGACTCAGGAAAACCATCCAGAACTCGAATGCGCCCGATAAGTTTCTTTTCCTTGATTATCTTGAAATGAAGAAAGGCGGGCGACGCCCGTCAAATCCACAGAAAACACTAAATTTGCAAAACTAAACGGCAGCTACACCAGCTAATCAAACTACTATAATTCATGAAACACTTCACACATATATTGCTGGCAATGGCTTTGGCATTGCCGATGCTGGCCGGATGCGGGAACAAGGGCCAAATAGAGCCGGAAGATTACTGGGGGCTGGATGTGGAGCAGGGATACCGGCTGTTCATCGGCATGGGTAAATGGGACGAGAACACCCGTTACCCCGAGCCTTACCTTCTTGTGCAGGACAGGCTTGGGAATATTCTGTGCGGTGCGCCGGGTCTTCCCATGACGGACCACGGGGTTGTCATAGCATATCCGTCCTACGCCCTGTTTTATTACTACTACGATATCCCCGAATCCTGGAAAGGCCGGACAGTGACCGTGTTAATCAATTACGGAACAACTGCCACAAACATTGATACCTTCGAAGCGTCGCTGGGCAATGATCACAACCTCTGGTTCGACATTGACGGCACTACCGTAAAGCCAATCCCCGCCCGCAGAAGCAAGGACAATCCGTAGGCCGTAAACGTAACCACCTCAAAACCAGCCACTTCCCGGATTCATGTCTGCGCAAATAGAACAGACATGAAACCGGGAAGTAGTTAATTATCAAGACCTTGCGTTCGGGCCGAAAAGGCTACTTCTCCCGGAGGGAGAGGGCGAAGCCGCCGGAGCGGGCCATGCGGACGGTGATGGAGTCGGCGCTGGTGACGGTGCTGCGGGTGATGGTGTAGGCCTGGGGATTGGTCTCGTAGTCGGCGTCGGGGGCGTCGGCGTAGAGAACGGCTTCGTACTGGAGGCCGGGGGTGAGGAAGGACAGCGAGACGGTGACTTCGCGGGCGTTTTCATCCGTTATGCCGCCTACGTACCACACATCATGGGGACGGGCTTTGGCAAGGTCGGAAGCAGTAGCGCCTTCAGGCAGTGCATACACGAAGCGTGCGGCGCCGGTGATCATGTCCTTGCGGGCGTCGGGCAGGGTGGCGGTGCTTTCTGCCGCAGCGTTCAGGGACGACAGCTTGGGATGGCGTGCGGTGACGATATAGGCACCGGGCTCGGCCTCAAGATAGATGCTCTTGTCCCAGTCCACGGCTACATCCTTGATGAACTGGAAGGCATCCATGAAGCGGGCGTAGTTCTCCGGAAGGTCGGCGGCCATCTGCAGGGGGCTGTAGAAGGTTACGTAAAGGCCAAGGTGATTGCCGATAGTATGGCGCATCTTTCCGTGCTGGCCGGGAGCGGTGACGGACATATCCTGCTCGAAGATGCCGGGCGTGTAGTCCATAGGGCCACCCTGAAGACGGGTGAAAGGAAGCACTGTGGTATGGCCGGGGTTGATAAGGCCGCGATATTCGCCGCCCATTGCGCTCTCGTTGCCGATCATGTTGGGCCAGGTGCGGCAAAGGCCGGTAGGACGCACTGCCTCGTGGGCGTTCACCATGATATGGTGCTTGGCGGCCTCGACGATGGCATAGTGGTAGTGATTGATGAGCGCCTGGCTGTAGTGATGCTCGCCGTAAGGGATGATATTTCCCACATAACCGCTCTTTACGGAATTGTATCCGTACTGGTTCATCAGGGTGTAGGCTTTCTCCATCCAGCGCTCGTAATTAACTGTGGACGAAGAGCTTTCGTGGTGCATCATAAGGCGGATGCCCTTCTTGTGCGCATAGGCGTTAAGTGCCGGCAGGTCGAAGTCCGGATAAGGAGTGATAAAGTCGAAGACGAAGTCCTTCTGATGGCCGAACCAGTCTTCCCAGCCTTCGTTCCAGCCTTCGATAAGGAGGGCGTCGAAGCCGTTCTCGGCTGCAAAGTCTATGTACCTGCGTACGTTGTCGTTATTGGCGCCATGCAGCCCGTGAGGCTTGGCCGATGCATAGTCGGTTACGCCAAGCTGCACCGAAGGGAAGTCGAAAGTGTACGACCACTGGTTTCTTCCGGTAATCAACTCCCACCATACGCCCATGTACTTCACAGGATGGATCCAGCTGACATCGTCCAGGGCGCAGGGCTCGTTAAGGTTCAGAATAAGGCGGGATGCAAGCACGTCTGTGGCCGATTCACACACCATTACGGTGCGCCATGGGCTGTGGCAAGGGGCCTGGAGACGGCCTTTCACACCCTCTGCATCGGGGGTAAGCCAGGTACGGAAAACGAACTTGGAGTCATCCAGAATCAGATTAGTGGTAGGATAGTCCAGAACTTCTGCCTCGTGGATATTGATGTACAGGCCTTCGGCGGTTTTCATCTGAAGGGCTGTCTGTACGCCAGTGTCAGAGAAGCCGCTCTGCGAGGCATTGTCCAAACGCATACCGCGTGATATGCCACCGATTTCGGACAGTTTCGACTCCGTGTAGTTATACTCCTGGGTATCGTAGTCGCCGCTGATCCACCAGGCGGTGTGGTCCCCGGCCATGGCAAATTCAGTGAGTTCTTCCTGGACCTTGAAATAGGTCAGGGCGTTTTCCATGGGGAACTCGTAGCGGAAGCCGAGGCCGTCGTTGTACAGGCGGAAACGCAGCTGCATAACGGCACCCTTTCCGGAAGTGTTGCCAAGGTCGCCGGTGTATTCGGGATCAGTCACGCTCACGTTTTTCTGTGCCTGACGTACCTCTTCGGGCTTTTGCTCCAAAGTAACCAGCACCTCGTTATAGTGGTTGCGGATGGATGCTTCTTCGCCCCATACCGGCTCCCATGTTTCGTCGAAGGAGTTGAAGGCAGTTCCGACGAGGGAGAAGCCGCCTTCCAGGTTTTCCTTGCCGCCAAGAAGCTTGTATCCCAGACGGGAAGGCTTCACGACTGCCAGCGTACCCTTGTCCAGGCTGTAGGTGGGAACGCCGTCAATGACAGCGAAACGCAGGGTGAGGCCGCCGTCGGGGCTGTTGAGGCTCACTGCATCGGCGGGCATCGAAGGCGCTGCATCATGGCCACAGGCGCAAATTACGCCAGCAGAAATGAGGGCGAATAAAAGATTTTTCATGGTTATCGACGTTTAGATATTATCAAAAGTCCCAGAATGGTGAAAATGGCGTTCATCAGCAGCAGCTCGTAGCTGAAGTGATATCCGCCGAACCACTGGACCGAATGTGTGTCAAGTATGAAGCAAAGCACGGGGGCGATTATGGCCACGACGGGAACCCAGCGGTCCCTTACTTTTGTCCGGAAGCAAAGGCCGAAGGCGAAGAGTCCCAATATCGGCCCGTAAGTATAGCTCGCAAGCCTGTAAACGGCATCGATGACGCTGGTGGAATTGAGCAGGCCGAAAACCACAATGCACACGGCCATGAGCACCGCCATACCGCTGTGCACCAGCGTGCGCTTCCCCTCTTTCCCGCCGAGGATGTCTATGGTGAAGGAAGTGGTCAGCGCCGTAAGGGCCGATCCTCCGGCTGGGAAACCCGCCATCACAAGGCCGACGACGAACAGTATTCCGGCGATTTTAGGCATTCCGGACGACCATGTGACCGTAGGGAAAAGTTCGTCCCCTTTGGCGACGGAAATGCCGTGCAGACCAGCCCACTGGTACATGTAGGCGCCCAGTATGAGGAAAAGGGCTATGGTAACAAATTGCAGTAGGGTGGATACAATCAGGTTTTTCTGCGAGTCCCTGACGTTTTTGCAGGCAAGCGTGCGCTGCATCATGTCCTGGTCCAGGCCTGTCGTTGCAACAACGGTGAATAGCCCGCCGAGAAACTGCTTCCAGAAATACTGCGGGTGGTTGATGTCGTCGAAATAGAAGACCCTCATGTACGATGTGTCAGGCTTTCCTACTTCGCGGGCTATGAGTACCATACAAAGGCCCACCGCCAGAAGCATGCATAGGGTTTTAATGATGTCAACGCTGATTACCGCCTTTACGCCGCCACGGACGGTATACAGCCAAACCAGCAGCACCGAAACCAGCACCGTAATCCAGAAAGGCACGCCCAAAGGGCCGAAAAGCAGCAACTGCAGCGTAGCGCATACAAGGTACAGCCGGGCCGAAGCCCCCAGTATCTTGGAGATGAAGAAAAACCAGGCTCCGGTGCGATGGGAACTTATGCCGAAGCGCTTGTCCAGATATTCATAGACCGAAACTACATTCAGCCTGAAATAAAGTGGAGTAAGGACGAAGGCGATGACCAGATAGCCAAGGATGAAGCCCATGGCCATCTGCAGGTAGCCGAAGCCCGATACGCCCACCATGCCGGGAACCGACACGAAAGTGACGCCCGACATGCAGGAGCCTATCATTGCGATGGCCACCTTCCACCACGCGGTGGAACGGGTTCCGTAGAAGTCCTTATTTTTCATCGGCCTTGTTAAGTTGTTCCTTGAAAGCACGGCCTACCGGCAGGGTTTCGGCCACGCCCATAAGCGTGACGCCCGTGCCGTTATGGCTAACTATGCGCCACTGCGGTACTATGAAAGAGCGGTGGATGCGCACGAATTTTCCTTCCGGAAGCATATCCATTATGCTTTTCAGGGTGGTCTGGGATACCACGTCGTCGTGGTTCTCTACGTGGATGCAGACGTAGTTGTTGCGCCCTTCCACGTAAAGGATGGCCGAAATGGGCACATGCACCTTCTTGTAGTCCGATTTTACCACTATATCGTCCCCGCTTACAGAGGCCACGGCCTGGCGCCTGGTTTCCACGGCGGCTTTCGCCTTTTCGGCCTCCCGGGCCTTTGCGCGCTCCATGCTTAGCTCATTGATGCGGGTGGAAAGTATTCCCACGGTGAGACTGTAGGATATGTCGGCAAGGAGCAGAACCCACATTGCACGAACGTGGGGCTGTATTTTGCCAAGATCGTCGGCGGAGCGGGGAAATTCCACCGGGGACAGGGACATCAGGAATGTCACCGCAGCCACCAAAAACAGAGTGCCGATAACCGTTGCAAGGCCCTTCCAACCCTGCATGGCGGCTGGGGCCAGTATTTTCCGGCACAGAAACCATACGGCATACAGCCAGACCACGTACAGAAGCACGTGGCCGGGATGCCACAGCAGCCATTCGGCCGTGGGGAAAAGGAACATCATCCCCGGCATCACGGCGATGCAGAAGATGATGTCCAGTATGGTCTCTGTTTTCACGGGACAGAACTAAAATTCGTAGCCTACGAACTCGATGTCGCGGGCGGCGCGCTCCTTGAGGGCAGGGTTCTGGAAGGCCCTTTCAAGGTTCTCCTTTACGCCGGCGGCATTGCCCTGGCGGGCTGCGATGATGGCCTTGAGGTACTGGACCTTGGGATCTTTGCAGCGGGCCCCGGAAGCGGCTTTTTCAAGCTGGTCGGTAAGGATGTATGCCAGGACGGTGTTGTGGCAGCAGCCCCTGACGTCCTTGAGGGCCTGGGCGGCTTCTTCATAGCGGCCGGTGAGAATGAGGACGATGCCGAGGTTCTTCTGTGCATCGGCGGTGCCGGCGCGGCGGAAGAGTTCTTCGGCGCCGGTGTAATTGCCCTTGCGGAGTGCCACGACACCCTTTGCGTTGATTACATCTGCGTCGGTAGCGTCAAGCTCGGCCAGGCCGGCTTCGGCTTTTTCAGTCTTGCCTTCGTCCAGATAGAGGGCGGCAAGGTTATAGCGGGCGCGATTGCTGTCGAAACGTTCGATGGCTTTCTTGTAGGTGCTCTCCTTCTGGGCGGGGTCTTCCACCAGGGAGGCTACGCGCAGGAGGGCTTCTTCGTCCAGGAGGCCGGCGTTGTTGTCCAGCAGGTAAAGGAGCTCGTCGGCGGTGTAGTTCTTATATTCCACGTTTGCGATGAGGCGTGCGCGGCGGAGTTCGGGGAGAACCTCACCTTTGAGAGCGGTGTACACTTGGGACATGTTCTTGATTTCGTTCTCGCGGACTGCGGGATCAGAGTACATGGACAGGACGCGGAGGATGAGTTCCTTGTCTTCGATGTCGCTTTCCCCGACAAGCTGCTGGAAGCCTTCCCAGTCTTCGCCGACGCTGCGGACGGTGGGATCGGTGGCTTCGTGGCCCTTGGTCACATTGTTCCAGGCCTTGACGGCGCTTTCGGAACGGTTGCCGGAGAGCTTGTTGTTAAGGTCCACGGAGCCTTCGGGGGATGCGTAGGCCACGATTTCGGTGCTGGTGACTTTGGCCCTTTCGTCGGCCGAAATGGCGTCCAGAGCGGCGACGAAATCCTTCACGGAGTTACCCTTAAGCTCGGAGCCGCGGACGTCGGAGCTGTTAACCAGGTACTTGATCTGACCTTCGGTGGTGCTGGAAATAACGTCCTGATAGTTGTCGGCTTTGTAAGTAACGAAGCCGTTGCCTTTTACCAGCATGTAGGTGGTGTTGGCGCCGTCGGCCACTTTCTTGGAGGGAAGGGCGACTTCCTTGGAGGCGGCGAGAACCTTGCCGCGAAGCTCCAGATAACATTTTTCCATGCCTTCAACATAGTCGAAGTGGAGCTTTTCGGTGACTGTCTGGCCATCGGAGGAGACTACTTTGTAGTTATCCCTGACTTTTTCGCCCTGGTATCTGAAGGGAGCCATGGAGGCCTCGCCGCCTTCGTAGACGATGACGGGGGTGACTTCCAGGATTACTTTGGAGTTGAAATAGTCCTTGGGATAGGTCACTGAAACAGTTGCGTCGATTGTGCCGTTAACAACCTCCAGCACGCCGGGCTGGCAGGTGACCTTAACGTTTTCGGCCATTTTGGCCATTTTTTCGGGAGATGCACAGGCAATGGCCGAAAGGGCCAGTGCGGCTGCTGCAAAAATCTTGAAAGCTTTCATTGTATGTGTTTTATAAATTTTGCTTTTATGCCAGTAGACAAATATACGGAATTTATTGAAATAAATTGCTAAATTTGCAGAGACTATGGACCTGCAAGCATTAAAAAACAAATACGATATAATCGGCAACGATTCCGCGCTTAACAACGCCCTAGAAACGGCCGTCAAGTTTGCCCCTACGGGCCTGAGCGTGCTCATTCAGGGGGAAAGCGGCGTAGGCAAGGAAAGTTTCGCCCGAATCATTCACTCCTTCAGCGCACGCAGGCAGGGAGCTTTCTTCGTGGTCAACTGCGGCGCACTGCCCAAGGAACTGGTGAATTCGGAGCTTTTCGGCCATGTGAAGGGCTCTTTCACCGGCGCCACGGACAACCGCAAGGGCTATTTCGAAGAGGCCGACGGCGGCACCCTTTTCCTGGACGAGATTGCGGAACTTCCGCTGGAGTCCCAGGCGCTGCTGCTGCGCGTGCTGCAGAGCGGGGAATACAGGAAAGTCGGCTCAAATAAGGTGGAGCACACGGATGTACGCATCGTCGCGGCTACCAACGTCCATCTTTACGAGGCAGTCAAGCGCGGAAAGTTCCGCGAGGACCTTTATTTCCGCCTTTCGGCCGCACAGATTCGCATACCTCCGCTAAGGAACAGGAAGTCAGATATTTATCTGCTTTTCCGCAAGTTTACTTCTGACTTTTCTGAGGTGAACGGGATGTGCAAGATTTCCCTTAAGCCGGATGCAATACGCCTTCTGGAGCAGTACCGATGGCCGGGCAATATCCGTCAGCTGCAGGGATTTACGCAAAGCCTTACCGCAATGCTTTCGGTGAAAGTTACGCCTACGATGCAAAGGATAGAGCTTTCGGCCCAGGACCTGGCGCCTTTCATGCCGCGCGAGGAAGGCGAACCCATCCCCGTGCTGTACGAGGGGCCGTCGCAGCAGCAGACATCTTCCTTTGCCGCCGAAGAGAGGCAGGCCATTTTCAAGGCTATTTTCGACCTTAAACAGGAGGTGGACAGCCTGAAGGCAAGGATGGACCGCCAGGCGCTTCCCGCACCGCCTGTGCAAGAAGATTTCCAGGAGGCCGAATGGCAGGGGCAGGATGATTTCGGCGCCGGAAGGCCTATCGTGCACGTGGAAACTCCGTCGGCTCCGGAGGCGCATACCCTGTCGGTCCGGAAAACGGAGGAAGAACTTATCCGTCAGGCACTTGACAAGTATCACGGAAACCGCAAAAAGGCCGCAGAAGAGCTTGGCATGAGCGAGCGCTCCCTGTACCGCAAACTCCCCGAAGAATACCGCAAGAAATGAAACGCATAATAATAGCAGCGCTCCTTGGCCTTATGGCCGTTTCCTGTGGAATCTATTCTTTTACAGGCACTTCCATACAGCCGGACGTAAAGACCATCACTATTCCTTACGTGGAGTACAAGGCCCTTCGCGTGAATCCGTCGCTGTCCAACCTCGTGACCGAGGCCCTTCAGGACAAGTTCCGCAAACTCACCAGCCTGGAGCAGGTGGACGTGGACGGAGACCTTGAGCTGGTATGCGAAATTACCGGATACGACGTAAAGGCAACGGCCATCACGGCCGACGAACAGGCTGCGCAGAACCGCCTTACGGTAACTGTAAAGGTAGATTTTGCCAACAAGAAATACCCGGAGGACGACGTTTCCAAGACCTTTTCGGCATACGAAGACTTCGACGCAACCCAGTCCCTGGACGCAGTGGAAGGCACTTTGTGCGACACCATCGTGGAAAAGCTTGTCGAAGATATTTTTAACGCAACGGTAGCGCAATGGTAGGCACGGCATCACATATCGACATCCATACCCTTACCCTGGACGAACTTGCAGGCGTTGTGAACCTGTATCCCTGGTACAGCGCAGCCCGGGTGGAACTTTGCCGGAGAATGTCGCAGATGGGCGGCGACAGCTGGGGGGAAGCGCAGTTCGCGGCCGAAGCCCTTTTCGTCCCGGACCGCACAATACTCTCGGACATGCTCCGCAGTTCCGCCACGTCCGATTACTCGGACAAGGAAGTGGCTAAGCTTCTGGCATCGTACATGGAGCAGTCGGCCGCGGATGAGGAGCGCCAAGTACGCGTTGTGGGAGGAGATTACTTCTCACAGTCGCAGTACGACAAAGTCCGCCAGGGGGACGACAACATATTCTCCCGCTTTGCCGGTAAAAAGCCTGCCGAAGTGACCTCTCAGGACGAAAGCCTTTCCGAGATTGCCAACCAGTTCGCGACCGAGACTCTGGCCCGTATTTTCGCCGAACAGGGCCGTCCGGAGGAGGCAAGACTCATTTATTCCCGTCTGATTTTGGATTTTCCGGAAAAAAGTGCTTACTTTGCATCCCTTATTGACAAATTGAATTAAAAATAAAAGAATAATATAATGAACGCAGCATTTACAATCCTGGTCGTCCTCATCATTATTGCGGCCATTCTCCTGATTGCTGTCGTCCTCCTTCAGAACGGCAAGGACGGCGGCCTGGCAACCAACTTCACTTCTGCAAACCAGACCCTCGGCGTACGCCAGACGGCAACCATCCTGGAAAAAGCCACCTGGTGGCTGGTCAGCTTCATCCTCGTTTGCTCCATCGTTACGGTATTCGTAGCCCGCGGCAACACCCAGAAAGGCGCCAACGATGCAGTCAGCACCGAAATCCTGAACCAGACCGAGTCCGCAGCAGACGAAATCCCCGCCTTCCCCATCTCCCAGGAGAACCCCGAAGAGCAGCCCGCAGAGTAATTCCCCTTCCGGAGGACCTCCCCCGGCGGTCTTGGCGGGAGGACATCCCCTGACAGTTCCAAAGAGTATCCAACCGGATTCAGGGATTATCCCAAATAGTTTACCGGTCCCACCACGGGGCCGGTTTTTTTGTTGCAAAGATTCGCGGTCGCCCTTCGGCTGGCCCTTCGAAAGGCTCTTCGACAGGCTCTTCGCCAGGCCCTTCGTCAGCCCTTCGACAGGCTCTTCGCCAGGCCCTTCGTCAGCCCTTCGACAGGCTCTTCGCCAGGCCCTTCGACAAGCTCAGGGACCGACTCAGGGTCCGCCGGGTATGAGGGCGTCCGTTCAACGACCGTTAGACGCGCCAAAGGCGTGGCTAAAAGGGAGGCGTTAGCCGTCAAGCGACCGGGCTGCCCCCCTTTTTGCCTGCTGAGCGGAGGTGCATTCCTCTCACAAATACCTTCATACCGGCCATTCCCTCCGGTCTCAGTCACGTTTTCTACCGTTTTCTTTCCCTTCATCGTCACGGTGACGTCGCAGGTCTGAGATGAAATGTTCCAGGTCTGATGCTTTTCGGTGCCGGGTCTGATTTTTCCCTACAGACCAGGAACGCCAGAAGCCGTGAGTGGCTGAAAAGCGTGCCAGGAGGAGCATATTTTTCAGACCTGGCACACTTACCAACGGCTAAAGCACAGAATGTGGAAAACAGGCCGGGAAGTGTGCTTTAGGCAAGGGGAAAGGGTGGGGTAAAGCACAGAATGTGAGAATTGGGGCCGGGAAGTGTGCTTTAGGCAAGGGGAAAGGGTTGGGTAAAGCACAGAATGTGAGAATTGGGGCCGAAAGTGTGCTTTAGGCGACTGCACGGGTGATTGGATGAGGTGATTGGATGAGGCGACTGGATGGGTGATTGGATGAGGTGATTGGATGAGGTGATTGGATGGGTGATTGGATGGGTGATTGGATGGGTGATTGGATGGGTGATTGGATGGGTGACTGGTGAGGTGACTGGTGGGAAAACGGTGGGAAAACGGTGGGAGGAGTATGCGAAAAAATCGGCCAACCCTAGGGCCAGCCGATTTTGAGTATGATGTGCTTCTGTTGCTTGGTCCGCGCTGAGTGGACAGCGGCGGGCCAAAACAGCTGCAACTTACTTGTTCTGCTGCTTCTTGGCGGCGGAGACGGTTGCGTCGAACATGATGGGGGTACCGATCATGATGGAAGCGTAGGTACCGATGACGACACCAAGGCAGAGGGCCACGGCCAGACCGCGGATGCTTTCGCCGCCGAAGATGGCGATGGCGAGCATAGGCAGGAGGGTGGATACCGAGGTGTTCATGGTACGGGTGAGGGTTGCGTTGAGAGCGGTGTTAACCGTGGTGCGGAAGTCTTCCTTCGGGTGCAGGCCCCTCTGCTCACGGATACGGTCGAAGATAACCACGTTATCGTTGATGGCGTAACCGATGATGGTAAGGATAGCTGCGATGAAGGTCTGGTCTACATCCAGGT
>CAMOIT010000035.1 GCA_946616285.1 uncultured Bacteroidales bacterium | reverse complement strand
TGGTGGCGAATAGCTTGCACTTGGTAAGGCCGTTAGAATCAAGTATTTTCCTGACTTCCTGAGATAGATAGGCAAGGTCGCCGCTGTCCAGGCGGATGCCGTAGCCGGGAGCGTAATTATCGTCTATTCCGTTCTCCTTGAAACTGCGTATGGCGTTCTTTATACCGCAGCGGAGAGTGTCGTATGTGTCAATCAGAAGAATGATATTTTCTCCGCGGTGGGTTTTGATATAGTCCGTAAATGCCTGGTGCTCACCTTCTACGGTGGAACCGTATGAAGTGATGAAGCTGTGGGCCATTGTGCCGGTTGAGGGGACGCCGTTGAATGCACCAGTGAGTATGTTGGAGGAGCTGGCGCAGCCTGCTATCTGCGCCGCCTTGCCGCCGTAAACGGCAGCCCAGGGACCGTGTGCACGCCTTGAGCCAAACTCGCTCACGGGTTTGTCAGTGGAACGGCATACGCGGGAGGCTTTGGTTGCCACCGCCATCTGATGGTTCATTATGCAAAGCATGGGAGTTTCCAGGACCTGGGCCTGCACAAGGGGCCCAACTACGGTAATAACCGGCTGATTCGGAAACACTATCTCACCTTCGCGCATTGCATACACGTCGCCGGTGAACTTCATGGTGCTCAAATACTTGCGGAGTTCCCTATACTCTTCACCTGGGAGAAAGCGTTCATAAAACTCTTCCGGTTCCGTACCCAGAGCCAGCACCATTTCTATGACTTCCTCGGTGCCGCTGACAACTGCCCAGTTGTTATTCTCCGGGGCCTTGCGGTAAAAGAGATTGAAGACGGCGATCTGGTCCTGTTTCCCGCAGTCCAGGTAGGATTTTCCCATGGTGTACTGGTACTTGTCCGAAACGTACGCATTGTTTATGATATCCATCTTTAAAGGCGTTAATTTCGACAAATATAGCTATATTTGCGGAAAAGTTCAATGCCCATGAAAGACAGCGCACTTCTGGTTGTGGACATGCTCTACGACTTTATCGACGGCTCGATGGCCTGCAAGGAAGCGGACAAAGCAGTAGCCGGAACCTTAGCGTACATCGAAGAGGAAACCGGGAAAACCGACCCTGACGACAGCGGCATACGCAGCATTTTTCCCATTCTTTTCGTGCGGGACCACCACCCGGCAAATCACAGTTCTTTCATACCTCAGGGCGGCCCGTGGCCTCCTCACTGCGTTCAGGGCACCCATGGGGCCGAGGTTCATAAAGCTCTGTCTCCGTACATGTCGGAAGACCTGTGCTTTTACAAGGGCGAAAACCAGGCACTGGAGCAGTACAGCGCCTTCGAAGGCCGCAATCCCGCCGGCCAAAGTCTGGGCGAAGTACTGGAGCTCATGGAAATCCGCAATGTGCTGATTTGCGGCATAGCCACCGAATACTGCGTAAGGAACACCGCCGAAGACCTTCTGAAAGCCGGTTTCAAGGTCTCGGTTCTTAAAGACTGCATCGCGTACGTGGACTATGAAGGACATCTGAAGGCCCTTGAAGAAATGCAGGCCGAAGGAATCCGCCTGATCTAATCCAGATCGTCGGGATCTGTGACGGCGGATCCGGTGCCCATAAGGTAGGCTTTCATGAACTCGTTAAGGTCTCCGTCCAGGACGCCCTGTGTATCGGCGGTGGATACGCCTGTGCGCAGGTCCTTGACCAGTTTGTAGGGATGAAGGACGTAGTTGCGTATCTGCGAGCCCCATTCGATACGCTTTTTCTGGCCTTCAAGTTCGGCCTGTTTTTCCTGCCTTTTCTTCAGTTCGATATCGTACAGACGGGACTTCAGAATAAGGAGAGCCCTTTGGCGGTTATCCTGCTGCGAACGGGTTTCGGTGTTCTCCACCATTATTCCGGAAGGCAGGTGCCTTACACGCACGCCAGTTTCAACCTTGTTCACGTTCTGGCCGCCATGGCCGCCGCTGCGGAAGGTATCCCATTCCAGGTCAGAAGGATTGATTTCGATATTGATACTGTCATCGACCAGAGGGTAAACGAACACGCTGGAGAACGTGGTCTGGCGCTTTCCCTGGGCGTTGAAGGGCGAAATACGCACCAGACGGTGGACTCCGTTTTCGGCCTTAAGATAGCCGTACGCGTAATCCCCTTCAACTTCTATGGTTGCGCTCTTGATGCCGGCTTCTTCGCCTTCCAGCAGGGATGTAACGGTCATTTTGTAGCCGTTTCTCTCCCCCCAGCGGAGGTACATGCGGAAAAGCATCGAGCTCCAGTCGTTGGCTTCAGTGCCGCCTGCGCCTGAATTTATGGTAAGCACTGCGCCAAGGTTGTCGCCTTCGCCGCCAAGCATGTTCTTCAGTTCCAAAGCCTCAACAGCTTCAAGGGCATCGGCATAGCTTGCAGCCAGCTCACGGGTTTCGTCCGTTTCCACGGCTTCGTCTTCGCTGCCATTTATACTGTCATGGGCGAACTCGTACAGCACGTCCAGGTCGTCGGCAAGACTGCGGGCCTTGTCATAGCCTGTAACCCAGGACTTTATGCCGGAAAGCTTTTTCATGAAAGCTTCGGCGGCCTTGGGATCCCCCCAAAAGTCCGGCGCAAGGCTTTCCTGAGTCTTTTTCTCCACGTCCCTGCGCTTCCCAGGTATGTCAAGCGACGATTCCAGCGATGCCACCCGCTGCTGCAATTCCTTTATCTGGTCAAGAGTTATCATATTTTGCAAAATTACGAAAATTTCTGTAAGTTTGTGCTATATGGCAAAGATAGGTATATTCGACTCCGGAAGCGGCGGTCTTTCGGTCCTTAGGGAGCTTCAAAAGACTCTCCCCCTGGAGAGTTATTTCTACTTTTCGGACAACGCGCACTGCCCCTACGGCGAGAAGTCGCCCGAATACATCCAGGACAGGGCCCGCTTCATCACAGACTGGGCTCTCGATAAAGGGGCCGATGTGATAGTGGTGGCATGCAACACCGCAACTGCTGCCGCAATCGCAACGCTCAGGGCCGAATATCCCCAAATCCCGTTCGTAGGAATGGAACCTGCTGTTAAGCCGGCAGCTCTTGGCACAAAAAGCGGAGTCATCGGCGTGCTCGCAACCGCCGGAACCCTTAAAGGCTCCAAATACCTGAACACCCGCGGCCTTTACGAAGACGACGTAAAAATAGTGGAACACGTTGGCAAAGGATTTGTAGAACTGGTGGAAAACGGCATCCTGGACGGCCCGGAGGCAGAAACAACCGTAAAGGCCTCACTGCAGCCGCTGCTGGACGAAGGGGCCGATACAATAGTGCTCGGATGCACCCACTATCCCTTCCTTCAAACAGTAATAGAGCGCCTGGCCGGGCCCGGAGTCAGAGTGATAGACCCGGCGCCTGCCGTAGCAAAACAGACCAAAAGGGTGCTGGAAGATGCAGGCGCAACTATCGGCGAAGGCCCCGCGCAGCTAAGCGTTACGGCATCAGGCCCCATCGACCCTCTCCTCAGAACCCTGAAACTGATCACTGACATAACACCTGCCATACTATGAGAAAAGCAATCGCGACCATAATTACCATGATAATTGGGCTGTCGGCCATTAACGCCCAGGTCGTACCCGGCATCGAAGTCCTTCGCGAAAACGGATTCGAGGAGCTTCAGGGAAAACGTGTAGGCCTCGTGACCAATCCCAGCGGCGTGGACAGGCAGCTCAAATCCACCATCGACATCCTTTTCGAAGCTCCGGAAGTGAACCTCGTGGCTCTTTTCGGCCCGGAGCACGGAGTAAGGGGCGATGTGTATGCCGGTGAAAAAATCACCTCCGGGAACGATCCCCGCACCGGCCTTCCGGTCTATTCCCTTTACGGCGACACACGCGAACCCACGCCCGAAATGCTCAATGGCATAGACGTAATGGTATACGACATCCAGGATGTCGGCACGCGCTGTTACACCTTCATCTCCACTCTGGGACTTGTAATGCGAGCCTGCGCCAAAGCCGATATTGAAGTGCTTGTCCTGGACCGCCCCAATCCTCTCGGAGGCTATAAGATAGAGGGATGCCTGGTGGAAGACGGTTATCATTCTTTCGTGAGTGAATTCAAGATCCCCTTCGTTTACGGGCTCACAGTGGGCGAACTCGCCGGCCTCATTAACGAAGAAGGCCTCAATTGCGGGCAAAAAGGCGACCTGCCCAACCTGAAATGCCGCCTTGGCGTAGTTCCGATGCGCGGCTGGAGAAGATGCATGAAATTTGCAGATACAGGCCTCCCTTGGATACTCCCCTCGCCCAATATTCCTTCGGTGCAATCGGCCCTGTGCTATGCCGCATCTGGGATTGCCGGGGAATTCGGCCATCTGAATACCGGCGTCGGCTACACCATCCCCTTCGAAACTTTCGCCGCCGAATGGATAGACGCCGATGCACTCCTTGACAAGCTCAACAGCTACTGTATACCCGGAACCGCTTTCCGCACAATCCATTACAAGCCCATCGCAGGCAGCAAGCAGGGCAAACTCCTTCATGGGGTACAGTTCTTTTTCACCGACTACGAAAAAGCTCCCGTAACGCTTATTCAATTCTATGTAATGCAAGCCGTGAACGAGCTTTACCCCGACCATAATCCCTATCCCATGAAAAAGACCAGAATGCTGGATATCATCTCTGGTACGGATTATGTAAGGACTGCTTTTGGAAAGCGCCTCAAAGTTGAGGACATCCTCGATTACTGGACCAAGGATGTGGACAATTTCAGGGAGCTTTCGAAGAATTATTACCTGTACCGTTAAACTTTTAAAACTTTTGCGCTATGAGAAGACTTATCACACTTGCCGGTTCCATGATGCTGGCTATGGCTATGCTCATGGCACCCGATATGTCCGCCCAGACCAGAGGCGGCTCAGGCTCAGGTTCACGTTCCACCGGACAGTCAACCCGCAGTACCGGTTCTTCATCCACAACCCGTTCGTCAGGAAGCAGTTCTTCGAGCACCCGGTCCTCCGGCAGCAGCACGTCGGGAACCCGCTCTTCCGGCAGTTCGGTGAGCTCCAGCAGCCGTTCGGGCAGCAGCTCTGCAACCCGCTCCAGCGGAAGCTCCGTCAGCTCCAGCTCACAGCAGGACCGTCGCACCGGCAGCGGAAGCAGCTCCACCGGTTCTTCCACCAGAAGCACCAGCAGCAGCTCATCTTCCAGCACCCGTTCCAGCAGCAGCTACAGCAGCGGTTCATCGACCCGCTCCACCGATAGCGGTTCCGGAAGCGTCCGTTCCACAAGCGGCAGCAGCTCCGCCGTACGTTCCACCGGCAATTCCAGCTCCGGCTCCAGCGCCCGCGTAGCAGGTTCTTCCTCTCAGGACGACCACCGCGGCGTCACTTCCACCGAAAACGCCTCGGTCTCCGGACAGGCCAGAAGCAGCAGCAATGTCACCCGCAGCGGCCTTTCCGCAGTCGCCTCAAGCGAGTCAGTATCCGCTTCACAGGGCAGCGCCTATCGCGACGACGGCTACAACTACCGCTACAGCGACGACATGCGTGTGGACGACCGCCACAACATGTACCGCGTACCTCCCCGCCAGAGAGAGCCCATGGCCTGGGACCGTCCCGGCTACTTCTGGGGAGACCATCCTCACTATTACGGATACCGCATCAACAGGCTTCCCTCCAACTGGCGCCGCATCAGCCACTGGGGCATAGACTATTACTACTATAACGGCATTTATTACCGTCCTTACGGCGGATCTTACGTAGTATGCCGTCCTCCCTTCGGCACACCGCTGGAGCATGCAATTAACCGCGCTATCCTTAGGGCAATACGCTTCTCTTACTACTGCGACACCTACCGCACCTACGAAAGCGCATTCGACTACTACAACATCATCGCAAGGCAGAACCTCATAATCGCCCAGCAAAACGCCCAAATCATAGCCCAGAACGCCGCCTACGCCATCAACGCCAATCGCGCGCTCACGGCCTATGAACTAGCCAGCAAGCTTGGTCTGGTCCAGAGCTACGCCAACGCAAATGCCGAGTACTTCTACCAGGACGGTATTTTCTACACCATTTCGGCCTCGGGAGTGTACACCACCATTGTTCCTCCCGCCGGAGCACTGGTAACTTCCCTGCCCGACGACTATGAGACCATAGTCATGAACGGTATCGAGTATTACATGGTGGACAACACCGTATACCGCACCACCCTGTTTGAGGGAGTACCTTATCTGGAGGTCCTCGGACAGATGTACGGTTCGATGTACAACCAGTACAACGTCTATCGTTAATGGCAATCGATATTGACAAATTCGTCCACGACCAGCTTTCGCTCTGGCCGACAGTGGCGGCCAAGTACCGAGCCCTCAAGAGCACACGCACACGCACAGTGCCCCTTGAGGGCCTCTTGGTGACTATACAGTCCAATCCCGGTCGCGTTCCCCACTTCGACAGCGGCTGTCCCCTGTGCGAAGAAAATTACATGGAGCATCAGCACACCCTTCCCTTCGAAGGCAGGAAGGGCAGGAAGTACAATATACTGGTGAACCGTGCGCCCATCTTCCCCAACCACCTGGTCATAACGCGTGACATACATGCCCCACAGACCATCTGGCACCGCTTCCCGGACATGCTGGACCTGGCATCGGCCCTTGAAGGTTATATAGTCTTTTACAACAGCCCCAACAGCGGGACCACCGTGCCCCAGCATGCGCATTTCCAGGCCTGTCCCAAAGGGTACATGCCGTTGGAAAGGTCGGCCGAAAGGCTTCTGAGAGCCCTTGCAGCTGGGCAGGAACCGGAAGAAGTTGAATTCGTGGACTCCGTGCGCGACGCCCGGCTGTATCATTACAAGCCTTTCAACAGAGGCATATTTATGCTCCGGGCCTCTACGTCAAAATCGATGGCCAAGATGTTCTACAGACTCCTGGACTGCCTGAACCTTGTGGCCGAAGAGACTGAACCCCGCTTCAACGCCTTCACCTACTGCAGCGAAGGAGAATACCGTGCGGTCGTGACACTCCGGAGGGAGGAGAAACCACGCTGCTACTTCGCGGAAGGGGCCGATCACTTCTCCATATCTCCCGGCGCGGCTGACATGGCCGGATTTGTAGTGGTACCAGAAGAGGAAGACTTCGACCGCATCACTCCGGATGTACTGCATCACATATACGAAGATGTCTGCCTTACCCGGGAGCAGGAAGAGCACCTCCTCTGGCGTCTTGTGCGCACTCAGCCTAAGCTTGAGGTGGGTATCTGCCAATCCAAGGAAATAAGCTTCGAAATCATCTCCGACGGCGCCGGACCTCAGAAGGTAAGCTACCGCGAAGGGAAGATAGACTACGGCGGCGTCCTGTACGACGAACTTGTCTTCGAAGCCGCCACCATATCCACTCTTTTCGCCGAACCTTCTTTTATCCTGTATCTGGAAGACGGAGAAAGGAGATACGCCGGCACCGTAAAGTTCATAGTGAGCTGCGGGAAGGTCCTTGCAATAAACGCCCTCGGGCTGGAGGACTACCTGCTTAGCGTAGTTTCGGCCTTCCCGAAGGACATACAGAAGGACAAGGCGCTGGAAGCGAGAACCTTTGCAATGCAAGCCATGCAGCGGCGTAAGCAAGGAAAGAAGGCCGAAGGAGGCCCTGTTTTAGGAGGCACGCCTCAGCTTGTGACTTACCTCGAGCACAAGGAGGAATCCCCCGCCCCTTCGGAAGCAATAAAGCATCTGGACTTCGACGTATGCGCATCGGAGCATTGCGCGGTATATGAAGGGCTCACTCCATCGGCCAACGCTGATGTCCGCGCGGTGATTGACCAGACCTGGGGTCAGACCCTACAGCAGGCTTAGCAGGCTGGCCTTTATCCTCTCGAATTCCGTTTCGAAATTAGGAGTCAGCACGTTCATTCCCATCAGATTTTCCAACTCTTCAAAGGACCACCAGCGGCCTTCGGAGACTTCGGCGTTGGCTGGTTTCAGATTGGGATGTCCCACTGCCGCAAAAACGAAAACCAGCTCCCTTTCCCGTCCTGATTCATAGACATAGCTTTCCAGCAGATTCGGATTGAAGGCGGTAAGGCCTATCTCCTCGGCGGCTTCGCGGTACAGGGTTTCCAGAAGCTGCTCGCCATAAGAAACATGTCCGCCCACTGCCGTATCCCAATAACCGGGGAGGAAGTCCTTCCCCGGCGCCCTTTTCTGAAGGAACAGCTTGCCGAAACGGTCGATAATGTGAAGGTGAACCACGGGATGAAGTGCCTTGGAGCCGGAGTGACACCATTTTCGGCACGCCTGGCCGTAAACAACGCCTTCTTCATTCACCAGCGGCAGCATTTCTTCGGCATCGGCCACTGGCCTGAAACCGGGGTTGTCTGCGCTTGGCCTGGGGAAAAGCGGGGCCGGAGAGGACGGGTAAAGGATCTCAAGCATATCAGCCCAGCGCTATAAGAACCAGAACCTGCGCTACCAGCACTCTCATGAACATGGAAAGCGGATATACCGTAGCGTAGTTTACCGACGTATAGTCGCTTCCGTACATTCCCTGCGCAAAGGCAAGCACCGGCGGATTGGTGCAGGAGCCGCTTATGAGGCCGCAAATCTGGTAGAAGTTGAGCTTGCACACAGCCCTTGCCACTATGAATGTGATGCACAGAGGGATAATGGTGATTGCTGCGCCGTAAAGTATCCACCAGTAGCCTCCGCCTACGATTGAGCTCCAGAAATTCTCACCCGCGCCGATACCAACAGCAGCAAGGAAGAGCGAAATGCCTATCTCGCGCACCATCAGGTTGGCGCTGGTTGTGGTGTAGGTGGTTATCTTGTACTTGGGGCCGAAGTGGCCAAGGAGTATAGCGACGATGAGCGGACCGCCGGCAAGACCCAACTTGATGGCCTGCGGAATGCCGGGGAAACGGATAGGAATCATGCCGAGGATGATACCAAGGACGATGCCGATGAAAATGGGCACCAGATAGGGTTTGTTAAGGGCATCGTTGGAATTGCCCACCTCTGCCGCCATCTGGTCTATCTTTTCCTCAGGCCCGACTACGATCAGGCCATCCCCGACCTGGAGATACAGGTCGCCGCGGGCAACCAGTTCCACACCGGCTCTTATGACGCGGGTGATGTTCACGCTGTAAGCGCTCCTGAAATGCAGGTCCTTCAGCTTTTTACCTGTAAGTGAGGACTGAGTCACTACGATTCGGCGGGTAACCATATCTGGAGCTTTAACTTCCCAGTCCACTACGTGAAGCGGCACTTCCTTGCCGAAGATAATGCGGAGCCTGTCTACCTCCGGCTGCGAGGTCACCAGGAGAAGCTTATCACCCTCTTCCAGGACTGTATCGGGCATAGCGAAAGACACTCTGTCCCCTTTCATTATCCTTGAAGCCACGAAAGCGCAACTGAACTCATTCTGCACTTGCCCCAGCGTTTTCCCGTAAATGGCGGGATTGTCCACCTCTACGTGCATGCGCCTTGCATTTAGCTCGGCCTGCTTGTCGCTGTCCTTTATGGCCTGGAGCTCTTTTTTATGGTCGATTTTGAAAATGGCCTTGAAAAGGATGATAACGGCTATTACGCCTATCACGCCTATTGGATAGGCAACTGCATAGGCCGAAGCAAGGACTTCCGATGATTTGGCGGCAGCCATGTGGCTGACTCCTCCTGCAACGGCACCGTCAACGAAGGTTTGCTGAGCTGCACCAAGGCCAGGGGTGTTGGTAACAGCGCCGGACATGACTCCCACCATGGTTTTAAGGTCCTCACCTGTGATTGCCGATATCGCATAGGTTATCGCCACTGCAAGAAGGATGTTCATCACAGCGATGAGGTTCATCTTTACCCCGCCGCTTTTGAATGAGTGGAAAAAGCCGGGGCCTACCTGAAGGCCGATGGAAAATACAAAGAGGATGAGGCCGAATTCCTTTACGAAATGAAGTATGTCAATGTCGCATCGGAATCCCAGATGGCCCATGAGGATGCCTATGAAAAGAATCCAGGTAGAGCCAAGAGACACACCCTTTACCTTGAAACGGGCAAGATACAGTCCCACGCCTATGACAAAGGCAAGGAGCAATATGGAATGGGCTACGCCGTAGCCGAAGAAAAGATCATGCATAGGTGTCAGTATTCAAGTTCAAGGGAAAAACAGGTTTTGCCTTCCACGCGGCCTTCCACCCACCATCTGTTCTCGGATTTATGCCTGAACAGCTGCACTGTTTCACCCAGATGGGTTTCTTTTGTAAAATTGATGTAAAGGTCCTTGACATAGCGCTCTTCCTCAGGGAGGCAGTCCATGGCCCATACTACGTAGCGGGGATTGTTACTGTGGCCAAGTATATCAAGGTCTGAATATGCCACCACATGCTCCCCTGCCGGTTCCATGTCCGTGGGCAGCATTAACCTGGGAGCAGGTTCCTCAATGGCATTGTCCACGTCCCCAACGTCCGTCAGGTTTTTAAGATCTTCCGGGCGAACCAGTCTTCTGGTCTGTTCGTCGATTACC
The DNA here is from genome assembly GCA_946616285.1 of uncultured Bacteroidales bacterium. GTDB lineage: Bacteria > Bacteroidota > Bacteroidia > Bacteroidales > UBA932 > Cryptobacteroides. The sequence continues at coordinate 5,051 of CAMOIT010000035.1, read as the reverse complement.
ACCCATGAGCTGGTTGCATCGATTATGGTCTTTCCTTCCTTATCTTTCATCTCAAAGTCCCTCAGGTAGAAAAGGCTGCTGGCGCCCTTGTGCCAGGTGAAAAGCGTGACTTCGTCTCTCCAAAGCGGGGCTTTCCCGAAATGGATATGCATACGGCTGAGCACCCAGGCGGTATGGTGGACGTGAAGAGTGTCGTAGCCGAAACCCAGCTCCTGCGCCGCCCAATACGCAATTTCCTGCGCCAGATCCATGAACGAGGAAGGACGCAGGACGGTATTCTTATCGGTCAGATAACAGGGTATGCAGATATCTTGGCAGAACTTGTAATCTTCGTGGCGAACTACAGACATAAACTAAACTGTTTTTTGCAGCGCGAAGTTAGTCCAAATTGTGGAGAATTTCAAATTCCTCCGGCGAATACAGATAGTAATCCAGCCACTCCGGCGCCACTCGCCCGATTACAACAATTGCAATCACGGCTATTACCAGGATAATAACAATCGCCAGAATAATCCTCCAGAACACCTTCCAACCCCGCTTAGGCTTTGCTCCGTCATGACCGACCTGATCGGTCATCTCCTCTGGCTCTTCTGTCATACCGAGGTCCGCAGGACCGAGCGTATCTCTTTGAGATTCACTCGCTCCGCTCGGAATGACAACCTCCGGTTCTGGTTCAGCTTCTGGCTCCAGTTCGGGCTCCGGCTCTGGCTCTGGCTCTGGCTCTGGTTCCTGCTCCGGCTCCGGCTCCGGCTTCGGCTCGGGCTCCGGTTCTGGTTCTGGTTCCTGCTCCGGCTTCGGCTCGGGCTCCGGTTCGTCATGGCCGGCTTGACCGGCCATCTCCTCCTCTGGCTCTGCCGTAAGTATCCCAGCCAGCGTGGCCACTGCTTCGGCCACCTCCTCCTTCGTCTCTTCGTGCGTCTTCAGTGAAATCGGCTTAAGGCCGAAACCGGCGGGATAAATGTCCAAATCTTCGTCCGAGACGAAGAAAAAATGATTCTCCCTTGTGGCACGAAGCCTTCCCAAACCCGGGAAAATCACAGTCTTCTTCTGCTTAAGGACCTCCTTCAACTCCGTCAGAAAATCCGTAAGGATACGTGTCGCATCGGCCTCGGAAATGTCATTGGACGCCGCATACATCTGTGCCAGGATGCGGTCCTCGCCCTGCCTTGGCGAGAAATAGAGCCTTCGGTACGGCGGCAGAATAGTGTACCCCCTGTCGGCAAAAGAGGCGGGAACAAGCTCTGCCGAAAAACAGCCAAGCCCCGGCAGCGTAATGCTGTCGTGATCCATAACCGCTTCTTTTACCATTTTTGAAAGGAGATCGATATCCATCTTGTTGGCCGTAATAATTGCGTCCTACAAAGATAAGAAAAAAATTACCGAAAATCTTTGCAGAATCCAAAAAAGATTGTACCTTTGCAATCCCGAAACAACACGGGTACATAAATTCCTCCTTAGCTCAGTTGGTTAGAGCATCTGACTGTTAATCAGAGGGTCGTTGGTTCAAGTCCAACAGGGGGAGCACCTCAGATTCAAGCACTTGCAGAAATGTAGGTGCTTTTCTTTTTGGCCCTAGTCGCAGTTTTGTCGCAGTTTCAGCGTGTTTTAAGAGTATATTTTTATTGCTTTACGATATACGAAAAGGCAAATATAACTCCATAAAAATAGTATACGGCGGCGGCAATCGCTTTCGTGACACGAAAGCACATCTTGCAATTTGGACCAACTCAACAATCCTCCATTATAATAGAGTATAAATGAAGAACTCGGTGAATTTCCGGACTGGACTCCGATAATAATAGTGCGAAAAGTTGCTATGCATACTTAGCCAAAAAGACAAAAGTATGCATGCATAAAAGTGTGCTGGCATACTTGCAAGCGCCTGATCCCGGTAATAGATACAGCGGATGTCGTGATACTTGGAGGCGGTCCTGCCGGAGTTTCTGCCGCTGTCTCTGCGGCACGGTGCGGCGCTGATGTAATCCTGCTCGAGAAGCAATACTATCTTGGTGGTTTATGGACTGGATGCTGCGTGCTCCCCGTAATTGACACCTATGGCTGCGCTAAAGATGGGCAGTGGAAAAAATGTATTTTCGGTTTTGCCCAGGAACTGGTTACAGAACTCACGCAGATGAATATGTGCATTCAGTACCAGGAACATCCGACCCCTGACCCAGAGGCAACCAAGTACGTTCTTGAAAAATATATATCTGAAACCGGTGTACGTCTTCTCTATAATTGTTATGCAGCCAATGCCATAATGAGCGGAGACCGGATAGATGCAATTATTGCAGACTGCAAAAGCGGTCGTGTGGCTCTTGAGGCCAAGGTGTTTAATGACTGTAGTGGAGATGGGGATATCTTGGAATGGGCAGGAGAGGATTTCGAAAAAAGAAATGCCCACATTGGTGCAATGTGGCGTTATGGCAATGCCGCTAATTTGAACCGTGATGGTGTGAATGAGACGGCGGTGAAGAATGTAAAGTTTCTGCACATGCATGGAGAGGACAACCAGGATGGACTGGATGTCTATAATCTTACTCGCCTTCAGATGAAATACCGGAGAATGCTGTGGGAGAAGGCGATGGAAGACAAGCAGCAACCGGGTTGTGAAGATTTGTTCCTGCTGGATTCACCCAGTCAGTTGGGTGTTCGTGTGACGAGAGTGCTTAATGCGGTTCATAATGTTTCCTTTGAGGACTCTTTGAAATACACTGTATATAATGACTGCATTGGTTTAAGCGGTGGTGACAGTACCAGGACGTACAAAAATGGTACGTTGAATGGCTCTGAGAGGCCGATTTGGCAAATCCCCTACAGGTCACTTACGCCTAAACGTGTTCATAACCTGCTGGTTGCAGGGCGTTGTTTCGGTTTTGACGTTGGGCTCACTTATGATGCCAGAGAGATAGGAACTTGTCTGGTAACGGGTCAGGCAGCAGGTGTGGCTGCAGCTATGGCCTCTGCTTCTCGGAGCAGTGTAAGGGATATTGACGTGTCTGAACTTAGGAAAAAACTTATTTCTCAGGGGGTCAAACTTTAATGTCAATGTAGCAGATATTTTATCTTTTGTTTTGCCACAAATTTATCATGTATTTGTGGCAAAACTTCTGCTTTGACAGACCGGAGCACATACAACACAATCAAGAAATGCATCGAAGAGACGGAACGTGGCACACTCTTTTTCCCGGACCCCTTGCCGATGCCGGCACCTCCGTGCCGTGCGCTCCGAGATGCGCACTTTTGCCTACACTTCTTCCCTGATGGCCCTTATCGTTACGGCGCTGCGTGAAATTAGCGAAAGGCGTGTGACCGAATCCAACTGGCCATCTTGAAAACCACCTGAAAGACGTATCCGAAGAAGACTTTAGACACGATATCACTCTTGCCCCCCCTCCGGGTGCGCAAAAAGTTGACCGCGCCATTCAATACTAGGGGAATGGGCTTTCCCTTTCCGTGATTTTTCTTTTGTTCTTTCCTATCTGCAGAGGCCTATCTGAAAACAAGTACGGTCGTTTTTCTGAATTATTTTTTGATTTACTGAAAAATCCGTATATTTGCAGTGCGTCTAGGACGAGTCGCCAAGCGTCTCAATCATGGGAGTCTCTCCCTGATACTAGTCGCTTTTTTTATTTCTATACCTCAACTGCCCCGAGGCATTATGGTTTACTTTTGCTATATCGACGAGTCCGGAACACCGCAGATTCCCGGCAATACTTCCCACTACGTTCTCTGCGGACTCTCTATACCAGTAAAATACTGGAAGCGCTGTGACAAGCAAATCAACAAGATTAAGGCAAAGTATGGCCTGGCAGGGGCGGAGATTCACACTGGCTGGATTAAGCGAACTTATCTGGAACAGTCCAAGATTGCCGATTTTGAGAAACTTTCCTATACCGACCGGCGCTCTGCTGTCATATCTGCACGGACGGCGGAGGTCTATCGTGTCAAGAATCAGAACAACCCAAAAGCGCTTAAGCAACTCAAGAAAAACTTCGAGAATACGGCACCTTATATCCATCTTACCTATCAGGAACGGATGGATTTCCTGCGCGAGGTGGCTGATGCCATCGGCGGCTGGTCCTACGCCCGCATATTTGCCGAGTGCATTGACAAAATTTTTTTCGACCCAACCAAGGCCGTCCATGCACCGGACGAGCAGGCCTTCGAGCAAATCGTTACCCGCTTCGAGTATTATATGACTCATGTCGGCAGGAATGGCGAGGAGAACTACGGTCTTCTCATTCACGACAACAACCTTACGGAATCAGTCAAGCTCACTTCCCTAATGAAGACCTTCCACAAAAGAGGAACCCTATGGACCAAGATCCGCCATATCATTGAGACACCCCTCTTTGTGGATTCCTCTCTTACCGGCATGATTCAGCTGGCCGACCTCTGCGCCCTCGCTCTTCGCCGGTACTTCGAAAACGGTGAGACAGACCTTCTGGACCGCATCAAGCCCCGTTTCGAGCGCCGCCGCGAAAAAATTGTAAGCGTTCGCCACTTTTCCAAGGATGACTGCCCTTGTTTCCTCTGCGAATAGCTTTCCCGGAGGTCATTTCTTTTTCATCTTTCCCTCCGCCTGTTAATCAGAGGGTCGTTGGTTCAAGTCCAACAGGGGGAGCTCCTCAGAATCAAGCACTTGCAGAAATGTAGGTGCTTTTCTTTTTGGCCCTAGTCGCAGGTTTGTCGCAGTTTCGCAGCCTGTTTTAAAAGAATATTATCTCTTCTGCGGTGATGACGATGCCGCCCAGAGAGCGGCCGTGGTGTACTCCCCACTTTGTCAATATGTACTTCTCCGAATGCTTACTTAAGGACGAGGGCGGGCGTCAAGTTCATTATCTAAAGGAGGGCGATGCCACCGTGGTGGTAGCACCGCCCTCCTGTTGTTTCTGCGACCGACGTATCAGAGTCCCCTGATTGATCCCGGTATGCTCCAATACGAGGCAAGAAAAAGCGTTAAATTTTAATTAGCATTGCAAACGAGGCGGACACACTGACCGTAGCGGCCGTAGTTTGAGCCACTTACGCTCAAGTTGGTCGCAGTG
>CAMOIT010000034.1 GCA_946616285.1 uncultured Bacteroidales bacterium | reverse complement strand
TTCGCCGCCCGAAGCTGCCTTTCCGACTGGACGTAGTGAAGAAGCTCCGGCGGAAAACAGAAAATCTACAGCATCGGCCCCGGAAGCTCCAGGCGCGGCATCGGTGACTTCCACTGCGAAAGAAGCATTCCCAAGGTCAAGCGCACGCAGGTGTTCCAGAACAGCCGATGCAAGCTCGGGAGCACTGGCCAGCCTTTTTGCATGAAGTTCAGCGCATAGGGACGAATGCTCCCTGGACGCGGCTTCCAGCGCCTTTAGCGCCTGGGACTCCTTGTCGGCGATGCTTTCGGCATCCGAAACCAGGCTTTCCAAGCGGTCCCTTTCGGTAATAAGCTCCTCCACGCTGCCGGCCCCATGCTTTTGCATAAGCGAATAAAGCAGCGACAGCCTTTCCTCCACCCGCTCCAGCTCCGCAGGGTTCACCTCTGTGCGGCTTTCCAGCGCTTCAATTTCCGCTGCTATGTCTTCAATCTCCAACCGGGCCGAAACCAGGCGCTGGCCCAGTTCTCCGGCCGATGGAATATAGCGCGAAGCCTTTTCAAGCTCCCTCGCGCTGTCCTTAAGTTGCTGTATAGTGGAAACGCCGTCGTACGAGGGCGACAGAAGTTCCTTCGCGCCAAAAAGCAGCTGCTTAAGCTCCTCTGCATGCGAAAGTTGCTTCTGCGCGCTTTCGAGGCTTTCCAACTCTCCCGGGACAAGCTTTGCGTCTCTCAAGCGTTCCCAAAGTGCGGTGTTGTAGTCTTTTTCCCTTTCCGCCCTGGTTTTAAGCTCCTGAATATAAGAGACTTCCTTCTTGGCCTCTGACAGCCTTGACCAGGCGTCTGCGCAGCGTTCGCGCAGCTGGGAAACGCCAGCGACCAAATCCAGTGCCTCCAGCCGGAAGCGTTCGTCGGCCAGTTTCAGCGTCTGGTGCTGTGAATGTATGTCCACCAGCAGGGCCGAAAGATCCTGCAACGTCCCCAGACTCACCGGCTCGTCGTTGGCGAAGCTTCTGGAGCGTCCGCTTTGAGCCACAGTGCGTCGTAGCACCAGACAGTCGTCCTCCCAGGGGAGATCCGCTGCCTTAAGCGCTTCGCGAAGGGTGTCGTCCATGCCGAAAACAGCCTCCACCGTACAATGGTCCCCATTAGGGCCCACCATCGAGGCATCGGCCTTTGCGCCAAGCGCCAGCGACAATGCACCCAGAAGAATGGATTTGCCGGCGCCCGTCTCTCCGGATATAATGACCAGGCCCTCCGGAAACGTGGTTTCCAAAGAGCCTATTAGGATGTAATTCGAGACGGAAAGGCTTTGAAGCATGGCCGCCTATTCGCCGCTGTTGATGTCGATGGGGTTCTCGCTCTGGGCTTTGCGGTAGTAAAGTTCTCCGTTTTCGAATTCTGCGATTGCAACCAAGTCCGGTTTGGGCTGGCGCTCGTAGTATTTGGAGATTTCAATCTGCTCCTTGTTCTCGAAAACTTCTTCCATGGTGTCGCGGTCGCCTTTGAACTCGTCCAGTTTCTTCATGAGTTCCTTCTTTTCGGCCATGGCAATCTGGTTTGCCCTCTTGTAAAGGACCACCACTGATTCATAGATGTTTCCGGTGGGTGCCGCCAGGTTCTTGATGTCACGTGTGATGGTGTTGGTGGGTACTTTCTTCTTGTTTTCCATTATCGTTAAAAAATCTTAGTCTATATAGTTTACACGTGCTGCAGCCGGGAAGTTTCAATTATTTTCCACATTGCCGGTTATCTTCTGCACGCGGCGGTAAATGCCGTCCAACTCGTTCCTGTAGTGGGATTCGGGATACTCACCTATAAAATTAAGGTAATCGTCCACAAATGTAAGGTAACGCTCTTTCTGCTTGTCGCGGACGCTGAGGCGCGCATAATGGTAAGACGCCATTGCCGTGTAGTACAGCACGTCTTCGCGGTATACGTTTTCGGCATTGTTCTTCAGGACGTTTTTAAGCTTGACGCGTGCGGCGGGGTAGTCCTCCATTCTGTAGTACTGCTTCCCGGCCTCGAAATCCTTGCGGTCCAGACGCTCCTGAAGGTCCTTCATCATTTCATTGCATGCCTCCAGATGAGGTTTGTCGTCCGGATTCTCCCTCATGTATTCCGAGATGGAAGCCATGCAGGCACGCGTGGGCATTTGGTCCAGTTCCCAGCGGTAAGTGGCCCTGTACATACAGTCCAGGCGGTAGAAAGCCGCGTCCGAAGCGAAGGTGCTCTGGGGAAAATTCTCCACGAAGCGGGCGAAATTGGATTCGGCCGTGTAGAAGTCCTTGTTGCGGTAGTTCGAGAGGCCCCAATAGTACTGCACTGTGTCGTCCCTTTCGGTGCCGTTGGTTACGACGGCCAGGGATTCGAAGAGCTGTGCGGCCTTGGTGAACTTGCCGATGTTGTAGTATTCCATGGCTGCCTTGTACTTGGCGTCGGCGTCGTTCGATGCAAGCAGCGCCTCGTACTGGCTTTTGCAGGCGAGGGCTGAAAGAAGCCCAAGCGCCATACATATTATAATGCTTTTTTTCATCTTATCGTTCAAGCTTTGTGGTGTAATCTTTCCGGTAAACGATGCGCCTGACGGCTACGTTCTGACTGTTTCCGGAGGCACTGGGGCCGAAGAAAAAGTCCGTGTGAAGGCCCTTGCCCCTTTCCCATCCCAGGCGCTGGGTCCAGCCGTAGTCGTAGCGGGCGCAGCGGAGGACGAAAAAGCGTGCGGTGTCGTAGCCCTGGAAGGCGAACTGCGAAGGCTCGGTGTTGTAAAGGGCTCTGTATTCGCGGACGAAGCGCTCCACATCCGGATCCGAATAGTCCACGAAATACGAACTGCTTATATGCAGTTGTGCGTCGTGGTAAATGCTGCCTTCAATTGTGTCGAAAGTGCGCACTTTGGAGGGAGCGTACATCACAATGTCGTAACCCCTTCCAAGCATTATTCCAAGGTTCCTTATGACATCCCCCATGAAGGCTTCGCTCTCAGTTGCCACCACGATGCGGTTCGTGGCGTTCTTGTCCATCTTTTCGGTAAGGATGGCGGGAATGCCTCGGCCTTCCACAATGGCGTAGCTGAGTATCTCGTAAACAAGCTCCTGTTTAGCCATAGAGCTGCGGATAGCAACCGGGGCGCTGACGGAAGATGCGCCTTTCTCGGTGATCAGGATGAGCCTGTCGCCTTCTTCCATGTCCTCCTTCACCCATGCGCCAAGGTCCTCCCACTGCGATTCAGTTGCCGTTGGAGCCTGGATGAAGTTCTGGTAGTAATTGGAAAGGCTTGCGGCTTTCTGGTCAAGGGGCGATATTACCGGAACCCTTCCTTCCACCCTTTGCAGTACGGCTTCAATGTCCCTTGAGGCGATGGGGCCAAGGATGAAGTCGCTTCGGCACAGGGCCTCGGTGGCGGGAAGTCCGGCCGACAGGTCCCAGACGTGCATATTTACCTTAAGCTCCTCGTTTTCAAGGTCTTTCAGGGCCATCAGGACTCCGGAGTAGAAGTCCATGTTGAATTCGCTTACCTGTCCAGATGCATTCAGGGGGAGAACCAGCGAAAAGTCCACCGACTCGCGGGGGCGTATGGTGAGGAAGGTGGTGTCGGGCGCAGCGGCTTCGGTGTCGTCGGCAATCACTATGTTATCCTCCTCAGGTGTCTGAACATCTTCTGCTGGTGCCTGGACCGCTACGGCCTTCACGGGAATCTTGAGCACTTGACGTGATTTCAGTTTTCTGGATTTGAGGCCGTTCAGATCCATTATTTCCTTTACGGTGACATTGTAATTCTGGGCAATGTCGTCTATGTCTTCGTACCAGCGTACAGTGTGCTCGATGAAATTCTGCCCGCCCGGCTCTGTCTGGGGAGCTTCCACCTTTTCCATATTCTCATTGTAGGGAATAAGGAGAATGGCGTTTTTCTGAAGACCGGTTTCCTTCAGCTTGGGATTGGCCTCGTACAACTCTTCTTCACTTACGCCGTAGGCTTTTGCAATGCTGTAAAGCGTTTGCTTTTCCAGCACCACGTGCGACAGATACACCTTGCCGCTCAGTTTAACCTTCTCCTTGGAAATGGTGACAGGCGTAGGAACATATTCCTGGGCAAAAGTCCCGAGGCACGTAGCCAGGAGCGCTGTCAGAGTTATGGCCAGAAGACGTTTCATAGCTTTCCAATTTTATAGTGTTGCGGCAAAGCCGGTGAGTCCGCTGCAGAAGCGGTCCCAGCCAAGCCGCTGTTTTTCAGTGCCGATAGCCTTAATGCAGGCTTCCCTGATGGCAGGGTCCCCGAAAAAGCGGAGGATATCCTTTCGGATGGCCTCCGGAGTCACCGCCTCTGACACAATTCCCGTGCCACGGTCCCCGATGGTGCCCTTAAGGCCGCCAACGTCGGTTACCAGCATGGGCACGTCGAAGTGATAGGCGATGGAACTTATGCCGCTCTGGGTGGCGCTGCGGTAGGGGAGAACCGCAAGGTCGGCGGCCGAAAAGAACTTTTTCACCTCCGAATCCCTGATATAGTCCGGGAAAACGTGTACCCGGCCTTTCCCGGGGAGGCTGTCAATTATAGCCTGATACTTGTCGAAGCTGCCGTAAGGCTCTCCGGCAACTACCAGCTGATAATCGTCCGGAAGGTCCCGGAATGCTTCCAGAAGTATGTCCAGGCCCTTGTATTCCCTTATGAGGCCGAAGAAAAGCAGAGTCTTTTTTGCGGGGTCTGTCCCCAGAAGCGCCGATGCCTCTTCGCGCGATAGCTTTTCGCCGAAATGGGAATATAGCGGGTGCGGCTGCAGTGTGTGCGGGGCGTCCGGCCGAAGGCTCAGAAGGTCTTTCTGGACGCTCTCCGACATGGAAACGAAGCCCGTGCAGCCCTTCAGGAACCACTTTGTGAGCGGCTTGTCGAACCAGTGAGCCTCGTGCGGGATTACGTTGTCCAGTACCACTATGCTTTTGCAGCCGGCGTGGCGGGCTACATATCCCAGTGACGGGGCGAACCAGCTCATCCAGTACTTCATCACAAGAAGGTCCGGCTTCCATTCCCGTATGGCCCTGGCGGTTTTAATCCAGGTCAGGGGATTGATGGTGTCCAGGGTGGCTTCGGCCTTTACTGGCGCAGCCTCGTCCTCCGGAGTTACGTACTGGGTTTTGCCGGGGAAAAGAAAATCCGGGTATTGGCGTGAGAATGTCCATGCCCTTGTATCATGACATTTTCCCAGTTCCTCCAGCATGCTGGCGTTGAACTGGGAAATGCCTCCCCTCAGGGGATAGAAACTGGACAGTAGGGCTATCCTCATCCGTTAAGGGAATTACTTCTTAGCCTCTTCCTTGGTCTTGATGTATGCGGCGTTCAGGCCTGCAAGGAGGTCGTCGGTGATGTCCAGGCTGGGATCAGCGGTAACGATGGGGGTGGAGAGGATGTTGCCGGCGGTGGCCAGAATCATGGCGTAACCTTTGGTGGCGTTATACTCTTCCACGAACTCGGCGATGGCGTTGGCGATCTGGTTCATCATTACCTGCTGTTCTTCGGCCATTTCCTGCTGCTTGTTAACCACGTACTGCTGGTAGCTCTGCTGCTGTTCCTGGAGCTTCTGGTACTGGGCCTGTGCCACTGAAGTGGTCAGGAGTCCCTTGTCCACCTTGTTCTGGAAGTCGGATGCGTCTTTTTCAAGCTTTTTGCCGCGGCGCTCGATTTCGGCCTGGATGCCGGAAGTCTTGGTTTCGAACACGGAGTTAAGGTCGTTGGCCATGTCATAGCCTTCCATCACCTTGTCCATATTGAAGAAAACGATGCTGCCGGCCACTGCTACGCTGTCTTTGGGGGCCGATGCGGTTTCGGGGGCTGCGTTCTGGTTCTGGTTGCAGGATGCGGCAATCACAAGAGCGGCCGCGCCGATGAGAATAAGGTTCTTTTTCATTATTTTAACGTTAAATATAATTCAGTCAAGTCTGCAAAGTTAGTAATTTTTGCGGATTTCCGAAAGGTAGGCTCCGATAGTTTTCTCAAGGCCCATGTACAGGGCGTCTGAAATAAGGGCGTGGCCTATGGAAACTTCGTCGGTCCAGGGGATGTTTTTCACAAAGTATGCCAGATTCTCCAGCGAAAGGTCGTGCCCGGCGTTCAGGCCAAGGCCAGCTTCCCTTGCAGCTTCGGCGGCTTTGATGTAGGCCGAAATAGCCTCCTCCGGGTTCTTTGGATAGTCCTCCGCGTATGCGGCGGTGTAAAGCTCTACCCTGTCGGCGCCACATGCTGCGGCACCTTCGGCCATCTTAGGATCCGGGTCGATAAATATGGAAGTGCGTATTCCCTTTGCCTTGAAAGTATTGCAAAGGTCGGTAAGTAAGCTTCTGTGCTCCAGCGTGTTCCAGCCGGCGTTGGAGGTTATTGCGCTGTGTGAGTCCGGAACCATTGTTACCTGGTCCGGCACTACTTCCAGCACAAGGTCCACGAAACTCTGCACCGTGGGGTTCCCCTCTATGTTGAACTCGGTGGTAATGAGCGGACGGATCTCCCGTACGTCGGTATATCGGATATGCCTCTCGTCCGGCCTCGGATGCACCGTAATTCCCTCTGCGCCAAATCTTTCGCAGTCCACGGCCGCCTTGGTTACATCCGGCACGTTGCCTCCGCGCGCGTTGCGTATGGTGGCTATTTTGTTTATGTTTACGCTAAGTCTGGTCATATGCTTTACCATTAATATTTACAAAAGTAAGGATTTTTGGCAGAAAAATGTTACTTTTGCTTCTTGATTTTATTTGCAAGCGATGAAAATAGGATATTTCACCTTGAAGGACGAGCTTCGTGAGGACAAGAGTATGCAAAGCCTACTGGCGGACCTCCGTTCGGCAACCTATGAAGTTTACGAAATCAAAAGCAAGGCGGACGTCCAGCCGGACACGGACCTTGTCCTTTCCATGGGCGGTGACGGCACCTTCCTGAGCGCCGCGCACGTAGTCGCCGATATCGGCCTGCCCATCCTTGGCGTTAATTTCGGCCGCATAGGCTTCCTTTGCGAAAACAGGCCGGAGGAAGTGCGCAAGGCCCTGATGGAAGGAGACTTCCATATCGAATACCGGACAGTGCTCAATGCCACCCTCAAAGGCCCCGAGGCCCGCAAATCCATCGGCATGCTGCCTTATTCGGTGAACGAAGTGTCCATCCACAGGAGCGGCTCGTCGGTGCTTGGCATAGACGTAAGCATAGACGGTGAGCCCCTTCCCACCTATTGGGCCGACGGACTGCTGGTCGCGACATCTTCAGGCTCCACCGCTTACAGCCTTAGCGTCGGCGGTCCTATTTGTATGCCGGACACGAAGGTACTCATCATCGCCCCTATCGCGCCGCACAACCTTAACGTGCGCCCTGTAGTGGTTCCGGAAACCGCCAAGATCGACATTTCCTTCACGTCCAGGGATGGTGTGGCCACCATGGCCAACGACAACCGCGTGGTCCAAATCCAGCCGGACTGGACCATCCACATCGAGATGGCACAATTTTCGCTTAAGCGTATCCGGCTTGCCCAGTCGGGATTCGTGAAGGCCCTCATTTCACGTCTTTTCTGGGGCGAAGACATCAGAAACAACGGATAGACGATGGAAGACAAAAAGCGCCTGCCAAGGCACGTGAGCATAATAATGGACGGCAATGGCCGCTGGGCTCAGGCCCGGGGCAAGGAACGCGTTTTCGGGCACCTGGAAGGAGTGGAAAGCGTTCGCGCCTGTCTGGAAGCGGCAGTGGAAGACGGGATTGAATATCTTTCTCTCTACGCTTTTTCGGAAGAAAACTGGAACCGTCCCCAGGCCGAGGTAAACGCCCTCATGGAACTGATGATGGAATCCATCCGAAAGGAGACCGCCAACATGATGGAAAACGGCGTCCGTTTCCTAGTACTTGGGAACCGCAGCCGCCTCAGCGAAAAGCTTAACGCAGCCATCGACGCCCTTACACGTGAAACTTCGGCCAATCCCCGCACCACGCTCATCGTTTTCCTCAGCTACAGCGGAAAGTGGGACATAGCCCAGGCTGTCCGTAAAGCCGCTTCGGAGCTTCCGGCCGAAAAGCTGCAGTCGCTTGAACCTGAAGACCTTGACAAATATCTCGTCACTGCAGGCATCCCGGATCCGGACCTTCTCATCCGCACCTCCGGTGAACTCAGGATTTCCAACTACCTGCTCTGGCAGTGCGCCTATACGGAGTTCTATTTCACGGACGTCCTGTGGCCGGATTTCCGCAAGCCGCAGTTCCGGGAGGCCATCGCCGCCTATTCGGCCCGCGACCGCCGCTATGGTAAAGTGAAATAAAATGCGTACCTTTGCAAGTTAAGTACTTACCGCGAATGACTTTCAGAAAGATACTATGCGCAGCAGGCCTGATGCTCCTGGGAAGCGGATTCCTCGGGGCGCAGACGGCGCGCAATCAGATAGAGGTGGATTACACGCACCCCAAGACATACGTCGTCGGGGGAGTAAGCGTGGAAGGCAACCAGTACATCAACCAGCACCAGATACTTCAGCTCAGCGGTCTTAACCCCGGATCCAAAATCACCGTTCCCGGGGAGGAAGCTACTGGCGTGGTAAAGCGCCTCGTAGCCCAGCGCTACTTCGAAGACGTGTCCCTGGTTGTAGATTCCCTTAGCACTTCGGCCGACACCGCCTGGTTCAAGATATGCATCCGCGAACGTCCGCGCGTTTCCAGATGGACTTTCTCCGGAGTCAAAAGCAGTGAAAAGAAAGACCTTCAGGAGCGTCTTAACCTCCGCGCCGGCCGCGAGTATTCCGAGTACGTGAAAAAGACCTCCACCGATATCATCAAGCGCTACTATACCGAAAAGGGTTACCTCAAGGTGAAAGTGGATGTACAGGTCCAGAGGGATACCATCATCAAAAGTGCAATACGCGTCAACTTCGACGTTGACCGGGGCCAGAAAGTCCGTATCAAGAACATAAACTTCATCGGAAACACGGATGTGAAGGAATACAAGCTGGCCAAGAACATGAAGGAGACACATTCCGCCAAGTGGTACAACTTCTTCAAGAGCAAGAAATTCAAGGAAAAGGAATACGAGAACGACCGCAAGACCGTAATCAACGCCTTCAACGAAGCCGGTTACAGGGATGCCAGGCTGGTCCGTGACTCGATTTATTACGTGGACGACAAGCACCTGGGCATCGACATGGTCTTCGACCAGGGCCGCAAGTACTATTTCCGCAATATCACCTGGACCGGCAACTCCGTGTATCCGTCGGAGGTCCTGAACGATATTCTCCAGATTAAGAAAGGGGACATCTACGACATGGTTACCATGGAAAAACGCCTGCACGGCGGCGGCAAGGAGAACGAGTACGACGTGTCCAAGCTTTACAAGGACAACGGCTTCCTGTTCTTCAATGTCACGCCGGTTGAGGTGAATATCCAGAACGACTCTGTGGATGTGGAGATGCGTATTTCGGAAGGCAAGCCCGCCATCCTCAATGAAATAGTGATCAACGGCAACGACCTCACCAACGAAAGGGTGGTCCGCCGCCAGCTCATGACAAGGCCCGGCTACCTGTTCAGCCAGACGGACCTGGAGCGTTCCATACGTGAAATCGCCTCTATGGGCCAGTTCGACGCCGAAGCCATCATGCAGTACGGTTCCGGTTTCAACATCATCCCCAACCAGCTTAACAATACCGTAGACGTTATATATAATGTAACGGAGAAGCCCTCATCGCAGCTGGAACTTTCCGGCGGTTGGGGCGGCAATACCTTCGTCCTTACCGCTGGCGTCAGCTTCAACAACTTCTCCACGCGAAGGATGTTCGAAAAAGGCGCCTGGAGGCCCGTCCCGCTGGGAGACGCACAGAACCTTGCATTCCGTTTCCAGACCAACGGCAGGTATTATACTTCCTTAAGCGCCAGCTTCTCGGAGCCATGGCTCTTCGGCAAGAAGCCCACATCCCTGAATTTGTCCGGATACTATTCCAAGATGACGGACTCCTATCTTGCCATCGGCATCCTGTCCACCGACAAGATGTTCGAAGTGTTCGGCTTCAATGCTGGTTTGGGTACGCGCCTGAAGTGGCCGGACAACTACTTCGTCCTGTATAACAACCTGAGCTGGCAAACGTACAAGCTCACCAACTGGACCAACAGCTACTTCGCTTTCAATGACGGTATATCCCATAACCTGAGCTTTACCATTTCGCTTACCCGAAATTCCACCGACCAGCAGCTGTATCCCCGTCAGGGTTCGGAATTCTCCGCTTCGCTGCAGATTACTCCTCCGTACTCGCTGTTCCGCAAATACACCTGGGACTTTGACGACGAGGGCAACCGCGTAAAGGTTCCGGTGGAAAGCTACGACAAAGTCAATTACGACGACTGGACATCGGCCGAACGCTACAAGTGGATCGAGTACCACAAGTGGAAGTTCAGCGGAGCCGTGTACACCAAGCTTGTCGGAGACCTCGTGCTTATGACACGCGCCCAGTTCGGCTTCCTGGGTTATTTTAACCGCAACTGGGGCTACTCTCCCTTCGAGAACTTCCAGGTCGGCGGCGACGGCATGTCCGGCTACGTAACTTACGGTGCGGAAATCGTCTCCCTGCGCGGTTACGAGGACTATTCCCTCACGCCCAAGAAGATGACTCCCTACAGCCAAAGCATGGAGAGCTATGCCGGTAACATCTACGACAAATTCACCATCGAACTGCGTTATCCTGTGATCATGCAGCCTCAGTCCACCATCTACGCCCTGGCGTTCCTGGAAGGCGGTAACTGCTGGTCCGATATCCGCGAGTTCAATCCCTTCCAGATCAAGCGAAGCGCAGGTGTGGGCGTGCGCGTGTTCCTGCCCATGATCGGCCTACTTGGCGTAGACTGGGGCTACGGTTTTGACGACGCCACAAACGGCGGAAGCCAGTTCCACTTCGTCCTTGGCCAGCAATTCTAGAAAACAATTAAATAGTATGAATATGAAAAAACTTTTTGTAATCGCCCTTGCAGCATTTGCAAGCCTTACTCTTTCCGCACAGACCATCGGCCGTGTGAACTTCAACGAGCTGGTGATGCTCATGCCCGAAATGGATTCGGCACGTGAGGTTATCGCAGCTTCCCAGAAAGAAGCCGAAGAAACCTACTCCGCCATGGTCGAAGAGTATCAGAACAAGGCCACCCAGTACCAGCAGAAGCAGGCCACCTGGACAGCCGCCATCCGTGAATCCAAGGAAAAGGAACTCTACGACATCCAGAACCGCATCCAGGAATTCCAGAGCAACATCAGCCAGGAACTCCAGCAGCAGCAGTCCCAGCTCATGGCCCCCATCAACGAGAAGGCCTCCAATGCAGTAAAGGAAATCGCCAAGGCAAAGGGACTCACTCTGCTTCTTGACAGCACCCAGGCCCTCTATTTCGACGAAGCCGCCGTGGTAGACATCACCGCCGACGCCCGCAAGGCCCTCGGCATCGCCCCCGACCGCACCCTCGAATCCCTCCAGGCCGAACTCCAGGCCCAGGCCGCCGCAGCCGCTGGCCAGTAGTAATTACCTGCTATGCATAATAAAGGCTGGCTCGGTATTCCGGGCCAGCCTTTATTCGGTCTCGGTCACGTTTAGGGCTGTTTTCTTGCCCTTCGCCGTTACATTACCGTGGCCTAAAGCACACTTCTTGCCTTGGTCCCAACATTTCGTGCTTCTACCTACCTCATGGACCTCGCCTAAAGCACACTTTCGGCCCTGATTTGATCATTCCGTGCTTTAAACACCTCTTTGATCCTCGCCTAAAGCA
Source organism: uncultured Bacteroidales bacterium (assembly GCA_946616285.1). Lineage (GTDB taxonomy): Bacteria > Bacteroidota > Bacteroidia > Bacteroidales > UBA932 > Cryptobacteroides. The sequence continues at coordinate 3,960 of CAMOIT010000034.1, read as the reverse complement.
CACTTTCGACCCTGATTTGAACATTCCGTGCTTTAAACACCTCTTTGATCCTCGCCTAAAGCACACTTTCGGCCCTGATTTGATCATTCCGTGCTTTAAACACCTCTTTGATCCTCGCCTAAAGCACACTTTCGACCCTGATTTGAACATTCCGTGCTTTAAACACCTTTTTGATCCTCGCCTAAAGCACACTTTCGGCCTTTATTCAATCATTCCGTGCTTTAGCGGCTGGTTGCGTGCCAGGTCTGATGGCAGAACGTCGCAGGTCCGCGATTTTTTTGAGGCCGCTGAAAAAGTTCCAGAGTCTATAGAAGCTATTGTCTCAAGTGCATCTTATTTTTGGACGAGGTCTGCGGCGTTTTTGGACGCGGTCCAAAAACATGTGCTGGACCAGGTCCACGACATGTGCCTTACAAGCCCCTATATTGCCGAAGTGCTGGACCTGGTCCAAGGGGTAGAATTGGACCAAGTCCAAAAATACATGAGACCGCGTCCATTCATGTGCTGGACCAGGTCCAACACATGTGTGACTTTTTCAGCGCCATCGATTTTTTTTCGGACCTGCGACGGCTCGTGGGATCTTTGAAGTTTGGTTGGGATTACTGTAGTAGCCCGCGGACCAGTTTCCACTTGCCGGCGGAAAAGTCAGCGGGGGTGTAGACCAGGTTCAGAGGGCCGTCAGGGCCAAAATCCAGCCCGCCGGTGCCGGAAGCTATCTGCAGGAAATTCACCAGATTGGCAGCGGAACCGGGGACCTCGGCAGAAGGGCCGGAACCGAGCAAACGGGTGACGGGGGCGTCATCGGCACAGGCTTCGAAGCTCATTTTCAGGGCTGGCTGGGTGAGGGATTCGTCATCGTCATCTACCAGGATGGCGCTGCGGAAGGTCTCGAAGTTGATGGCCTTAGTGTACTTTACCACAACCTGTTTGCGCTCCCACTGTCCGGGGCCGTTGTGCCAGGGGCTGCCGTAGCCCAGGTATTCGTCCAGGCCGGCGAAGACGTAAAACATTCCCTGATGCGGCAGCATGCCTTCCGGATCCAGGGCGGCTATGTCTTCGCAGTCGATCTGGCAGATGAAGGTAAGCGGATAATCGAACTCGCCGTCTTCGTCTGAGGCCATGGCCGTGGGATACTCCATATCGGCGGGGAGATCGGGATCCCCCCACCATTTGGAGGAGCAGAAAAGCTCGGTTTCGGTCCGGCTGAGTTTTACAGCAATAGCCATTACTTGATGAACTCGTGAGAGGCGGTCATGGCCTGGGGATTCAGGGCTTCGTCCAGTTTCTCTTTGGTCATCAGGCCGTGCTCAAGCACCAGGTCGTATACGCTGCCGCCTGTCTCCAGGGCTTCCTTGGCGATTTTGGTGGATGCCTTGTAGCCGATATAAGGATTGAGGGCGGTTACAATGCCGATGGAATTCTTTACCATGGCCTCGCAGTGCTTGGCGTTGACAGTTATTCCTTCGATGCACTTGGTGCGCAGGGTGTTCATCACATTGACGAGCCAGGTCTGGCTTTCCAGGATGCATTCGACAATCACGGGCTCCATCACATTAAGCTGGAGCTGGCCTGCTTCGGCGGCGAAGCATACGGCAGTGTCGTTGCCGATCACCTTGAAGCACACTTGGTTGGTAACTTCGGGGATGACGGGGTTAACCTTACCGGGCATGATGGACGAGCCGGGGGCCATGGGAGGGAGGTTGATTTCGTGCAGACCGCAGCGGGGACCGGAAGCCATGAGGCGAAGGTCGTTGCAGGTCTTGGAAAGCTTCACCGCCAGGCGTTTAAGGGCGGCGGAATAACTCACGTATGCGCCGGTGTCGGGCGTCGCTTCCACCAGGTCGGGAGCTTTCAGGAAGCTGTCGCCTGTGAATTCGCTCATGCGCTTGGTGCAAAGTTCGGCAAAGCCGGGAACGGCGTTAAGGCCGGTGCCGATGGCTGTGCCGCCCATGTTGATTTCCTTAAGCAGCACGGCATTGCGCTCCAGATTGGCCAGTTCTTCCTCCAGGTTGTTGGCGAAGGCGTTGAATTCCTGGCCCGATGTCATGGGAACGGCATCCTGCAGCTGCGTACGGCCCATTTTGATGATGTCCTTGAACTCCTCGCCTTTTGAGCGGAAGCTGGCAATCAGGTCCTTCAGCGCTTTCTCAAGGTGCTTGTTCATGCGCACGAAGGTGTAGCGGAATGCGGTGGGATAGGCGTCGTTGGTGGACTGGGCGCAGTTTACGTGGTCGTTGGGAGAACAGTACTGGTATTCGCCCTTCTTGTGGCCCATGAGCTCCAGGGCGCGGTTGGCAATGACTTCGTTGGCATTCATGTTAACAGAAGTACCTGCACCGCCCTGCATCATATCCACGGGGAACTGGTCCCAGAGTTTGCCGGCAACTATTTCCTTGCAGGCGGCTACAATAGCGTCGCCGATGGTCTTGTCCAGCACGCCAAGTTCCGTATTGGCTGCAGCGGCGGCCATTTTTACATAGGCCATTGCAATGATATACTCCGGATAGTCGCACATCCGGGTATTGGAAATCTTGTAGTTGTTGAGGGCGCGCTGAGTCTGTACGCCGTAGTAAGCGTCCGCGGGAACCTGAAGTTCGCCAAGGAGGTCGCTTTCCAGTCTGAATGCTTTCTCTGACATGAGTTTATAGTGTTAAAATGTGTAATATACTCCTAATGAATAGTCCGACGGGGCAAAAGATACATTCCAGGTCGATGAAAGGCTGTCCCAGCTTATCTCTCCCAGGTAGCCGATTACCGACCAGTGGTCCGAAAGCTTAATCTCCAAGCCTGGGGAAAGGCTTGGCTGCCATCTTAATTCCGCTTTTTCTTCAGGTGAATACATCTCGCGTGTTGCCTTGATGTCCGCTTCGGCAAAAAGGGAAACGGGACCGGCCGACCAGAAATAATACTGAAGGTATGCAGTTCCGCCGATGGAATACAATTGGGGAGAGCCTTTGGAGTTTTTGTTTGTGAAACTCAGCTCCAGAATGGCGCCGGCGCAAAAATCTCCGAAAGAGTAACAGATATCAGGCGAAAGATTCATGTCGAAGCGCCCATCTTTTGTATTCCCGCCAAACGACATTCTGCCGCCGAGGCTGATCTGCGCATTGGCGCTGAAGGCCGCTATGCAGCAGATGATTATGGTTAATAACGATTTTTTCATTGTCGATAGCTTTAGCATCATACAAAGATAGCAACTTTTATTTAACTTTGCACTTGACGACTTGTTTTGATAATATGGCTGAAATATATTTTGCAGGCGGATGCTTCTGGGGTGTGGAGCACTTTTTCAAAGGCGTGGACGGAGTGTCGTCCGCAGTGCCGGGTTATGCCAACGGGCTCACGGAGAACCCTTCGTACAAAGAGGTTTACACGGATAAGACAGGCTTTGCCGAAACCGTACGCGTTGTCTATAACCCATCCAGGGTGAGCCTTTCCAGGCTGGTCAAGTTCTTCTTCGCGATAATAGATCCCCTGTCCTTGAACCGCCAGGGGCATGACGAAGGCACCCGTTATCGCACCGGTGTGTTTTACACCGACGATTCCGACCTTCCCGTTCTGGAAAGTGAGTTTGCACTTGTCTCCGCGGAACTTGGCCAGGCTCCAGTTACCGAGCTATGTCCCCTCCGGAACTTCTACCCGGCCGAAGACTACCACCAGGACTATCTTGATAAAAACCCTTCCGGCTACTGTCACCTGCCGCTCAAAGTCTTCAGGTATCTGCGGCTGTTCCAGGACATTGAACTCTTCCTTGGCCCCGAGCCCGACCCCATTGCCCGCATGGCCAACATGGCCGCACTCATACATCACAGGATGCACTTCTTCTGGACCGGATTCTATCTGGTGCAGGAACGCCCCGCGGCTGACGGCAAGTCCGGGAACGCAGTGCCTGTCGGTGCCACCACGCATGCCCGGGATTCCGGTAGGGATATGCCTGCCAGTGCCACCATACCTGCCCGG
>CAMOIT010000033.1 GCA_946616285.1 uncultured Bacteroidales bacterium | reverse complement strand
ATCCGGGGCCGATGCCGTTGCACTGGATGTTGTACTCGCCGTATTCGGAGCAGATATTGCGGGTGAGCATCTTCAGGCCACCCTTTGCTGCTGCGTATGCGGAAACAGTCTCGCGGCCAAGCTCACTCATCATGGAGCAGATATTGATGATCTTGCCCTCGCGGCGCTCCATCATCTCTGGAAGAACTGCGCTGGAAACGATGAACGGGGCCACAAGGTCCACGTCAATGACCTGCTGGAATTCCTTCCTTTCCATCTCATGCATGGGGATGCGCTTGATGATACCGGCGTTGTTTACCAGGATGTCAATCTGGCCGACTTCGGCATGAATCTTTTCCACCAGGGCCTTGACTGCGACTTCGTCGGTAACGTCGCAGACATAACCGTGCACGTTCTTGATGCCGGCTTCCTTGTAATTGTCCAGACCGCGCTGGAGGGCCGCCTCGTTGATGTCATTGAAGATGATGTTCTTGATGCCGGCGGCTACGAAAGCCTTGGCAATGTTGAAACCGATACCGTAGCTTCCTCCGGTAATCCAGGCGTTTTTGCCTTCAAGGGAAAAGATGTTAGCCATAATATGAATGTGTTAAAAATTATTGTCGTCTTGCAAATTTACAAACGTTTGCACAAAAATCAAAGACCTATTTTACAATTATGGGATTTTCGCGGCAAAGCACCTCACGCTTAAGGATGGACTCCCATTCTCCCAGCGAATGGACGTCGGCCTTGGACCAGGCGCTGCCAAAATAATATGTGAATCCTGGCCGATAAGTACTGTGAAGAAGTATATGCCCTTGTTCCACAGTCACTTCTCCGGCTCCCGGGATAACGGCACCGCAGTATATTTCGCCGTTCTGCCCGGGATTGGGATCGCCAAGGTCGGCATAGCCGATATAAGCGGGGCCTGAAACATAGGCCGAAGGATTGCTGTCGCGGATGACGATACCGGCAGCGATTCGTGCATTCCCGGCGGTCCCTGAGTCGGTCCCTGAGTCGGTCCCTGAGCCTGTCGAAGGGCCTGTCGAAAGGACCGACGACTTACTCCCACCATCTCCGAGCGGTCGAAATCAAGGGGATTCTCGACCGTTATGACAGGGCTGCAAGAGACGGAAAGTATGGCCAGAAAAATGAATTTTACGACACACTCGCTTCGCCCTATATGCCTGGAAAGCTGGAATGACAGGAATTACAGTTCCGTGGCAAATTCTTCCTTTGCCTTGCGCTTGGCGTGGTTAGGGCCGGGTTCCATGTCCGGATGGCCGACAGGCAAAAGGCACACGATGTCCCAGCCGGAGGTTTCGGGGAAGAGTTCATGGACCTTTGCAGGGTCGAAAGAACCTACCCAAACGCTGCCCAGTTCAAGGGCGGTAGCTTCCAGCATCATGTACGTTGCTGCGATGGCGGCATCCACTTCTGCTTCGTTCTTGCCGTCCAGCTCCCTTACCCAGGCGTCTTCCGGCTTACAGCCAACAATCAGCACCACCGGGGCACCGTAAATGCTTTTGCTGGTTTGGCCTATTTTCTCCAGCGCTTCGTCCGACCTTGCTACCCACACATGCACCGGCTGTGCATTCTTGGCCGATGGGGCCAGCCTTCCGGCCTCCAGGATGTGGGAAATCTCCACATCCGAAAGCTTCGTGTTCTTGAATTTACGGCAGGTATAGCGCTCCCGCGCAAGGGTCTGGAAAACAGAATCTTTCGCAGCAATGCGCTGCGGCAGGTCCGAGAACGCCGCCCTGTGATGTAAACGGCTGATGTCATTGATTATGTTCAGGAACTTGCTCATGGCTATAAGGTTTTAATAATCTATTATTCGCAATATACAAAAAAAGGGCATATATGCAAATGACTACCAGCCAAGCACGGCGGATTTTGAGTTGTATGCTTCTGCCTCTGCGACCGTGAGGATACGGCCGTAGGAGTTACGGGACGATGTAGAGACGCCTTTGGTACCGTATTCCTTCCAGCCCTGGGCTGCAGTGGGCTTGGAGGGGTTGGGGGCCTTGCCGGTGTGCCAGCCTGCAGGAGCAATTACCTGCGACATGGTGCAATTGACATAAGTCACGTTGTCGAAGTAATCGGCCGAGCCACCGGAACGGGCAAGGTACATGGAACCATCCTTTACGCCGGATTCACCGGTGAGCTTGCAGTTGAGGAACACGAAACCTTTGGAGCCTGAGGGGCAGCGTGCCTGGACGATATATCCGGCCGCACGGGAACGGATCTCGCAGTCCTCGAAAAGGCACGCTTGTGGATAGCCCCAGATGTAGTCGCAGTGCCCGGCGATAAGTGAGCCATACACATAAACCTCTCCCTTGCACAGGAAGGTATCTTGCCAGGAGATGAGACTGCTGTTCTCAATTTTGAGCCGCTCGTTTTCTCCGTTAAAATAGATGGTCTCGGCCTGCCCTTTGTGGGAAGGAATGGAGTAAGTGTTCTCAATTGTAAGGTTCTGGAGCGTCACGTTGTTGCAGGTTTCGATAAGAAAGAGGCAGCGACCGCCTGATTTACCGATAGGATTGCCTACGGAAGGTTTGGAAGCCACCGAAGCACCGGAACCGGTCTCATAGGAATCGTTGTTAGGATAGGCAATCCTCACACCGTCACGGGACTCTCCTTTTAGGGTGATGTTGTTCTTACCCCGCAGGAAAAGAAGCTCACGGTATGTTCCGTCGGCTATTACTATTGTCACATCAGTGTCCTTTCCAAGGCTAGTGGCAAAACTCAGGGCGCCCTGCACCGTGCAAAAGTCCCCACTGCCATCGGAATTAACCTGCAGTGTGGTGCCTGAGGGTTTAACCTTGGTAGTAAAAGGCATTTCGCCTTTATCAACCGCCTTGCCGGCCACAGTAGCATCCATGGTAAAGTAGTAGCTCTGGCCAAAATCCAAGGCCTCGTTGTGCAATTTTATATACAACTTTCCCCCTTCCAGTCGCAAAGGAGTGTAATGGACAGGCCTGAATTGACTGCTGTGAAGTGCGTCCATAAAGGTGTGGAACACGTAGTCGTTCCCAATGGCAATTTGCTGATTGTCGGCATCGGCGCCTTTGGGAATCATAGTACCGTCTTCCAACACATCAACCTTTGCCAGATCTGCCAGGTCGATTTTGTCCACCAGGGTTCCATCGGCTTTAAACACCTGGATGAGGCCGGAGGTGCCCAAGCTAGCGCCGGAACCCACATCCACTACCAGCGGAGTATCTATGCAAAAGGTCCCTTGAACCGGTTTGGCGCCCGTCGTAGACACTTTCAGCACAGCGCTCCAGCCCGACCTCCTTTTTGCATTAACCGCCTGTACGCTAAAACCATATACAGTACCAGGAATGAGGTCTCCAACTGTCACATGGCGCTGGCTCACGCTACCGGACTTCGCATCTGCCTCGTCTGAAGTAATCTGCCAATCATAGCTGGACGCGCCCTCCACTGCACTCCACTGGATTGTAAGGCTATTGTCGCCTGCGGCATGCAGTACCAGGTTGGCAGGAGCTGCCAGTTCTGTTCCAGCCTGCTCCGAACTGTCTACAGGCTTGCTGCAAGCCGTAAAAATAACGGCGGAAGCGGACAATAATGCTATCTGTTTACTTGTTTTCATTCTGAAAGCATTTGCTGGACCAGGTCCAGTGGGTTTTTGGACGAGGTCCAATTCCAGGTGCTGGACCAGGTCCAGTGGGTTTTTGGACGAGGTCCAATTCCAGGTGCTGGACCAGGTCCAATGGTTCTGCATTCTACGCACTTCTGTAGCACATTTGCTGGACCAGGTCCAGTGGGTAAAATAGGACCAAGGCCAAAAAGTAACGAGACCACGTCCAAAAACAAGTGGACCAGGTCCAAATAGCCCTTGGACCTGGTCCACACACATTTATTAATTTACACCTCTACGGGTTTGTACTTGGGGACAAGGCTCTTCATGATAATCCATGCAGTCAGGTAGGCCAGGCCGCAGAAGCAGAACATGATGAAGTAGCCTGCAGGTTTGCCTTCGAAGCCAATGAAATGGAAGCCTGCGCCCTGTGCTTCGGCATAGGTAAACAACTGACCGGCGACCCATTGGATAATCATGGAGCCGATACCGCCGGCCATGGCGCCGATACCAGTAATTGTAGCCACGGTGCTCTTGGGGAACATGTCTCCCACGGTGCTGAAGATGTTGGCGCTCCAGGCCTGGTGTCCGGCACCGGCAAGGCCGATGAGGACAGCGGGCCACCAAGGGCTATGGGCACCAAGCGGCTGGGCAGCCAGTGCAACCAGCGGGAAGAAGGCGAACAGCAGCATGGCAAGCATACGACCGCTGTAGGGATGCATCCCCTTCTGCTCCACGAAGAGCTTGGGCAGGTAGCCGCCAAACAGCGAGATCACCGTAACAATGGCATACAGGGTGAAGATGAGGCCCTGTCCCAGAGGCGAAGATGCCGGGGCGTTAAACTGGTCCTGGAAATAGGCCGGGGCCCAGAACAGGAAAAACCACCACACGCCGTCAGTCAGGAACTTACCCACGATAAAGGACCAGGTCTGTCGGTATTTGAAGCACTTCAGGAACGGAATGGTCTTCTCTTCGGCGACGGGAGATACACTCGCTTCGCTCGGTATGACAGAAGGCTCGCCAGGTATGACAGAAGGCTCGCTCGGTATGACAGAATCGTCCTGATGGATGTATGCCAGTTCGGCCTCGTTCACGTGCTTGCTCTTTTCGGGCTTGTCGTACATGAACTGCCAGAAGAACATCCAAACGAAGCCAAGGGCGCCGATGATGATGAAGGCCATCTCCCAACCGTAGTGCTTGGCAAGCGGCGGGATAAGAAGTGGAGCCGCAAGGGCACCCACGGATGCACCGGCATTGAATATGGACGTAGCAAATGCGCGGTCCTTCTTGGGGAAGTATTCGGCCGTGGTCTTGATGGCTGCCGGGAAGTTGCCTGATTCGCCAAGGGCCAGGATACCGCGGCACAACAGGAATAGGTAAACCGACACCGTGGAAACGGCTAGAGCCAGTTCTGATCCTGCTTCTACCGCCCGCAGGGCTTCCAAGGAATCAATTTCGTCCAGAAGCCAGGTGGACGCGATACCGCAGGCGGCATGCATGACGGCACCGGCAGACCATACGCCGATGGCGATGAGGTAACCCTTCTTAGTGCCCATCCAGTCCACGAACTTGCCGGCGAACAGGCAGGCGACGGCGTAGAAGATTGAGAACAGGGAGGTGATGGTGCCGTAATGGGCATCTGTCCAGTGGAACTCCGGAGCGATGAACTCCTTATAGGTAAGGGACAGCACCTGACGGTCCAGATAGTTCACCGTGGTTGCGATGAACAGCAGGGAGCAAATCCACCACCGCCAGTTGGTCATAAGTTTTTTCTGCGTACTCATTTATTTCTGCATAAGATTCCCGGTCGGGGCCGGGAATGACGGTTACAATATTGACTTGACGGTTTCTCTCATGCCTTTTGCCTGGATGAGGGCCAGGTCGGCGGCCAGAAGGTCGGTAAGGCCGGGGATAGCGTTGAGGTCTTCACCCCAGATGAATTCATCGGCCAGCACGCCCTGGGCCACTTTGCGGACGTCGCCGGTTGCCCACAGGTCCTTGAGGAGGGCGATTATCTTTTCGTCGTCCTGGGGAACAATTTCGTCCTCGCCGCGCTTGCCGCCCTTGTAGTAGGTGCAGATGCCGGCAAGGCCAAGTACCAGGCCCTTGGGAAGTTCGCCCTTGCGCTCCAGGTAGGTCTTGAGGCCGGGAAGGTCGCGGGTCTTGAATTTCGGGAAGGAGTTTAACATGATGGAAGTGACGAAGTGCTTCACGAAGGGATTACGGAAGCGTTCCACCACGTCACCGGCGAACTGCAGGAGTTCTTCCTGAGGCAGGTTCAGCGTGGGAAGGAGCTCGTCGTACATCACTTTGTGCACAAACTTACCGATCTCGGGATCCTCGCAGCACTCCTTCACGGTGTTAAGACCGGAGAGGTAGCCGACTGGGCTCAGAACGGTGTGCGGGCCGTTGAGGAGCGTAACTTTCCTCTCGTGGTAAGGAGCCTCGGAAGGCACGAAGAGTACGTGCAGTCCGGCTTTGTCGGCCGGGAATTCGGCGGCGACCTCCTTGGGTGCCTCAATCACCCAGAGGTGGAATATTTCTGCCTTGTCAAGCAGACGGTCGTCGTAGCCGGCACGTTCGCAAAGCTCGGCGGCGGTGTCGCGGGGATAACCCGGGACGATGCGGTCCACCAGGGTGGAATAAACGCCGCAGGCTTCCTCGAACCAGGCGCTGAAGTCAGGGCCCAGCTTCCAAAGGTCGATATACTGGCGGATGCATTCCTTGAGATGCTTGCCATTTTCGAAGATGAGCTCGCAGGGGAATATGATAAGGCCCTTGCTCTTGTCGCCTTTGAAGTGCTGCCAGCGGTGATACAGCAGCTGGGTGAGCTTGCCGGGATAGGAACTGGCGGGCTTGTCGGTGAGCTTGCAGGCAGGGTCGAAGGCTATGCCGGCCTCGGTGGTATTGGAGATAACAAAGCGAATCTCCGGCTGTTCGGCCAGTTTAAGATAGGCGTCGAAGTCTTCGTATGGATTCAGGCCGCGGGAGATGACATCTATCAAATCAAGGCTGTTCACGGGCTGGCCGTTCTGCAGGCCCTGGAGGTTAAGATGATACAGACCGTCCTGTTCGTTGAGCCAGGAGACCATGCCCTTTTCGATAGGCTGGACCACCACTACGGAGCCGTTGAAATCGGTTTTCTGATTGGTCTTCCAGATAATCCACTCGATGAATGCGCGGAGGAAGTTACCCTCGCCAAACTGAATCACTTTCTCGGTGTACTGTTTTGCCTGCGGCGCAGACTTGCGGTTTAGTCTTTCCATGTTATTGTTTTTATAATGTTACTCCTTGTTTGAATATGGCAATCTCTCGGATGCCGTGCTTTTCGTTGTTGACGGGTTCGCCGGAGGCTACGGAAAGCACATAGTCGATAAATCTCGGGGCCACCTGGTCCATGGTCTCGTTCTGGGCCAGGACACCGGCGTTGAAGTCTATCCACGTTGGCTTTCCTTCGGCCAGTGGCGTATTGGTGGCAATCTTCATCGTCGGGACGAAGCTGCCGAACGGGGTGCCGCGGCCAGTGGTGAACAGAACTATCTGGCAGCCGCTGGCGCCCAGTGCTGTTGAAGCTACAAGATCGTTGCCAGGGGCCGACAGAAGGTTCAGGCCCTTCACCTGCAGACGTTCTCCGTATTTGAGCACTCCCCTGACGATGCTCTTCCCGCATTTCTGCGTGCAGCCCAGGGACTTCTCTTCCAGGGTTGATATGCCGCCGGCCTTGTTGCCAGGAGAGGGATTCTCGTACACCGGCATGCCCTGCTTCATGAAGTATTCCTTGAAATCGTTGATGAGCGAGACAGTCTTGTCGAAGGTTGCCTTGTCCTGGCAGCGGTTCATGAGGATGGTCTCGGCGCCGAACATTTCGGGCACTTCGGTGAGCACAGTCGTTCCGCCCTGGGCTACAATCCAGTCGGACAGGACGCCGAGCAGCGGGTTGGCCGTAATACCGGACAGGCCGTCGGAGCCGCCGCATTTCAGGCCAACTCGAAGCTCCGATACCGGAACATCTTCGCGCACATCCTTCGACGCCACAGCGTAAATCTCGCGCAGGCACTGCACGCCATATTCCACCTCGTCTTTCACCTTCTGGCACACGAACATCTTCACCCTGCTCTCATCAACAGGGCCGACCAGCTCGCGGAACGCGTCCAGCTGGTTGTTCTCGCATCCCAGCGAAACCACCAGCACGCCGCCCGCATTGGGGTGATGCACCATGTCGGCCAACACCGTACGGGTATTTTCATGGTCATAGCCAAGCTGGGAACAGCCGTAATTGTGCGGGAAGCACACGATGGCATCTACCGATGCCATCGGTGCATTAGAACAGTCTTCGACTGACTGGGGGCCTAATCCCCCAGACCCCCTGGGTTGCTTCGCTCCGAAGCCCTTTGTAGCGTCCTTTCCCAGTTCCTCCTTGAAGCGGTCTACTATCTGCTGACAGATTCCGTTCACGCATCCCACCGTAGGGATTACCCAAATCTGGTTGCGAACGCCTACCTGACCGTCGGACCTACGGAAGCCTTTGAACGTTACCACGTCGCCGGCTTCAGACAAAACTTTTTGCGCCATTTTTCCGGCGCAAAAAGTTTTAGTCTGAGACGGCGTCCCAAACGTCGGCTCATACTTATATTCAAGCAAACCTTCCAAGTTAGTCTTTATGCACTCGTGGTTAACCATGGTGCCGGCAGGGGCATCCTTGGTCACATGGCCGATGGGGAAACCGTACTTAATCACGTTCTCCCCTGCCTTAAGGCCTTCGAGCACAATCTTATGCCCCCTGGGAATATCCATGGAAAGCACCACACCCTCAACGACCTCTCCTTTGGAAAGGTCTTCCAGGGCAACGGCCACATTGTCGGCCGGATTTATCTTGATGTACTTCATTTAAAACTGAAAGTAGTTCTTTGCGTTGTTGTAGCAGATATCCTCGATGATCTGGCCGATGAACTCCATCTCGGAGGCGGGAAGCTTCCCGAGCTCAACGTCCTTGCCGAAGACATCGCAGAGGATGCGGCGGAAGTACTCGTGGCGGGGATAGGAGATAAAACTGCGGCTGTCCGTGAGCATGCCCACGAAGCGGGAGATGAGGCCCAGGTTGGAAAGGGAATCCATCTGGCGGCGCATGCCCACTTCCTGATCCAGGAACCACCAGCCGCTGCCGAACTGCATCTTACCGGGATAAGTGCCGTCGTTGAAGGTATAAGCCATCGTCATCATCACGGGGTTATCCTTGGGATTCAGGCAGTAGAGGATGGTCTTTGCCAGCTTCCCTTCGCGGGTGAGACGGTCTAAGAAACGGTGACCGGCCGACGCGATGCCAAGGTCGTGGATAGCGTCGTAACCTGTATCGGCACCCACCTCGGCGAACATCTTGGTGTTATTGTTGCGGATGGCGCCGATGTGAAACTGCTGAGCCCAGCCGGCTTCGGCATCACGGACTGCTTCGTCGTGCAGGAAGGCGCTGCGGTACTTTTCAAGTTCATCAGCCGAAGGAGCGACGCCACCGCGGGCCTTTACGAAGATAGCCTCGATTTCGCTTTCTTTGTAATCGCAGGAGTAGAAGTTCTCCAGGCCATGGTCACTGAGCTTGCAGCCCATGGAGGCGAAGAATTCATGACGCTTGGCAAGAGCGTCCTGAAGGTCCCTGTAGCTCTTGATTTCCATGCCGGCGGCCGCTTCCAGACGCTTCAGATAGTCATTAAAGAAGGCGGGACGCTCGATAGCCATGGCGCAGTCCGGCCTCCAGGCGGGAATCACCTTAACGCCGAATGGGTGCTCCTGAATCATCTTGTGCCAGCGCAGGTCGTCTGCCGGGTCGTCGGTGGTGCAAACCACCTTTACGTTGAATTTCTTGATCAGAGCCTGGCCGCGGAATTCTTCGGTTGCCAGTTTGGCATTGCACTCTTCAAAGATTTCACGTGCGGTCTTGGGGCTCAGTAGCTTATCGATGCCGAAAACGCGGCTCAGTTCCATGTGGGTCCAGTGATAAAGAGGGTTCTTCATGGTGTAAGGCACTGTCTCGGCCCATTTCTCGAAGGTTTCCCATGCGGTGTGCTTGCCGCCGGTTAGGTAGTCTTCACTCACGCCGTTGGCACGCATCGCACGCCACTTGTAGTGGTCGCCGTAGTGGCCGTCCACCAGCCAAAGCTGGGTGATATCACGGAACTGGATATTGGTGGCTATCTGCTGCGGCACCAGGTGGCAGTGATAGTCGATAATGGGCATTTTCTCGGCGTGCTGGTGGTACAGCATCTTCGCAGTCTCCGTCTGGAGCATGAAATCAGGGTTGATGAAGGTCATATTCAGTTGTTTTAATGTTTCTTACGGAGATTCACTCGCTTCGCTCGGAATGACATTGTCATACCGAGGCCAGGAGGGCCGAGTGTATCCCATTATCGGTTGTCCCACGCCGTCGCCGTCAGGGTCTTCGCCAATGACCGGCCAGTCATTATCGGCCCAATTCATCGGCTGTAGGTGCACGATCCGCCCATAGGCCCCCTTATCCTGGAAATGGATAAACCAGTCGGAGCCATCCACGGCATGTACCCACGCGCCCTGATGCGGGCCGTTTATCGTCCCGGGAGCCCAGGCCATCACAACTTTTTCTTCGAAGGGTCCCCAGGGGCTTTTTGAGCGAAGCACCGTCTGCCATCCGGTGGCGACTCCGCCCGCGGGCGCGAATATATAGTAGTATGTCCCGCGCTTGTAGAATTTGGTCCCTTCTATGGTGGGTTGGGTTAGATGGCCGTCAAAAACTATTTTGGACTGGCCTTCCAGGCGGGTGCCGTCGGCCGAAAGAGGCGCCACCAGCACCACACTCTTGAGCCCAGCGCGAGATCCGGCCAAGGCATGAGACAAATAGGCTTTACCGTCATCGTCCCATAGAGGGCACGGGTCTATGAAACCCTTTTCCCTAACAACCCAGACAGGTTTTTCCCATTCTCCGGCCGGATCCTGGGCACGAACCATAAAAATGCCTCTGTCCGGGTCTCCCACATAAATATAGAACCAGCCGTCGTGATAGCGGATGGCCGGGGCCCAGACACCGTTGCCGTGCTGGACGGAGTGGCGGAAAGCGTCGTCCGGATAATCCTTGAGCGCCGCTCCAACTTGTTCCCAATGCACCAGGTCCCGCGAATGCAGGATAGGGAGACCGGGGAAACAATTGAAGGAGGATGCGGTCATATAATAGTCTTCCCCCACCCGGCACACATCAGGGTCCGAGTAATCCAGATGCAGTATTGGATTAGCATAGGTAAAACAGGGTTCATCGGCCTTCTGCGGCCCTTTGCAGGACATCGAAAGCAGGAGGATTCCCAGTATGGTTATCAGTTTTTTACGGTTCATACGGCAACAAAGTTAAAAATATTTTGCGATTTGTGCAAACGTTTGTATATTTGCATCACAATGACCACAATAACAGACATAGCCGCCGCTCTGGGCATTACTCCGTCCACAGTTTCCCGCGCCCTTGCAGGGAGCTCGCGTGTAAAGGAAGAAACGCGCCGGGCAGTAGAAAAAAAAGCAAAGGAGATGGGCTATGAAAGAAATGTAGTAGCATCCAACCTCCGGAAAGGGGCATCCTCAATCGTGGGCATCGTGGTCCCCCGCATCCACCGCGAGTTCTTCTCCAATTGCATCGGCGGGGCCGAAAGCGTACTGAACCAGGCCGGATACAACGTCCTTATCTGCCAGACCATAGAAAGTTTCGAGTCAGAGGTAAAGGCCCTGAAAACCCTCAAGAACTATCGCGTGGCAGGCGTATTGCTATCCCATGCCATCGAATCCCGTAGCGGAGACCACGTAAAAGAAATCCTTGGCAACACTCCCCTGGTGCAGTTCGACAGGGTGTTTCCGGATCTCGCCGGAGCCAAAATCGTGGGCGACAACTGCGACGGTGCATTCAAAGCCACCTTGCACCTTATCCAAGCCGGATACAAGAGAATCGGCACCCTGGCCGGCTACATGTCCTCACAGGCCTACGTAGAACGCCTGGCCGGTTATCGCCTTGCGCTGGAAAGGGCCGGCATTCCCTTCGACCCCTCCATAGTCTATGAGAATACCATAGTCAGGGAAACCGGTTATGAGGCTGGGCTGAAGGCTATAGAGGCAGGGTGCGACGCCCTGTACAGCTCCGGAGCCTTCAACGCTCTGGGCGCAATAGACGCCCTTAAGGAAAAAGGCATATCCATTCCGGACCAGTTCGGCATTGTGGGCACGGCGAATGAGGGTTTCACCGCCCTTATAAATCCTTCCCTGAGTACGCTCGGACAGCATCCCTTCGAGATGGGACAGGCCGCAGCCCGCGCCTTCCTGGAAGGCAGCACGGATACGGAAATCATCCCCATGGAACTTATCATCAGAGAATCATCACGAAAACATTAATATCCAATGGCAAAAGTAGTCACCTTCGGCGAAGTAATGCTTCGCCTCTCCACCCCGGGGTATCTGCGCTTTTCGCAGGCCCGTCAGTTTGATGCCACCTTCGGCGGCGGCGAAGCCAATGTAGCCGTGTCTCTGGCAAATTACGGCGTGGACGCCCACTTCGTCACACGTCTTCCGAAAAATGACATCGCCGACATGTGCATCTCGGAGCTCAAGGGCTTCGGCGTCAACACGGACGGCATCGTCTTCGGCGGCGACAGAGTGGGCATATATTATCTGGAAACCGGTGCCGTTGCACGCGGATCCAAAGTAGTTTACGACCGCGCCCACAGCGCCGTCTCGGAGATTCAGCCCGGCATGGTGAACTGGAGAGAGGTTTTGAAAGGCGCCGACTGGTTCCACTGGACCGGCATCACTCCGGCATTGAGCCAGGGTGCCGCGGACGCATGTCTGGAAGCCATCAAAGTGGCCAACGAGATGGGCGTAAAGGTTTCCTGCGACCTCAACTACCGTAAGAAGCTGTGGAAATACGGCAAATCGGCCTCCGAGGTCATGCCCGCTCTGGTTGAAGGCTGCGACCTTATCCTTGGCAACGAAGAAGACGCCGAGAAGGAATTCGGCATAAAGCCCGAAGGCTTCGACGCCGAAAAGACCGGCGGTGAGATTGACCAGACCGCGTTTGTCAGCGTCTGCAGGCAGCTCATGGCAAAGTTCCCGCGCTGCAAGAAAGTGGCCATCACACTCCGTGGCTCCATCAACGCCAACCACAACACCTGGGGCGGCGTGCTTTACGACGGAAAGACCCTCTGGCAGTCCCGCAGGTACGATATCACCCATATCGTGGACCGCGTGGGCGGCGGAGATTCCTTCATGGGCGGTCTCCTGTATGGCCTCATCACCTATCCCACCGACCAGGAAGCCATCGAATTCGCAGCGGCGGCATCCTGCCTCAAGCACACCATCATCGGCGATTACAACCGCGTAACCGTTGCCGAAGTGGAAGGTTTAATCAATGGCGGCGGCAGCGGTAGGGTAAGCCGCTAACGTCATTGCCGGCGGTCCCTGAGCCTGCCGAAGGGCCTGCCGAAGGGCCTGCCGAAGGGCGACCGGCAATCTCAAACAGACATATCATGAGTAAATTCAAGAAAATCGATACCATCGGTATCATCCGCAGCACCGGCATAGTGCCCGTGTTCTACAATAAAGATGTGGAACTCACCAAGAAGGTGGTTAAGGCCTGCTACGACGGCGGCATCCGCGCCTTCGAGTTCACCAACCGCGGCGACGGCGCCGCCGATGTCTTCAAGGAGCTGATTGCTTTCGTCAGGGCCGAATGTCCGGAAATGGCCCTCGGCGCCGGCACCATGCTGGACGCCCCCACTGCCGCCCAGTATATCCAGATGGGAGCGGACTTCCTGGTCTCCCCCTGCCTGGTGGAGGAGATAGCTCCGCTGGCCAACAAGCGCGGCGTGCCCTACAGCCCCGGCTGCGGCAGCGTGAGTGAAATGGTACGCGGCATGGAACTTGGCTGCGACCTGGTGAAAGTGTTCCCCGCAGGCAACGTAGGCGGACCGTCCTTCGTCAAGAACGTACTCGGCCCCCTGCCCTGGGCCATGGTTATGGCCACCGGTGCCGTGGAACCCACCGAGGAGAACCTCAAGGCATGGGCTGCAAGCGGTGTAACAGCCGTTGGCATGGGCTCGAAGCTTTTCCCGAAGGAAGTAATTGCAGCCGGTAACTGGGAAGGTATTTCGGAGCTTTGCCGCAAATCCATTGCCTGGTTCGGGAAATAAGCTTTCCTTACAACAGTTTTTTAAGACCCGCTCCGCTATGGTCCGGGCCTTTTTTTGATATCGGCCCAAAATCTTGGGGCGATATGAAACTTTTTTGAGGTGGCGTTCGTATTAAAAGAGTATCGACACAAACGAACTATGAAACTTTCTCAATTCAATTTCGATCTCCCCGCAGATCGCATTGCAAAGGAGCCCACCCGCTGGAGGGACGAAGCGCGCCTGATGGTTCTCCACAAGGATACCGGCGAAATAGAGCACAGGCTCTTCAAGGATATCATCGATTATTTCGGCAAGGGCGACACTTTCGTCCTTAACGACACCAAGGTTTTCCCCGCCCGGCTTTATGGCAAGAAGGAAAAGACCGGGGCCGATATCATGGTTCTGTTGCTTCGCGAACTGAACAAGGAGCAGCGCCTGTGGGACGTAATCGTGGATCCTGCGCGTAAGATCCGCATAGGCAACAAGCTTTACTTCGGCGAAGACGAGTCCATGGTGGCCGAGGTGATTGACAATACCACTTCCCGCGGCCGCACCCTCCGCTTCCTCTTCGACGGAAGCTACGAGGATTTCAAGGAAGCCCTTTTCGCCCTTGGAGAGCCCTACGTCCCGGAATGGGTGAAGGAAAAGACCACTCCCGAAGACGCCGAAAACTACCAGACCATCTTCGCAAAGCACGAAGGTGCGGTCAGTGCTCCCGCAGCCAGCCTGCACTTCTCCCGCGAGCTCTTCAACCGGATGATTCTCAAGGATATCGAGAAGACATTCATCACCGTGCACATGGGTATCGGCCACTTCCGCACCGTGGACGTGGAAGACCTTTCCAAGCACAGGATGGACTCTGAAAGGGTGATTATTTCCGAGGAAGCTGCAGCCGTTATCAATAAGGCAAAGCGCAGCGGGCACAAGGTGGTTGCAATCGGTGCAACCGTAATGCGCGGCCTGGAAAGCTATGTTACCACCACGCACGAAGTTAACCCCTTCGACGGATGGACCAACAAGTTCATCTTCCCTCCTTACGACTATTCTGTGCCGGATGCAATCGTCTCCAACTTCCACCTGCCCCAGTCCACCATGCTAATGAGCGTGGCTGCTTTCGGCGGTTACAAGAGCGTTATGGCGGCATACGAAGAGGCACTGAAAGAAGGGTACCGCTTCGGCCCTTACGGGGATGCCCTGCTGATAGTTTAGCGTTTTTGAATCGTTAGAAAGACTTTGCGATTCGTGATGCAAAACGTCAATTTCGTTTAAAACGTAAAAAAAATTCGATTAAAACAGCACAAGTCCGAATGGGCGTGTGCTGTTTTTTGTTTTTATGCCTTATCTTGCCGGCATGAAAACACGTGAAGAAATGGCCGCCCTGTGCGCCCTGAACAAGATTTTCGGGAATCACCCGAAACTGGGGCTGTCTCTGCTGGAAAGCGTATCCGACCCCGCCGGGCTTTTCCGCCGGAGCCAATCCATACCCACCCACCCTGAACTGGAGAAGGAGCTTTCGGCCGCCTCGCTGGACTGGGGCTTTAAGGAGCTGGAGAAACTTGATGCCGGCGGGTTCCGGTTCATAGGAATTACCTCTGACGACTATCCTTCGGCCTTGCGGGAAATTCCGGACCCGCCGCTTGGAATCTATGTGAATGGTTGCAGTCCACCTGCAGAAATTTTTTCTTTGAGGCCGATGATAGCCGTAGTTGGCACGCGCGACCTGAGTCCATACGGGCGTAGCTGGTGCCAGAAGCTGGTTGGCGAAATGGTCCGATGTGAAGTTCAGCCTTGCATCGTTAGCGGGCTTGCTTTTGGAGCCGATGCCGTAGCCCACCGGACAGCACTGGAGTGCGGACTTCCGACCATTGGCGTTATGGCTACCGGGATTGACAGGATTTATCCATATCAGCATCAGGAACTTGCGGTAAGGATGGTGGGGACACCTGGATGTGCCCTCGTCACCGACTATCCCCTGGGAACTGCCCCGGTAGCGTGGAATTTCATAAGGCGGAACCGGATAATCGCCGCGCTGGCACGGGCGGTTATAGTGGTTGAATCCAAGAGTAAAGGAGGTTCGCTGATGACAGCGAAATACGCAGTGGAATATAACAGGGATGTCTTTGCCGTTCCCGGTAGGCTGGACGATGTGCGCAGCTCCGGATGCAACTCCCTTATCCGCGAACAAATGGCATCGCTTATTCTGTCTCCTGAAACCCTGGTCTCTGATCTGGGCCTTGTCCCACGCCGAAGGGGAACTTCAGTGGGTCCGGGCGGGAGTTTTCGAGGGGGCGGGAACGGCTTCCGCAGCGGCGCGGACGAAGACGGCGGCTGCGGTGGCTTCTCCGGAGGCCCCGGCGGTGGGGCGAACAAAGGCGGCGGCTCCAGCGGCTTCGGCGGAGGCCCCGGCGGTGGGGCAAACAAAGGCGGCGGCTCCAGCGGCTTCGGCGGAG
>CAMOIT010000032.1 GCA_946616285.1 uncultured Bacteroidales bacterium | reverse complement strand
CATCGGCAAACATACGGTTCAGGGCTATGCCGACGATTCGGCCTGGGCCCGCGGGCAGTCCTGGGCGCTTTACGGCTACACTATGGCCTACCGCTTCACGGGATACCAGCGTTACCTTGACCAGGCAGTACATGTTGCGGATTTCCTGATCCATCATCCGAATCTTCCCGAAGACGGGGTGTCATACTGGGATTACAACGCTCCGGACATTCCCGATGCACCCCGCGATGCAGCGGCAGCTGCCGTCATGGCGTCCGGGCTGTATGAACTGTACACGTTCACCGGGAACAAGGAGTATCTGTCACATGCCGATAGAATCGTCACCACTCTTTCCACGCCCGCCTTCACGGCTGAGCAAGGAACCAACCACGGATTCCTCCTGATGCACTCGGTGACCAATCTCCCTAAAGGGGAAGACGTTGACAAGCCGCTCAATTACACGGATTACTATTACCTTGAAGCCATGCTCCGGCGCCGCGCGCTGCGCTAGCAGTCCCTCCGTCCGACATCCGGATGTCTATGGGAGATTCTCCTTTAGGACTATGTCTAAGGGGAGATTCTCTTTAAGTGTAACGTCCGGGATGCCATACAGGAGGTAGTGCAGCATCGACTCTACAGCATAAAAGCCCTGGCGTTCCGGATGCTGATCGATGAGAATGTCCAGGGTTCCCTCCCTCACGCAGCGGGCGTTTCCGGCCGTTACATCAAATCCGCCTACAACAATACCCTTTATTCCACAAGCTTTCAACGCATCGGAAATAACATAGCTGTGTGAAATGACCACTGCGATTCCGGAGACCTTGGGGTTGTTTTTAAGAAAAGCGGCCACATATGCATTGATTTCTTCCGCATTGCTGACAGGGAACTGTACTTCGTGAATGGTACGGGCTTTCCCTTTTTCGGCAAAGTACTCCTTGAATGCGGCCATTCGGATCGCCGAGTTATTGGACATGAGTGTTCCGGTTCGTCTGGGCAGCATAAGTGCAAGTACCGCTTTTGTTTCCACATGAGAACGAGGATATTATAGAGTTGCCGTTGTCAATTCTTCGCCGATATTCTTAATTGCTTTAACAATCTTTGCGGTAGTCTTTTCACCGGGGTATGATAATCCGCTTTTATATGCTCTCATCTTGCTTTCATTAACCCCGACATATTCGGCGAACTTGCTGACATTAATGAAATCAAAGAAATTAAAAAAAGAGGGTATATCATAACGATATTCAATTGAAATATCCTCAAAAGATGGAACTTCATTCGCTTCGGCCATTTCTTCTTCGATGGCTTCTTTAATGCTTGTAACAAAGTCTTCCTTAGCTTTTGCTACGGAATCACCGAAACCACCGAAATAGCTGTTACCGAAATGATCATCAGAATATACAGAGTATAGTCCGTCTGAACCTCTTTCAATAACTGCCTTAATTCTTGCCTTGATCATGTTTCATTGCATTTTATTAGTTAATCCCAGCCTGCTTTAAAATGCTCCTCAAGGTGCCACTCGGTACCTCCTTGGATTGGTGTCTTGGCACGCGGATTTTTGCCTTTGTGATTGGTGAAAACCACACATCGTGCTCTTTGCCGGATTGCAACTCATAGCATCCATGAGATTTTAATAATCGCTTCAATTCGTTAACTCTCATAGCGTTATTAAAATTTCACTGCAAAAGTAACGAATACGTTGCTAAATTCCAAATAAAAGTAGCTTAATCCTGATTTGATTGTTTCCATAAGATTAGCATGGTTTTAAACGCCGGCCGGAGTTGACCGGACGGTGACAAACTTATGGAAGAATGGCGTAGAAAACAAGAATCGTTTGAAAGATTTATATGTTTCAAACGATTCCGGGGGTGTTTTTTACGTTTTGCACGATTAATCGTTAAAAACGTAATATGTTTTGCACGATGATTTATCGGACTGTTAATGGCAGGTCGAAGGGGAGAGCTTCCGAGGAGGTGCCGATGAGGATGTCGAAGTCGCCGGGCTCCAGGACCCAGCTGTGGGCGTCCGCGTCGAAGAAGCTCAGGTCTTCCGGTTTTACGGTGAGGGAAACCCTTGCAGATTCGCCCGGCTCCAGATAAACCTTTTGGAAGCCCTTCAGTTCACGGACTGGACGCTCCACGGAAGACTCGGCGTCATGGACGTAAAGCTGCACAACCTCTGCTCCGGCCACTGAACCGGTGTTCTTTACAGTCACGCTGGCGGTTACTTCCTTACCGGACTTGACAGCCGTTGCGGAAAGCTTGGCGTCGGAGAGTTCGAAGGTGGTGTAGCTGAGACCAAAGCCGAAGGGGTACTGTACGGGAATTCCCTGGGTTGAGTACCAGCGGTAGCCGATGAAAACGCCTTCGTCATAGTACTCCTGCCACCAGGTCTTGCCTTCCTCCTTAATGCCGGGGTATTGCCTTTCGGTCTTGAGAGGGCCGTCGGAAAGGGCCATTGGCACGGTGAAGGGCAGCTTGCCAGAAGGATTGACGGCGCCGGTGAGAACGTCGGCTAGGGCGTGGCCGCTCTCGGAACCGCCATACCACGACTGGACGATGGCATTCACTTTGGATGCCCAAGGCATGGCCACGGGCGATCCTGAGATGTTGACCACGATAAGGTCGGGAACCACCGCTGCCAGCGCTTCGATGATCTCATTCTGGCCGTAGGGGAGGGTGATGTCCAGGCGGTCGCATCCTTCCTTGTCCTGGTTCTTGCTCTTGTTCAGACCGCCTATGAAAATGACGCGGTCGGCCTGTCTGGCGGCGGCAATGGCATCGGCCAGCAGCTGCTCCTGGGAACGGCTCTCGGAAAGGTCCTGTCCGGTGACAACGCGGTTGTAGTCGGTGGTGGTGTCGCCCACGTAGCCGCGCTCCCAGCAAACTTCGGCCTTACCTTCAAAGGCTTCCCGGAAGGCATCCAACGGGATGGACTCATGCTTTGTCTTAAGGCTGGAGGAACCTCCGCCCACGGTCATCATCTTATAAGCGTTTTCACCCACCAGCAGTATGCGGCCGCCTTCAGGCACCTGGAGGGGCAGGGCACCGTCGTTTTTCAGCAGCACGATTCCGTTGGCGGCTATCTTGCGTCCGGCGGCGAAGTGCTCCGGCGATGCGAAACTGCCGTAGTGCGGTTCAGCGCTCATCGATGTGCGGAAAATGGTCCGAAGTACACGGCGGGCTTTGTCGTCAAGCTCTTCCTGGCTGGCCCTGCCGTCCCTCAGACGTTCCAGATAAGGGTTTGCCAGGTGATACAGGTTGTAGAGGTTTGAAGCCCCGTCCACTTCCGTCTCCGGGTCCACCCAGGTGCCCATTTCTATGTCCAGGCCGTTGGCGGCGGCTTCGTCGTCGTCCCGGCATCCGCCCCAGTCGCTTACAACTATTCCGTCGAAGCCCCATTCGCCCTTAAGTATATCCTTGAGCAGGCGCTCGTTGTGGCAGTTGAACTGGTTGTTCCAAAGGTTGTATGAGCCCATGATTGCCCATGCGCCGCCTTCCTGTACGGCTGCCTTGAAGGCCGGAAGGTAAATCTCGTACATGGTGCGGTCGTCCACGTTGGAACTGGTCTTTGTGCGGCGCACCTCCTGGTTGTTCACGGCGAAATGCTTGACACAGGCCGCTACACCGTTACTTTGCACGCCCTTAACGTAAGGGACAACCATCTTCGACGCAAGATAAGGGTCTTCGCCCATATATTCAAAAGTGCGGCCGTTAAGCGGCGTGCGCCCCATGTTGACGCCGGGGCCAAGCAGGACGTTTTTCTTCCTGTATCGGGCTTCTTCCCCGATGCTCTTTCCGTAAAGCAGGGACAGGTCGCGGTCCCATGTGGCTGCAAGGTTTTCCAGGCAAGGGTAGGCGGTGCAGGAATCGTTTGTCCATCCGGCCTGCTCCCATTCGTCCCAGAGGACTTCGGGCCGAATGCCGTGCGGACCATCCGTATGCCATAGCTCAGGGATGCCCAGCCGGGGTACTCCGCCGCTGGAAAACTTGGACTGAGCGTGCGTAAGTGCCACTTTTTCTTCCATGGTCATCCTGGCAAGGGCGTCCTCCACCCTTTCTTCAAGGGGGCGGGAAGGATCCAGGTAGGCGGGTTCACTGTTCTTGGGGCCGCAGCAACCGGCGGCAAGCAATAGGAAAAGGCAGGAGATGGCAGAAGTTCTCATATTCTCATCTGTTTCAATAACTGGTTTACAGGTAATCCTCGAAGTACTGCGTCACTTTATCCATGAGATGTATCCGGTTGCGGCCGAATACATTGTGCTGGGCAGTGGGGTAGGGGAAGTAATCCACTGGGATTTCCAGGTCGATACACTTCTGGACGAAGCTGAGGCTGTGCTCCCACACGACGGTATCGTCAATGGCGCCCTGGCATATCAGAAGGTGTCCCTTCAGGTTTTCGGCTTTGTTGATGAGGGAAGTCTCTGAGAAGCCTTCAGGATTGGTTTCGGGATTGTCCATGTAGCGCTCGCCGTACATTACTTCGTACCACTTCCAGTCAATCACGGGGCCGCCGGCGACGCCTACTTTGAAGACGTCAGGGAAGGTAGTCATGAGGCTTATCGTCATGAAGCCGCCGTAGCTCCAGCCGTGTACGCCGATACGCTCCGAATCCACGAAAGGAAGGCTCCGGAGCCAATTGATGCCCACCATCTGGTCGGCCATTTCGGCCTGTCCGCAGCGGCGGTTGATGGCTTTTTCGAAGGCTGAGCCGCGGTTCTCCGTTCCCCTGTTGTCCTGGACATAGACGATGTACCCCCGCTGGGCCATAAGCATTTCCCACATGCGGATCTGTCCGAGCCAGCTGTCCTGTACAAGCTGACTGTGCGGTCCGCCATAGACGTAAAGTATTACCGGATACTTCTTTGCGGGGTCGAAGTCATTGGGGTAGATGAGCCTGTAATAGTTCTCGAAGGCCCCGTCGGCGCTGGGAACAGTGCCCAGTTCCACCTTGCAGGATGCGTAATCTTTGAGAGGATCGTCCACCGTGGCAAGTTCGCGTACGGTTTTTCCATCGGTGGCGCACAGGTTCAAGATGGCGGGAAGGTTCAGGTTGGATACTCTGTCAAGGAACCACTTGCAGTCGTCGTTAAGCTGCACGCTGTGCCATCCGCGGCCCTTTGTCATCTGCTGGGGCTTGCCGATTTTTGCTTTTGCAACAGCCTGTTTCTTAGGTAGTTTCACTGATAACTTGAACAGATGGTTCTCTACGGGAGAGATTTCGGCCGAAGTATAATAAACGTTGACTCCGTCGTTGTCAAGGTATTCAACGTCTGCATCGACTGAGGTGAGGCGCTTGATTGTGCCGTTGAGGTCCACCAGGTACAGATTGCGGTAGCCGTCGCGGTTGTCGGTGCGGTAGATGAACACGTCGTCCCGGCCTTTCATGAAATGTATGGGGTCCAGGGGCTCAATCCAGGCATCGTTGTCTTCGGTTAGTATGGTGCGGATGAAACTGCCGTCCGCGGTGCTGTACTGATTCAGGCGGCAATGGTGCTGCTCCCTGTCCAGTACTTGAGCGAAGATGCTGCTTCCGTCGGGGCTCCAGGAGAGGTTGGTGATATATCTTTCTTCCGTAAAGTCGGTGACGTCCAGCCAGACTGTGCTGCTGTTCGTGAAATTGTAAATGCCAATTTTCAAGAGCTCTGAGGCCATCCCGTTCATGGGGTATTTCAGCATCTCAAGGCTGCCGGTGCGGGTTGTAATATCAAGCAGGGGGAAGTCGGTCACTCGTGACTGATCCTTGCGGTAAAACGCCACTGCAGTGCCGTCAGGGGCCCATTCATACCCCTGCGAGAAGCCGAATTCGTTGCGCATGGCAGTGCCGCCGTAAACAATGTCGGCCGTATGTGACTCGCCGATAAAGAAGCTTTCGTCCCCGCTTTTTCCTATCAGGGAATTGCCTTCAATCTTGAGTCCGTAGCCCGCAACACTGTACTCGAAGCCGTCTTCCGGATCGCCGCCCTTGTATTCGTAGGGCTTCATTTCGGCACTTGCGGTGCTGCCTTCCAGGATTTCCCTGCCTTTCACGAAAATGAAGGCGTCATTATCAGTCCACTGCGCAGCGCAGCGGGCATATCCGACACCCTTGAAAATGGCCTCTTCCATAGTGAGCATGCGTCCGTCGTGGGCGGGCCTGACATCTATAACTCGGTTCTGGGCATTAATCGATAAGCAGGCGAGTAATGCTGCACCTGCGATGCTGAGAAACTGTTTCATAGGCTATTAAAGAAAGAAAGGGTCTTCCTGATGTTGAGTCTGTGGAGTGCCGGGAACCTCTTCCACCACTGTGTCCACTATGGCTTTTTCGTAACCTCTCCAGGGGAGGGTTCCCTTGTATTCCTTGTAATGGACGGTAACGCGAAGGCCGGTCATCTGGGTAAGCTTCTCTGCAACTTCTTTTTTGTCGACGGAGAATTTGAAGGTCTTGGACTGGACTGTGCCGCTTGCGTTCTTGGAGCCGTAGCCGGTCAGGATCATCTCGCCTTCGTAGGTCTTGAAAAGATATCCGGTGTAGGTTAGGGAATTAAGTTCCCCGGTCTTGGTTCCGTCACTGAATACCCACCAGAATTTGAAATAAAGGAAGCCTGCCAGTGCGGCCAGGACGATGATTGTAGCTACACAACCGATAGTTTTTCCAGTCTTTGCCATTTCTATAGTCAATTAAACCCTACAAATATACAATTTTATCGGAACAGTGTCAATAATTCTTCGGGCCTAAGGCCGTCAAAGAATTTGCTTGTATCGACCTGCAATAACATTTCAGGCTTTTGGCCGATTAGCCGTGCCGCCAGTTCCTCCGCCGGTGCTGCGCCCATGAAATCTCCGCCGAAGCAGAGGCTTTCAAAAACGCCGTGCCGGAGGGAATACTGCACTTCTATTGTCCCGCATGGGAATTTCCGGCTGTTCTGAAAGCTGCTTCCCGGCCCGTGGCCGAAGTTCCATTCCCATTTACGGAATTTTTCATCGGCAAGGGCGTCTATGGCCGCTTGTTGCTCCTGTGCCAGTATTATTTCGCTATCTTCTTGAGCTAAAAGCGCTTGCAGGGCTTCGGCGAAATCTGTTATGCCGTTGAATTGCGGCAGATAATCCTTAAGATTGGCAACCCTGCTCCTGACCGATTCCACACCTTTCGCGCTTAGCTTGCTGCCCGGGGCGGCCAGGGCACGGGTAAGTTTTTCGATGTCCACATCCCACATCAGCGTGCCGTGAATCATCATGCGGTTCTTGTGAAGTCGCTTTGCATAGCCG
Source organism: uncultured Bacteroidales bacterium (assembly GCA_946616285.1). Lineage (GTDB taxonomy): Bacteria > Bacteroidota > Bacteroidia > Bacteroidales > UBA932 > Cryptobacteroides. Next base: position 10,093 of record CAMOIT010000032.1, on the reverse strand, counting down.
GAGCATTTGCGGCCCTGCACGGTAAGGTCGTTCCTGCCTGTTCTTTCCACAGGCAGACCGAGGCTCAGCAACGCCTTTTCAATTAATCCCGGCCCGTCTTCCATCAGGTTAAGCGGCCCCACGATGCTGTAGTTCAGGTTCTGCAGGTCATGATACACGGCCCCGCCGCCGGTCACTCGTCGCACCAGTTTAATGCCATTGTCCTCCAGATACTTAAGGTCCACCTCAGCCTCGGCATTCTGATTCAGGCCGATGATAACGGCAGGGGAGTTCCTCCAAAGGTAGAATACCGGTTCCCCGACGTCCAGCCCCTCCAGGGCAAACTCGTCGAAGGCCATGTTCCGGAAAGGGTCGGTGGAGGTGTTTGTGAGGAACTTCATAGGTGCGCTAGCGTGATATTACGCCGCTGCCGAGCATTTCCTCTCCGTCGTACCAAACGGCGAACTGGCCGGGGGAAATGCCGCGCTGGGGCTCGTCAAACAGGACATACAAGCCGCTTTCGCGCATTATGAGCGTGGCGCTCTGGAGAGGCTGACGGTAGCGGATGCGGACGCGGTAGCGGCGGATTTCACCGGGAATCATGGTCTGCGTGGGCCGAATCCAATGCACTTCGGAAGTATCGACCCGCAGGCAGAAACGGCTCAGGCCCTTATGGCTGTGTCCTTCACCAACATACACGCGGTTAGCTTCAGTGTCGCTTGCAATCACGAACACTGGATCGGCATGGCCGCCGATGCCAAGGCCCTTGCGCTGCCCGATGGTATAGAACTGCGCGCCTTCGTGACGGCCGACTATTTTGCCGAAAGGATTCTCCTTGTAACGGGTCTTCTTGATATGGTGCTTACCGCTGCGGTAGGTTTCGGTCTGGAAAGTTATGTCGTATGTTACCGGGGATGCAAGCCTGGACAGTTCTTCATCCGTGAGGGCTTTTACCGCATCGGCGCGGAAGGGACTCTCTCCCAGAGGTTTTCCGTCGCTTGTCAGAACCTTTTCTTCAGGTGCATAGCGTACGGTGCGCTCCAGCGAATGACCCTCTTTCAGAAGGCCTGAGAGCTTCTCCTGCTGCCACCGGTACAGTTCATTGGACTCGTAATATGCATCGAAAACTTCCACCACATCGCCTTCCACGGACTCCAGCTTCTGTTTCAGGAAAGTGGGCAAATCCACCTTTCCCACGAAACAAATACCCTGTGAGTCTTTCTTTTCGGCCGATGGAAGGTCCGCTTCCTTGGCGATGCGCCTGACCTCCGGCTTGGTGATGTTCCCGATAGGGAAAAGCGCCTTGGCAAGTTGCTCCTGGCTGAGCTGGCAAAGGAAATAAGTCTGGTCTTTGTTCGGGTCTGAGCCTTCGAGGATGCAGTACTCGGGAGATGGCCGGTCGGAGCCGGCCATGACGCTATCCCCGGCTTGAGATACACTCGCTTCGCTCGGTATGACAGTACCGTCATTCCCGGCGGCCCCTGAGCCTGTCGAAGGGTGACCGGGAATCTCCTCTTTCCGGCAGTAGTGCCCTGTGGCTACGTAATCGGCCCCGTATTTGACGGCTACGTCAAGGAAGGCGGCGAACTTTATCTCCCTGTTGCAGAGGACGTCAGGATTTGGCGTACGGCCCTTGGCGTATTCGTCGAACATGTAGTCCACAACGCGTTGCCGATACTGCTTGGAAAGGTCCACGAAGTAGAAGGGAATGCCGATTTTACGGGCGACCATTTCGGCCACGAAGCGGTCCTCTTCCCATTCGCAGTCTCCGTGAAGGGTGCTGTCTGCGTCGTGCCAGTTCTGCATGAACATGGCGAATACGTCATACCCCTCCTGCTTCAGCAGGTACGCCGCCACAGAAGAATCCACGCCGCCGGAAAGGCCCACGCACACCTTGATTTTACTCTTGTCCATAACGATTACAAAAATACTGAAAATTTCCGTATCTTTGCTTTCCTATGCCAAGTTATCTGCAAATAGAGAACATTTCCAAGAGCTACGGCCCCAAGGTGCTGTTCCAGGGGATTGATTTCAATATAAACGAAGGGGACAAGGTGGCCCTCATCGCTCCAAACGGCACGGGAAAAACTTCGCTTCTAAGGATTCTTGCCGGAAAAGACTCCTCCGACAGCGGCGGTAAGGTTCTGTTCCTTAAGGATATACGCATTGCTTTTCTGGAGCAGGACTATCCTTTCGACCCGGAAAAATCCGTCTTCCAACAAATCATGGACGGGTCCACTCAATGGACCGGCCATTTGGATACAGATCACCTATGGCAGTACGAACTGCGTGTGACTCAGTTGCTTACTCAGTTCGGCCTGGCGGATCCCGAAAAGAAGATGAAGGATCTTTCCGGCGGCGAAGTAAAGCGCGTGGCACTTACGCAGATGCTCGCTTCCGAAGCAGACTTTTACATCATGGATGAGCCCACGAACCATCTGGACATAGACGCCATAGAGTTCCTGGAAGCCCGACTGAAGCACAGCCGCTGCACCCTTTTCATGGTAACGCACGACCGATATTTCCTTGACCGCGTGTGCAATACGGTCATGGAAATGGACAGAGGCAATATCTATATTTACCGCGGGGACTACATGAATTTCCTGGAAAAGAGGCAGGAGCGGATAGACAATTACAACGCCGAAACGGAGAAGGTGCGGAACATCTACCGGCGGGAGCTGGAGTGGATGCATGCTTCGCCCTGCGCCCGTACCGGAAAGGCTAAATATCGCAAGCAGGCCTTTTGGGAAATAAAAGAGCGGGCCGACGATGCCTACATCCAGAAAAAAGTAGACCTGTCGGAGACTAAAGTCAAGGACATTTATCTTGGCAATAAGGTGATAAATTGCAGGAATGTCAGTTTCTGGTGGGAAGACAAGTGCTACCTTAAAGATTTCAGCTATAATTTTCAGCGCTACGAAAAGATTGGCATAGTTGGCCGAAATGCAGCGGGCAAGACAACATTTTTAAATTTGATCACCGGCGGATGGAACCCGTCAATGGGGGGTAAGCTCGAAGGCGTAATCGACCTTGGAGATTCACTTAAAATTGGCTATTATCACCAGTCCGGGATGCAGTTCAAGCCCGGCCAGACGGTAATGGAAACGGTGCCGGACCTCCATCTTCTTAACCGCTTCCTTTTCCCGCACGACATGCTGCAAAACAAGGTGGAACGTCTCTCAGGCGGGGAAAGGCGTAGGCTGTATCTTCTCACCATTCTGATGCAGCAGCCGAATTTCCTGATCCTGGACGAACCTACCAACGACCTCGACATTGTGACTCTGGAAATCCTGGAAGAATACTTGATGGAGTATAAAGGTTCGCTGGTGATAGTCTCGCACGACCGCCACTTCCTGGACCGTCTGGTGGACCACCTTTTCGTCTTCTGCGGAGACGGCGTGGTCAAGGATTTCGTGGGCAATTACACCGAGTACCGTACGTTTATCAAGGACTACGAAGCGGCACAACGCAGGAACGGAGATTCTCTCGGCCCCAAGGGGCCTCGGAATGACAAAACCAGCTCTTCTTCTGTCATACCGAGCGAAGCCGAAGGCGAAGCGAGCGTATCTCCCAAAAAGCGCAAACTCACCTGGAAAGAGCAGCAGGAGCTGAAGGCCCTGGAGGAGAAGCTTCCGGTGCTGGAGGCAGAAAAGGCGGCCCTTGAAGAAAAGCTGTCCAGCGGTATGCTGCAGGCGCAGGAGCTGCAGGAAGCTTCGGCCCGCTACGGCGTCCTTCAGGAAGAACTTGACGCAGCGGAAATGCGCTGGCTTGAATTATCAGAAATATGAGGTACTACATAATTGCCGGTGAAGCCTCCGGCGACCTTCACGGAAGTAATTTAATGCGAGGCCTTTACAAGGAGGACCCCGAGGCCGATATCCGCTTTTGGGGCGGAGGATTCATGGATAACGTATATCATGAGCATCAGCAGGGCGAAGGCATGGTGATGGATTACAAGGCCGGAGCAGTGATGGGCCTCGGCGGTGTGCTAAAGCAGGTCTTTTCGCTCTCGAAAAAACTAAGGCTTGCAAAGGCCGATATTTCGGCGTGGAATCCTGATGCAGTGATACTTATCGACTACCCCGGATTTAACTTCCGCGTGGCGAAGTTCGCCCATGGCGCAGGTTTCCCCGTCTATTACTATATTGCCCCGAAGGTCTGGGCCACGCGTGAAGGCAGGATTAAGAAGCTTAAAGCCTGGGTGGACCGCCTCTTCATAGTTTTCCCTTTCGAGATACCGTATTTCGAGTCCAAGGGCGTGCCTTTCACTTACGTCGGCAACCCGCTTGTGGATGCCGTCGATGCCTCCCCGGCAATGAAAGAGTCGCGCGAAACATTCCTCCAGCGCACCGGGCTGCCGGACGCTCCCTTCATCGCCCTTCTTGCAGGCTCGCGTAACGGGGAGATATCGTCCATGATGCCCCCCTTCATGGAATTTGCCGATAAATGGCATGAAGCCCATCCGGAGCATCATTTTGTAGTTGCCGCAGCTCCTTCGCGTACCATGGACGATTATGCCAAGTATCTTGGGGACAGGGACTTTGTCCATGTTATCTTCGGCGAAACTTACGGTACCCTCAGGCACGCAAAAGCTGCTGTTATCAACTCCGGAACAGCATCGCTCGAAGCTGCGATTATCGGCACGCCTCAGGTTGTGACTTACAGGATTGATGCCATCACCTATTTCCTTTACAAACTGATGATAAAGATTCCGTACGTTTCCCTTGCCAATCTAATTGTAGAACGGGAAGCCTTCAGGGAACTGCTTCAGGACGACTTCACACCTGAAAACGTATTCTCGGAGATGGAACGCCTCACCATGGATTCCGCATACAGAGAGCGCATGCTTTCGGATTACGCCGAAGTCCGCCGCCTCCTTGGCTCCGTCGGGGCCTCGGCAACTGCCGCGAGAGAGATGATATCGACCCTAAAACATTAGAATATGCTGCTAATATTTGACTTTGACGGCACCCTGGCCGATACAAGGGAACTGATAGTTGAGACTAATCAGGAGGTTATGCGCCGAATGGGATATCCTGTCAAAGGTGAGGAAGAGATATGCGCCACAATAGGACTTCCTCTTGTCGAAGGCATTTTGCAGATGTTTCCGGACATCCCTCGTGAAAGCATTCCCGACTGGGTTACGATGTACAGGGCCGTTTTCGAGGACCTCCGCCACCGCATAGTGCCTTCACTCTTCCCCGAAGTCAGTGAGACCTTGGTGAAACTGCATTCGGACGGGCATGTCCTGACCGTAGCGTCGTCCCGAAAAAACGCCTCCCTGAACGGTTTCCTGCAGGATATGGGCGTGGCGCCGCTGTTCTCCTACGTCCTCGGCGTCGAAGATGTTGCAAGGCCCAAACCCCATCCCGATCCGGTTCTCAAAACCCTGGAAGCTTTCGGATGTCCCTCCTCTGATGCCATGGTAATCGGCGACATGCCCGTGGACATCCGCATGGGAGCCGGCGCTGGCGTCAGGACCTGCGGTGTAAGCTACGGCAACGCCTCCCGCGAAATCCTTCTCACCGCCGGCGCGGACTGCGTCATCGACTCCCTCCCGGAGCTCCTTGCCATCGTCGGCTAATTCCTTCCCGTTCACGCACAAACCGTCGCAGGTCCGAAAATAAATGTCCCTGGTCTGTGAAAAAATGTGCCGAGTCTGTTATTTGCCGACAGACCTGGCACGCTGCAAGCGCTGAGTGGCATAAACGCGTGCCAGGAGGAACAGATTTTTCAGACCTGGTGCAGAAAGGCGACAGACCTGGCACACTTACCAACGGCTAAAGCACGGAATGTGGAAAAGAGCATGGGTCAGTGTGCTTTAGCCCGGGTCCAGTAGAGGGTGTAAAGCACGGAATACTGAAATGAGTGTGGTTTGTGTGCTTTAGGCATAGTCAAGGTGGGAGTAAAAGCACAAAAAATGTGAATTAGGCCGATAAGTGTGCTTTAGCGGGCAGTAGGGTGGGCAACGAGCGAAGCGGCATGGTCCACGAAAAAATCCAGCCGACCGCTGGGGAAATGGCCGGAGGCCTGAAAGGCCGACTCATGGGAGTTTGAGGGGGGACGCCCCCTCAATGAATAAGCGAAGCTATGCTCCACCGGAGCGTAGCGACTAAGCCCTCCCCCGAGGGGAGGGTTTGGGAGAGGGTAACGAGCGAAGCGAACAGGCTCCACGAAAAAAGCCCGGCGGAAGCCGAGCTTTTTTCGTGGAGTATAGGGGATTCGAACCCCTGACCTATAGATTGCGAACCTATCGCTCTACCAACTGAGCTAATACCCCATAGCTAACAGGACTGCAAAAATAGGCTTTTTCCTTCAAGTATGCAAGGGCGGCATTTGTTTTTTTCGGCGGAATTGCTAAATTTGCTTTTTTGAAACAGATTAAGAAATATGAGAATCCCTGAATCTGAACTTATAATCAACAGCGACGGCTCGGCGTTTCACATTCACCTCAAGCCCGAAGAGCTGGCGGACAATGTTATAATGGTGGGAGACCCTTCCCGCGTGGACATGATCGCAGACTTTCTTGAAGATATCGAGTTCCGCCACGCTTCTCGTGAATTCGTTTCCATTACCGGCTGGCACAATGGGAAAAGAATCACAGTGCTGTCTCACGGAATCGGACCGGACAATATCGACATAGTAATGACTGAGCTCGACGCCCTTGCAAACGTGGACTTCCAAACCCGAGAAGTAAAACCTGAGCACAAGGCCCTTAACATCCTCAGGATTGGTACTTCCGGCGCCCTCCATGCCGATATCCCTTTGGGCTCTTACGTCCTTTCCCACATCAGCGTTGGCTTTGACGGCGTCATGAACTGGTATGGCAACCGCGAAAAAGTCACCATCCCCGAAGTGGAGTCGGACTTCAAGAAGCACATGGACTGGAATCCTACGCTTCCTTCACCGTACTTCGTAAAGGCTTCGCCCAAGATCATCGACCTCATGAAGGAAGTCACTCTCAAGGGCGTCACCATTTCGGCCCCTGGCTTCTACGGCCCTCAGGGCAGGGTAGTGCGCGTCCCTCTCGCCATGCCTGACATGCTGGAAAGGATAGAGAAGTTCCGCTTCTCCACGGACGGACAGGATTACCGCATCACCAACTTCGAGATGGAAAGCGCTCCGCTCGCAGGCCTTGCCGCACACCTGGGCCACAATGCATGCACCGTATGCTGCATAATAGCCAACCGTTACCTGCAAAGCTCCAACCCGGACTACAAACCTCTTATCCGTAACCTGGCCCAGCTTGCAGTGGAAAAAATAAGCACCCTCTAAACCGCAAATCAAAAAAAACGGCCCGCAGGATTCTGTGGGCCGTTTTTCAGTTCGTATAGATTTACTGTGCGTTAATCACAGCTTCCCATTTTTCGTATCCAGCCTGGTACTTCGGATCCACGTTGCGGAGCTGGAAGTTGAGGCGCTTCAGGAAGTCTGCCGCTGCGGCTTTTACCTCGGGGGTGGTGCTGACTTCGTAGCATTTCTCGAAGGGCTCGATGGCGGAGATGTACTCCTTGGTCAGCTGATCTGCCAGGGCGTCGTACTTCTTCCATTCGCGTACGTCCAGGGCGTTCATTTCGTCCACCAGGTCTTCACCTTTCTTCAGGGCTACGTTAGCGATGCCATACCATGCCATGTCGTAGTTGGGGTTGATCTCGAGACCCTTGTTGTAGGCCGAAAGGGCGGCTTCGTAATCCTTGATGCCCATGAGGATGTTGCCTTCCACATAGTATAGTGAAGGATTGTCCGGCATGGCCTTTTTGGCTTCGTCAAGCAGGCTCACGATCTTCTTGGGGTCCTCCTTGGTCTGAAGGTACAGGTTGATGAGGTTGGTGAGGATGTTTGCGTTGTCCGGATAGGCGGTGAGGCCGGTTGCCAGATAGTTCTTTGCTGCAAGGGTGTCGCCTTTTGCCAGAGAGCACTCCGAAAGGTTGGCATAAATGTTACCCTCTGAGGTGTATCCGTTTGCAAGGCACTTGTTGTAGTACTCGATTGCCCTGTCGTAGTTCTTTATGTGGAGGGCGGTGAAGGCGGTGTTGTAGGCGGCGTCGTCGTTGCGTACGCTGCAGGGAGCGGTGGCCGATACGTCGGCTGCGCCTTTGAACAGGTCACTTGCCTTTGCGAGGTCACCCAGCTGATAGGCGGTGAAGGCGTCGTTGTAATAGGCGTTCACGATTTCCTGGAGGCGTGGATCCACGTCCTTGTCCTTTGCACCCAGTTCGAAGGCCTTGACGTATGCCTTCGCGCTTTCGCCCAGGAGGTCACCGGCAACGGAAGGATGTGTTACGTCCACAATCTGGAGTACTCCTGCCTGGTTGAAGTAAACGTCCAGGTGGGAAAGGACCATCTTGGTGTAGGGCTGGCCGTCCAGGACCACATTCTCAGTTGCGAGGACAGGCTCCTTGTTCATCAGGCCGAAGGTGGCCTGGTCCAGACCGGGAGTGATCTGAGTGGTGGGATTGGTGTAGGCGGTGTAGTAGGCCTTGCCGAGATTCATCCAGGTGGCCGGTTTTACGGACTTCTTTGCATCCTGGGTGGCTGCGAGGGCTTTGTCAACGCCTTTTTGCATATCCGCATCGGGCTTCTGTGCATAGGCCAGCTGAAGTGAGCAGGCCAGAGCAAGTGCTAAAAACAGTTTTTTCATATTCATTTCAGTGCTAAAAATTATTCTTCACTTGGAACATTCTCTGCGGGTGTGGACTCTTCTTCGTCGTTCTTGGCTACTACCGAAACGGCAGCGATAGCGTCTCCCTCCCTGATGTTGATGAGCTTTACGCCCTGAGTGGCACGTCCGGCAACACGTATTGTGTTGGCAGGCATTCTGATCGTCATTCCGGAGCGGCAGATGATCATGAGGTCGTCTTCGTCCGTTATGTCCTGGATCGATACCAGCGGACCGGTCTTTTCGGTAATGTTAAGGGTCCTTACACCCTTTGCACCGCGGGCTGTCTGGCGGTAATCCATGGGGTCCGAGCGCTTGCCGAAACCATTCTCCGAAACGGCCAGTACCTGGTGTTTGTCTGCGTCTTCGGCTGAAGGGTCGCGGCTCACGACTCCGACCACGTAGTCTCCTTCATCAAGATTGATGCCACGGACGCCGGTGGAGGTTCGGCCGAGGGGCCTTGCATCGCTTTCGTCGAAGTGGACGCAGCGTCCGCCGTGGGCTGCAATCATGATGTTGCAGTGTCCGTTGGTAAGTACTGCTGCAAGGAGTTCGTCGTCTTCTCTGATGTTGATGGCGTTGACGCCGTTGGTGCGGGGACGGGAGTATGCTTCCACGGAAGTCTTCTTCACCACGCCGTTGCGGGTTACCATCATTATGTAGTTGTTGTTGATGAACTCTTCGTCCTTCAGGGTCTTGACGTTCAGGTAGGCGCGGACGCTGTCGTCCGGTTCTATCATCAGGATGTTCTGGATGGCGCGGCCCTTGGAACTGCGGGTGCCTTCCGGAATCTCGTATACCTTGAGCCAGTAGCACCTGCCTTTCTGGGTGAACAGTAGCATGGTGCTGTGGGTATTGGCGATGTACACGTGCTCGATGAAGTCTTCGTCACGGGTTGCGCTGCCCTTGAGGCCCACGCCGCCGCGGTTCTGGGTGCGGAATTCGGTGAGGGCGGTGCGCTTGATATAGCCGAGGTGGGAGATGGTGATTACCTGGTCTTCGTCGGCGTAGAAGTCTTCGGGGTTGAATTCATCGTCGGCCAGGGTGATCTCCGTGCGTCGGGGGTCGCCGTATTTTTCCTTGAGCTGCTGGGTTTCTTCCTTGATTACGCCGAACTGGAGCTCCACGGAAGCGAGGATGGCCTGGCAGTGCTCGATGAACTTCATCAGGTCGTCGTACTCGTTGCGGAGCTTTTCGCGGTCCAGGCCGGTGAGCTGGCCAAGGGTGAGGGCGATGATTGCGGCGCTCTGGGGTTCCGAGAAGCCATAGCGGTCCTGCAGCATCTGTTTTGCATCGTCCCTGTTCTTGGTTTCGTAACGGATGATGTGGACTATCTCGTCGATAATGTCCATTGCCTTGAGGAGGCCTTCTAGGATGTGAGCCCTCTTCTGGGCTTTGTCAAGTTCGAAGCGGGTGCGGCGGAGAATAACCTCGTGCCTGAAATCTACGAATTCC
>CAMOIT010000031.1 GCA_946616285.1 uncultured Bacteroidales bacterium | reverse complement strand
GATAGAACTCTTTGATGTCAGCCGCTGCCTTGCCGATACACCAGTCCATCAGCATGTTGAACTTCAGCCCTCTCCGGCGGCAGACTCTGACAAGCCGCGTTACATCGAGCGTCTTGAAGAAGGTCACCATAGGATTGGGCGCCTTTATCCATAACTCAAATGCCATGGCTCGCGTGGTTTCTTTGGGGGCAACTTCTCTTTTCATCTTTCAAATCAAGGGGTTTATCGTGCTGCAAATATAGCAAAAACAGTAATCTCGGCGATGTTCGGCTGCCTTTATTATGAGCATTGGTGACTGAGATGTCCCAAAAATAGGGACATCTCAGTCAAAATCGGCCTTTTTCGCACGAGATGTCCCGAAAAATGGGACATCTCCGTCACTTCAGCCAATCCCTGAATTAACAAAGCGATGATACTGAAAATCCGGCACATAAAAGCCCTGCGCCGATTGTGCCAGGTAGAGATAGTATTGATTTTTCCGCGGGAAATACATAACTTTACAAATCTTAATGTGGAATAAGTTATGAGAAGAGCTTTGACTATTATCCTGGGCGCGTTGATTCTTTGCTCCTGCTATGCAGGGCCGAAGCCGCTGCGTCTGCTGTACTGGAATATCCAGAACGGCATGTGGGATGGACAGGGCGATAATTACGACCGCTTTGTGGAGTACGTGAAGGCGCAGGATCCGGACATTTGCGTGTGGTGTGAGGCGCAGTCGATTTGGAAGACCGGCGAGGACAAGAAGATGGCGGAAGAAGACCGTTATCTTGTGGAACACTGGGGGGAACTTGCGGCCCGTTATGGCCATAAATATTGGGGAATCGGCGGCCACAGGGACAACTATCCACAGGTTATAACTTCCAAGTATCCCATTACCTATGTCGACAGGATTCTGGGCGAAGAACCGGACCTAATTGTCGCTCATGGTGCCGGATGGGCGACGATAGAGGTCGACGGAAAAACAATAAACATAGTTACCGTGCACACCTGGCCGCACAAGCATGCATACAAGGCCCCTGACAAGGAAGCTTCCAAGGCGGAGCGTGGAGGTGACAAGTATCGGGCGATGGAGATAAAGTACATCTGCGAGCACACCATCGGCACGGTTCCCGAGGCGAAGGATCAGCTGTGGATGATGATGGGCGATTTCAACTCCGTCTCCAGGGTGGACAATGAGGAATACGGCTATGCCGACGACGATCCCCGACTGCTGGTCCACGATTATATCCGAAACAATACGCCCTATATCGACGTTATCAAGGAAAAGTTTCCCGATGAATTCAAGCCTAGCACCGGCAATAAGGGCAGGCGCATCGACTTTGTCTATTGCACCAAGCCGCTGTACGACCGGATAACCTTTGCCGATATTATCTGGGACGACTATACCACGCCTGTCAAAAGCACGGTGTCGAAATTCTGGCATCCCTCCGACCATCTTCCCATAATTGTCGATTTCGACATGAAGTAACACATGAAAAAGAAATTCCTGACTATTGCATTTGCAGTTTTTGTCTTTGCTATTCCGGTCCTTTCCATTGTGAACGGGCAGCCTTTGACCGATGTTCTCCGGGACCTGCGTTCGGAGCTTAAAATGGCCTTGGAACACAGCGAGGAGGAACAACGGATATTCGACGAGGAATATGAGCTCCAGCACCAGCGGATGATGGACGTCATAACCTCGTCCAACGAACTGTCCCTCCTCCTGTATACTCAGGAATTGGAGATGACCTTCGACCTTGCCTATGCATTGAATAAAGTTTCCAAAGCTTACAGGGACTTCAGCAAGGACAGAAGGCCGTACGACCGGATTGTCAACGAACTGAGCATTGAGATAGACCGTTATGGCCGACTCATCGAGGCTCTTCGCCGGCTTCCTCCGGTGATGAAGGAGATAGAGGTGGAGATTCTGCCGGACAGTCTGATGTATCACGGCGACTCTCTGGACATGCATATATCAGAAATGGCCACATCCCTGGAAAGGGAAGTAATCCGGATTGCCGTTAAGGATTCCCTGTCGTCTCCTTTTGTGCTTGACGCAGAAGGTGAAGTTCACCGTGACTCCTGTATCTTTTATGCTTCCGAACTGCTGAAGGCGCTTGCGCGCAACCGCTCTAATATTGTGGCGGACAGCACTCACTATCAGGCGGCATACTGGCGCATGAACGAGGCGTACGGCTACGCCCAGTCCCGTTATCGGGAACTGGAAAAATATGTGTTCCGTGATGGCCAGACACCGTTCAAGGACATTATGGCTAACCCTGGGGGCGCCTGGGACAAGGTTAAGGTGGCCCTGCACGCGCAGTACGATTTCGATGAACTGCACGAGACCCAGCCGTCCGATTCAGTGGCCGTAATTGCGGAAGAGCCTGCAATGGATTCCCAAGAGGAAGATGAGGATCTCTTCACCGGCCTGTCCAGTAAAGGAGCCAATGCCACTCTGGTGCTTGTCAGCGCCGTCCAGCTCATATCCCTGGTTATCTTCTGGGTAATCACTTTCTTAATCCTGTGGCTCCTGAGCCTCATTCCCAAGATCAAGCACCTTCTGCCATTGAACCAGATGCCGCTTTTCTCCGTGCTTGTGGGAACCTTCCTGTACTTCCTGGCCCTGGGTTTCAGCGTAAAGGGAAACGAGTATATTGAACTGAGCGCCAGGCATATCAATACCTTCCTGTGGCTGCTGGTGGCCATCACCGGGTCGTTGATGCTGCGTGTAAATCCTGAGCAGAGATATCACAGTCTCAGGCTCTATATTCCCAACTTCCTCATCGCGTTAATCATCATAGTCTGCCGCATCACCTTTGTGCCGGACCTTCTGATGAATTTCCTGTTCCCGCCCATTCTGGCCTTTGCCGTGTTGCGACAGCTGATCTTCTGTATCGTGGAAAGCGGGAAGGCTACCGCAATAGACAGCGCCATGGGCTGGGCCTCGCTGACCATCTATCTCGTTTCGTTCATCTCGGCCTTCTTAGGCTATACCTTCGTGTCCCTGCTCATCCTCATCTGGTGGTATTTCCAGCTGGCTGTGATTCTCACTATCTTCTGTGTATCGGACCTGATGGACCGCTACAAAGAGCGGTGGCTGGACAAGCGCGTGGAGGCAATGCGCAAACGTATTACATATGTGGCCGGCGCCGACAGGGAGTCGCTCCTTTTCGGTACCACATGGTTCTACGACCTGATCAAGCAGGTAGCAATTCCTGCCATGGTTCTGCTCTCCCTGCCGCTGTGCCTGCACATGTCGCTGGATGTCTTTGATTTCCATGACCTTTACGATAAGTTTTTCAATGTTCCTTTCGTCCAGCTTATAGATAAGGACGGTCTGGAATCGCTTCGCATCTCCTGCAGGAGCATTGTGGCCCTGTCCATACTGTTCTTTGTGCTGCGATACTTAAACAGAGCCATCCACGTAGTCTGGCAGTATTCCCGATATGCCGCATTTATGCGTAAGCACAACCGTACATCCATACGGGAAAACGAAATCAACCTTTCCTTGGGGAACAGCATCATCAGCGTGGTGGTATGGATGAGCTTTATCATTGCTGTGGTGGTTGAGTTGCAGATACCTACCGGGTCCCTTAGCCTGGCTGTAGGCGGCTTATCAGCCGGTATCGGTCTGGCTCTCAAGGATATCCTGAACAACTTCATTTACGGTATCCAGCTGATGGGCGGCCGCCTCAGGGTAGGAGACTGGATCGAATGCGACGGCGTACGCGGAAAGGTTGTGGCCATCAACTACCAGTGCGTAGTGGTGGAAACACTGGACGGCACCGAGATGTCCTTCCTCAATGCATCCCTCTTCGGCAAGAACTTCAACAACCTCACCCGTAACAATTCCTACGAGTTCACCAAGATTTTTGCAGGAGTGGCCTATGGGACCGATGTCAAGAAGGTGCGTCAGGTGCTGGTGAAAGCCATGGAGAAGGTCAGGACCAAGGACCAGTATGGCCGGGATATAGTGGAACCGAAGTACGGAATCAATGTGGTCGTGAACGATATGGCCGACAGCGCGGTGGAGATTGCCGTGAAGCAGTACGTGCTGGTTCCCGAAAGGATCAGCTTTATAGACCGTTCCAAGGAAGTGATTTACGAGGCGCTTAACGAAGCCGGTATCACCATCCCGTTCCCGCAGTGCGATGTGCATCTTATTAAGGATGATAAATAAATGAATCGCATATCCTTTATTCTTGCTTTGTTATTGTGCTGTGTTCCGCTTCGGGCGCAGTGGACTGGCAGCGTGGACCTGTCGGCCGGTCTGGGCGGAATGGAGGGCAGTCTCATCAACGAATATGAGCCAATGTTCCACGGACTCACTCAAGGCAAGTTCCAACTGAATTACAAGAAAGACAAGTTCAGCTGGAGTACAACGGTGGATGGCAAGTGGGAACCCAAAACCACTGACAATTCCCGCCTGGCCTATAAAAATGAGAAACTGAATGTCACCTACAAGGCTGCCCGTACCCAACCCCTTTCCGCCAGCATTAAATCGGATTTTTTGTGGACGCCGGACACCCGCCGGAATTATTCCGCCTGGATTCTGTACCAGTATAAGAACGACAGGGCGCAGAATCACTCCTTGACGTTTGACGGCAGCGTGGAGGAGATGGAAAACATGTCCTATTATTATGAGGTCCCCGTCATGAACGAACACAAGGTGGAGACAGGACTCAAGACCTTCCGCAGTTTTTCGTCAGGGCGCAGCATCCTGCGGAGTTCCCTTAAACTCCAGGCCATCGGCAACCAAAAGGTCAATACATGGTTTGTGTTCAAGACTGGTGACCCTTCCGGAAGCGGGTCGGCCGTAGGCATCGACGATATTACCGGCTATGCCTGGAAATACAGGATTACGCCCCAAAGCTATGATTTCAACCTGGACGGTGACATTCATCTTCAGCGGACCATTCGCGACGATGAAGTCCAGCTGAAATTCACCCCCGGCGCCCGGCTTGCTATCCGGCACGCACTGGACGAAAACAGCGGCGCTACCCGTATCAATATTTCCATGGAAGAAGTGGAAGAAATCTGGCGGGATTCCACCCGCCTGAGGGAGAACTTCAACTACTTGAGCCTGTGGGGGGAACCATATTTGACGGCAGATTTCCATTGGAAAAATCTGGAAGCGCACGCCGACTATGCCGCTCAGGTGTATGCCCGACGGCTGAACGACGACACCCATCAGCAGCCGCTGAACGTCAGGGGCGTATATCCGGTGGGGAAAGGCCATGTGAAGTGGACCATTTCCCCCATGCATTCCCTTATCCTTTCCAACGAGATGAGCGTGAAACATCCGGACTATCTGAAAGTCTGCTGGTACGACCGCACCGCCGGCTATCTGGACCAGTTGTACAGGGGTAATGAAGCGCTCAGGTCTCCCCAGACACACCAGTACATGCTCACGTATGAGCTCAAGTACAAGCGTTTCATCTCCAAAACAGGGGTGAAATATAAACATGTGGAGGACGAGATTGACCAGACCTGGACTAACGAAGAGATTGAAGGGCGCCAGTACAAGGTGTTCAAGTGGCTCAATTCGGCCAACAGCCACACTGTGGGATTTTCGGAAAATTTGGGCTGGCGGGGAAAGGTTATTACCGCCAACCTGGGTGTAACCTACAATCAGTCGCGCCGTATCGCCAACAGCAACGGCGCCGTCAAGAACAGCTTCGACTGGAAACTGAACGGCGACATCACCGCCAATCTTGGCAAAGGCTGGAGCATGGGCCTCAATGCAAAGTATCAGAGCAAGGTGGCCACCTTCTTTACCATCTTCAAGCAGTACTGCGAGCTGAAAGCCCGCGTCCAGAAAGATTTCAAACACTTCACCTTATATCTGGAAGGCCGCGACCTTCTGGACCAGCCCATGGAAACCAGCTTCGAATCGGAGGAACTGAAGGAATTCTGGGTAGAGGAAGTTCGCGGCAACAGACGCATCACTGTCATTGGCGTCAAGTGGAAATTCTGAAATTAATGTCGGAACAATTGATATATGATGAAACGGATCAACTACCTCTTTTTTGCGCTTATTGCGGCGGTTTCGTGTAACCGGGGCTATATTACCTACGAACAGTTCGGCGCCAAAGGTGACGGACGGCACGACGATATGGCGGCCATAGTTGCCGCACACGAAGCGGCGAATGAGCAGGGCCTTCCTGTGAAAGCAAAAGACGGCGCTACATATTATATGGAAGCGGGAAGACAGACCGCCATAATCCGTACAGATACCTACTGGGGAAAGGCGAAGTTCATAGTTGACGATAATGCCGTGCCGCTGGACACCGCCGATTATCCGGCAGGCTTCAGAGTCCCGGTTTTCAGGGTGGAATCCAATATGGAACCCTATGAAATCGAAGGCCTGGAAGGAGGACTCCGCAAAGGCCAGCCGTCGCTGGGCGTGACGCTTCCTTGCCGCAGCCTCGTCCGTCTGGAGAACGATACCCGCCGCGTGTACATCCGCAAAGGAGAAAACCAGAACAACGGCGTGCCCCAGCAGGAAATGCTCGTAGCAAATGCCGACGGCAGCATCGAGGAAGCATCGGCCATTATCTGGGACTATGACCGCATAACCAAGGCTAAAGCCTGGCCCATCGATACAACCAGGCTCACCATCAGCGGGGGAGTGTTCACTACCGTCGCCAATCAAGGGTTTAATGAATACAATTATTATGTAAGGGGCATCGTTATCAACCGTTCAAATGTGCTGCTGGAGGGCCTGACTCACTATGTGGAAGGGGAGCTTGAAGAACACGGGTCGCCCTATTATGCCTTTGTATGGCCCATCGAGGCAGCCGATATAACCATTAAGGACTGCCTGCTCACGCCGCACAGAATTTACTGGACGATCGGCTCGGCCGGCCTCCCTGCGCGCATGGGCTCATACGACCTTGGCGCCAACTCCTGCGTCAACATCAGATGGGAGAACATTCAGCAGACTATCGACATCGACAATCTTTCATACTGGGGGCTTTACACGTCCAATCATTGCAAGAACCTGACGATGGAGCGCTGCAAGATTTCCCGTTTCGACGCTCACATGGGCGTGGAGAATGTGACGCTGAAAGACTGCACCTTCGGCCACATGGGAGTGCGCTGTGTCGGTTTCGGACGTCTGTACATGGAAAACTGCGAGGTGCATTACAACACCTTCATCCTGCTCAGGAATGACTATGGCTCCTCCTGGGACGGAGATATCATAATCAAGGACTGCGTTCACAAACCGTACTTCGGCAGCCCGGACATAACGCTGATTGACGGCGCCAACAACGGCGACCACGACTTCGGCTACGACTGTTGCCTGCCCCGCTCGATCGAGTTCCACAATATGCTTGTCGATGACATCTGGTGCGAAGCCACGGATCCGGTGTACGTTTTCGGCACCTTCGCCCGCGATGCCCATGCCTCCGGCCTGGTGCCATATCCCATCGAGGGAACGCTGCTTATGGACAACGTCCGATCTTCCAGCGTCAAAAAGCCTATCGGCCTGAGCCGGAATCCGGACCTGTTCAAAGGTTACACTGTCAATAGACAGTGAAATATTTTTGCTATTTTTGCAGGAAAAATTGAAATATGAGGAGACTTTTTGCTTTATCTCTGCTGGCCGGATTGCTTTTTTCCGGGTGCAAAAGCGCCGATGATTATTCTGTCGTAATCCTTGGTGATACGCACTACGATGCAGCGGATCCGGAGGTGTATCATGCAGGATACAGTGATCCCAAGCCTTCCAGGGAAGCGATTCACCGCGAGGAGTTTGCCCGTAACGGGGCGATGTGGGAAGACCGGTGTCTGCGCCTTGTGGACCGTGCCTCCGGCCTGGTAGACAAGGACACCCGCTACGTGCTGCAGGTCGGTGACCTGATTCAGGGAGATACGGCAGATTCCACCACTCACGTGCGGTTCTTGGACGATGCAGTCAATCTTCTCAAGAATCGCATAGCTCCCGACCTGCCTTTCGTTACAATCAACGGCAATCACGACCGCCGCGGCGTGGACAATGCCCTATGCAGAAGGGCATACAGGGCATATATGCTTCCTCGTATGTCTCAGGAACTGGGCCAGGAGATAACTCACACCAGTTACCTTTTCCGTCAGGGCCCCGACGCGTTTGTGGCCATTAACTACGAATCATCCAATCAGGAAGGAATCAGGTCACTGCTGGAGGAAGCGCGCGGCTCAAGGCACGTTTTCGTGCTTATACACACCCCGGTATTCCCGTTCGACGATCCGGATATCTACCATTGGTTCTTCCTTGGCAAGAAGGACGATTCACGTGCTCAGGAGCGCCGCGAGATGCGCGCCCTCCTTGCCTCCCTCAACGCAATAGTCCTCTGCGGCCACACGCACGCAACGGAACTGCTTGACTGGGAAGGCGACGGCGGCCGCATCACGCAGATGACCATGAGCAGCGTCTGGGAAGCGGATTCCCTGGCAAACTATACCGTAAAGCATTCCGGGGCCGATGAGTATCCTCACTATGACCCCATTTTCGACGAGTATAGGCCCGGCATCAGGCGCTACCTGTGGTCTGATGCAGTAGGTTCCTACAAACTGATTGTCAGAGGTTCCAGGGTCTACATAGATTTCTATGCCGGCGATTCCAGCCGCCGCACGGAACGGTTCATTATACGATAAATTTGTAAACTTTATATGGTCAAGAAAAAGGCCCCGAACGTGACCAAGACCGTAAAAATCCCGAATCGTTAAAAAAATCATGTCGATTTTTGTCTGTTTTAAACGATTCGATTAAAAAAATATACGTTTTTAACGATTTCATCCGGCAGCTCGGCTTATATTCGCAGCAGGACGGACAACGGTGTCCGGCCGGTAAAAACAAGTTGTTGTATGAAGCGTTTAAAACAATGGATGGCGCTGCTTTTCCTGTTGTCGGGAGCAGTGGCGTGCGACGATTTCGCCCGCGTTCCGGGCGAAGAAAAGATGGGACAGCTTAGATGGGTTATGGACCATCGTGCGATGACGAAAGCCGCAGAAGAGATCCCGGACACTAATGATTTCCTCCTCACCGTGAAGGATGCCAAAGGAAGCATTCTGTACGACGGCCCCTATGGAGATTCCCCGGATCCGCTGCCGGTAACGGAAGGCAGCTACACCGTGAGCGTGGTGTCTGTTCCTTTTACTTCTCCAGCGTTCGAAAGGCCGCAGTATGGGGATACGCAGGTGGTGTATGTGGCAGAGGGTCAGGTGGTTACCATAAAGCTTGGATGCACCCTGCAAAACTGCGGGATAAGGCTCAGGACAGCACCGGATTTTCTGGAGACTTTCCCCAACGGCGTCCTGTACGTCAGCCAGGGAGATGTGAAGCTTGCATATATGTATATGGAAGACAGGATTGCATATATGTTTCCCGGCGACGTGTCGGTACTGCTGTACGATAAAGGCGTATTCGAATCTTTGTTCACCCGGAACATCAGCCCCCGAGAAATACTCACCCTCAAAATATCTGCCCCCGGCAAAGAAGGGCACGGCACAAATTCCGTGAACATCAGTGTGGATACCACAAAGGTGTGGAGCAGGGAAAGCTTCGTAATAGGCGAAGATAACCAGCAGGGTAACGGAGGAACGTCGCCACAGGATGCCATCTCTGTCGGCGAGGCTTCATCTCACATAGGCGAAGAAGGCCTTTGGGTGCACGGGTACATCGTTGGTGGGGATCTCACTTCGACAGGAGCTTCCGTAAAGACCTCCGGAATAACCAAAGCAACGCACCTGGCCATTGCCGACAGGTCTTCCGTGACGGCGAAAGAATCTTGCGTGGCAGTTGAACTGCCGTCGGGCAAGGTCAGGGATGCGCTTAACCTTGTCGATCATCCAGGTTTGATCGGCACAAGAGTCTATGTAAAAGGCAATATAGTCGATAAATACTTCGGAACCACAGGCCTTAAAGGCACATCGGACTACCAGCTGAAGGACTAGAACTGATATTGCAGGGTCAGGAGGAAGCGGGACCAGAGTTCGTGGTACCACTTCCTTCCCTTGACCCAGGAGTCAAGCTTAACTTCCTGAGCCTCCTGGAGATCTTCGAGGAAGGTTTCCCTATACGAGAGCGCAACCTCGCGTCCATAGATGAAAGTGTTGACTTCGCAGTTGATTGAGAAACTGCGGTTGTCAAGGTTGGATGCCCCTATTATTGTAAGGTTGTCATCGGCCACCAGGGTCTTTGCATGTATGAACGCGCCGTCCCTTAAATATATGCGCACTCCGGCCTCCAGACATTCGCGGAAGAGTCCGTGACTGGCAGGGCCGATCATAGGAGCGTCAATATGCCTGGGGATGGATAACCTTACGTCTACCCCACGCAATGCGGCCGCCTTAATGGCTTGCAGCAGGGGCTCCGGCGGAGTGAAGTATGGGGTTTGGATGAATACGTAATCACTGGCATGGCCCAGCACCCACTCGTACCCCATCTGGGTTGCGGGTACGGCATTTTCGGGAGCGTCGGTTACTATCTGGACAGTCTGGTCATGGAACGGGTCCGAAGAGGACTGGTTATACGGACTTTCAAAATAATACGGCAGCGGAGAGGAGAAATCTCCGCCCATGCTTAGCCAATGGTCCGTAAACGACGCCTGAAGCCCCGCTATCACTGGGCCGTGGAGTCTCAGGTGAGTATCCCGCCACTTGTAGAAATAATTGTCGTTCAGGTTCATTCCGCCGGTGTATGCCACTTCGCCGTCTATTACAACTATCTTCCTGTGGTTCTGGTGGTTAATGTGCATGATCCAACTCCTGAACCCATGTTTGATATGGGTATACGGGATAAGTTCGATTCCGGCTTCCCGCATCTGAGAAAAGTAGGAGCGGGGATACCTGAACATTGTCATGCTGTTGTACAGGAAGCGGACCTGGACTCCTTCACGGGCTTTCTGAATAAGGACATCCCTGACTTCGCGTCCGGAGGAGTCGTTACCGAACTTGAAGTACTCCATGTGTATGAAACGCTTTGCGTTTTTCAAGTCCTGGAGGATGAGTTCCCTTTTCCTGCCGCCGCCGGTGATTATTTCAAAAGAATTGCCGGAATACACCTTATTGCCTTCGCCGGCGCCTTCCAGAAGGTGTGCAAGGGGCTTGTAATCATCTCTAAGAATCCCGTATGAGGACTTCGGGAACAACTTTGCTGCCATTTCCTGGGGTATTTCATCCTTTATCCGCTTAACAGGCAAGTCATGGATACGGGAAAAAACTTCCGCTGTCCTGTAATTGATTCCGAATACAAGATAGAAAACCAATCCTATTACGGGAATCCATGTGAAAACCATCCAGAAAAGCTTACTGCCAGACGGACGGTTCCCCATGATTATCTGGTACACTATGCCCAAATGAAGCATAGCGTACAGAACACACAGTATGACAAGAATAACAGGCATTCCGATACAAATATAGCTATTTTTCGCAGAATTTCTCTATATTTGCATGAATACACCGTCGACACGAAAATGGAACATTTTCTGAAAAAACTTCAGGAGCAGATTCACCTCCGCCATGACAAACTCGCCCTTTGCGATTATCAGGGCCGGCAGTGTACGTACGGTGAACTTGCTGCCGAAATAGAGCAGTACCATCTCTTCTTCCGTTCTGCGGGAATAAAGGAAGGCGACAAGGTTGCAATCGTGGCCAGGAATTCGGCCAGATGGGGCGTGTTCTTCCTCTCTCTGAACACCTATGGTGCCGTCGCCGTGCCGATTCTCCCCAACTTCACGCCGGAAGGGACTGCTCAGTTGGTGAATCACTCGGACAGCATCTGCCTCATCATCGACAACGACCTGTGGAAGTCCTTGAGAAAGATCGGGCTTCCCAATATCCATATCGTCCTTGACGCGGTTGAGGAGCGCATCCTGTACTACGAAGACGAAACGGTTAAATCGGCCTGGGAAAACCGCGGGAAGCTGTTTTCCGAGAAATATCCGGACGGATACAATCCCGCCGATGTGACATACCACGAAAAGATGGACAGCATGGGTATAATCAACTATACCTCAGGCACTTCCGGCGACCCCAAAGGCGTAATGCTCAGTTTCGGCTCAATGTCGGACATTGTTGAATACTGCCGGAAAACTATTAGCGAAAAGCCCGACACAATCGTTTCCATGCTGCCGATGGCCCATATCTATGGGTTGATTATGGAGTTCCTCTACCCCTGCTGCACGGGATTTACCATACATTTCCTTGGCAAGGTACCCTCGCCGTCGCTTCTGATGGAGTCGATGCAGGAACTGAAACCGTCGCTTATCATCACGGTCCCGCTGGTGATGGAGAAACTGTACAACACGCTCATCAAGCCGGCTGTCAACACTCGTCAGGCAAAAGCCATGCGCACCATCCCCGGACTCCGTACGTCTTTTTATAAATCTCTGGGCAAGAAGGTCTTATCGGCACTTGGCGGACGCGTACAAACCATAATTATCGGCGGAGCGCCTCTGAACTGGCAGGTGGAGAGTGCGTTCAGGAAGATCGGCCTGCCTTATGCGGTCGGCTACGGGATGACGGAAGCCTGCCCCCTTCTGGCATTTGAGATGCCGGACAAATTCGTTTCAGGCTCGTGCGGAAAACCTGTCCATGTAGTCAGGATCGATTCATCGGATCCGGAACGCATTCCCGGAGAAATACAGGCAAAAGGCCCCAATATATGCCTCGGCTATTACAAGAATCCCGCTGCCGACGAAGCCGCCCACACGGCCGACGGCTGGTTCTGCACGGGGGACCTTGGCATAATGGATGAAGATGGTAACATTTTCATCCGCGGGCGCATCAAGGCCCTGATCCTGAGCGCATCGGGGCAGAATATCTACCCCGAAGAAGTAGAGCAGGTCCTTTCAAGGCACGGCGCAGTAGAAGAGTCCCTGGTTCTTGAGAGGGCAGGGAAAGTCACGGCCCTCGTTTTCCCGAGGCCTCATGCAGTAGCCGGAGCCGATGACCAGGAACTTGAGAGGCTGGCCATTGATATCAGGGACAAGACTAACCAGCATCTTCCAAAGTTCAGCCAGATTTTCAGGGTTGAAATAGTGGATTCTCCTTTCGAGAGAACTGCAAAAGGAACAATGAAACGGCACCTTTATGTTTGACAAGATAGTAAATGCCCGCGACCTTGGAGGTATCCGGATCGGCGACAAAACTGTGAAAAGTGGACTCCTGTTAAGGACGGCCCATCTTCACGATGCCACCGACCAGGATATTGCCAAGCTCTCCGACATTTTCCATCTTGCCAGAATATTCGATTTCCGTTCCTATCCGGAGGCTTCCATGCAGCCGGACCGCCCTGTCCCCGGGGCCGAACACATTCTGCTTCCCACGCTGGACACTTCCGTAGATGACGCCGACGCCGAGCCCATCCCCGAAGAAACATGGCTGGATCTTCCCAAGCACATAGTGAGGCTTTCGTTCATGAAGTTTTTCCAGACTAAAGCCCATGACCTGTATCCATCCCTGATACTCAGTGAGTTCTCGCAGCTACAGTACGCAACCTTCATGAACCTCGTTACTGAGACCACCGAGGGTGCTGTCCTGTGGCACTGCTCACAGGGTAAAGACCGTACTGGAGTGGCCGCAGCACTGATTCTGGGCGCTCTGGGAGCGGACCGGGAAACCATACTCCGGGACTTCGACCGTTCCAACGACTTCTACCGCCCGCTGGTGGAGAAACTCTGCGCCGATGTAGAAGCCGCAGGCGGAGGCGAAGAAGAAAAAGACGTGGTTCGCGCATTCATGGGAGTAAGCGTCCGCAACTTCGCCCATGCTCTTGACGTAATTGACGCCAACTGGGGCTCAATCCCTGCCTATCTTGAAGAGCAGATGGGCCTTGGTCCCGAAGATTTCGAGTTCCTCCGCTCCCGCTATCTGGAATAATTACGGCCTCGGTCACGTTCGGGGCCTTTTTTTTGACCTTCGCCGTCAGAGTTGACGGCCTCGGACACGTTTCGGGCCTTTTTTCGAACTAAGGCCGTGGCGGGTTGCGTGTGGGAGGGAAAAATGCTATCTTTGCATGACTAAACTGTAAAATATGTTCGAGAATTTGACCGAAAGGCTGGAAAGGTCTTTCAAGGTACTGAAAGGTGAGGGTAAAATCACCGAAATCAACGTTGCCGAAACCGTAAAGGAGATCCGTAAGGCCCTTCTGGATGCCGACGTCAGCTACAAGGTGGCCAAGGATTTCTGCAACAGGGTCAAGGATAAAGCAATCGGCGCGAACGTGCTCACGGCCGTGAAGCCGCAGCAGATGATGGTGAAAATCATGCACGACGAGCTGGCGGAATTCATGGGCTCTGAGGCGCAGGATATCAACATCAAGGGGAATCCCGGCGTTGTGCTGGTCGCGGGCCTTAACGGTTCCGGTAAAACCACCTTCTCCGGTAAGCTTGCGTTGCATATCAAGAGCAAGAGGGGCATGAAGGTGCTCCTTGCCGCATGTGATACCTTCCGTCCGGCCGCCATTGAGCAGTTGAAGGTCCTGGGACAGGGAATCGGCGTTGAGGTGTACACCGAAGAAGGGGAGAAAGACCCCATCAAGATTGCAAAGGCAGCTATCTCCAAAGCCAAGGCCGAAGGCTACAATGTGGTAATTGTGGATACCGCCGGCCGTCTGGCTGTGGACCAGGAGCTTATGGACGAGATATCGGCTCTGCATCAGGCTGTTAATCCCACCGAGACTTTGTTCGTGGTGGACGCCATGACCGGCCAGGATGCAGTTGAAACGGCAAAGGCCTTCAACGACCGCCTGGACTTCGACGGAGTCGTCCTTACAAAGATGGACGGCGACACCCGCGGCGGTGCGGCCCTTTCCATCAAGGCCGTTGTAGGGAAGCCCATCAAGTTCGTCTCCTCCGGTGAAAAGATGGAGGCCCTTGACGTGTTCCACCCTTCCAGAATAGCCGACAGGATACTCGGCATGGGCGATGTTGTCTCCCTCGTGGAAAAAGCCCAGGAGCAGTTTGACGAAAAGCAGGCCCGCGAGCTCAAGAAGAAACTCGCTAAAGACAAATTCACCCTCTGGGACTTCTACGAGCAGATTCAGCAGGTGAAGAAGATGGGCAACATCAAGGACCTGGCAGGCATGATTCCCGGAGTTGGCAAGGCCCTGAAGGACGTGGACATTCCCGACGATGCATTCAAGGGCATAGAAGCCATCATCCTTTCCATGACCCCTTACGAAAGGGAACATCCGGAGGCCATCAATGGCTCCCGCCGCAAACGCATCGCCGACGGCTCCGGCACCAGCCTTCCGGAAGTGAACCGCCTTCTGAAACAGTTCGAAGGCACCCGCAAGGTGATGAAAGGCGCCGTTACCGGCAGCCTGATGCAGCAGATGAGAGGCATGCGCAGATAACTGCTTATGAAAAAGATACTCTACACGTTTGCAGCCGCCCTGCTGCTTTTATCCTGCGGTAAAAAACTTCAGGACGGGGAGCATGTATTAACCATACTCACCACCAATGACGTCCACGGCACCTGGTTCGACATGCCCTATACCGGTGGAGCACCAAGGCGCTCGCTCATGGCTGTAAACACTTACGTGGACAGCATACGCGTAGCGGACGGAGAGAGCAACGTGCTTCTTCTTGACGCCGGCGACTGCCTGCAGGGGGACAACGCCGCATACTATTATAATTATGTGGACACGCTTTCGCCCCATCTTTTCCCCCGGCTTGCGAAGTACATGCGCTACGATGCCATAGCCGTGGGCAACCACGACATAGAGACCGGCCATCCCGTATACGACAGGGTCGCCGCGCAGCTTAAGGCCGAAGGCATACCCTTCCTTGGCGGCAACGCCATCCGCAACGACAACGGCAAGCCCTATTTCCCGCTGTACACTGTGGTGAAAAAAGCCGGGCTGAAAGTGGCAGTCATAGGTTATACCAACGCCAACATGAAAGGCTGGCTCTCCGAAGAAATCTGGAGCGGAATGCATTTCCTGCCTATAACGGAAGTAATCGGCAAAGACGTGGAAGCATTGCGTAAAAAGGAACATCCGGACGTTGTTGTGGCTCTGATCCACTCAGGCGCTGGACGCGGGGACGGCAGCATCCTCGAAGGCGAAGCCATGGACATCTTCGGAAAGGTCGAAGGAGTGGACTGGGTTATCTGCAGCCACGACCACCGACCTTTTACCGAAGCCCGCGAGGACTGTGCTCTCATGAATTCCGGCAGTCACTGCAGGTATCTGGCCGAAGGCAAGATGCACCTTATAGTGGAAGACGGCAAAGTGGTGTCGAAGAGTTTCGAAACCCGCCTTATCCCGGTGAAACCCGCCAAAGCTGATGAAGCGATGAAAGAGCAGTTCAAGGCGGAATATGACATCGTCAAGGAATTCACAGTCAGGGAAGTAGGCAGCCTTAACGTGTCCATGCGCACGATAGATGCCTTTACCGGAATGTCGCCATATATCGACCTGGTGCACAGCATCTGCCTGGCGCAGGAACCTGCGCAGCTGTCCATAGCCGCACCGCTTACCTACAACGGGTCCATCCCTGAAGGCAAGTTGGTTTTCAACGACCTTTTCACCATCTATCCGTTCGAGAATCAGCTGTATGTGATAAGCATGAGCGGAGAAGAGATAGAACGCTACATGGAGGCATCATATGACAAGTGGATCAACACCTGGACCAAGCCGGGGGACCACGTCCTGAAGATTGTCCCAAGGGATAATCTGAGAAACTCCCAGAAGGGCTGGTCGTTCGTGGAGCGCTCATACAATTTCGACTCCGTGGCCGGCCTGAATTATACTGTCGACGTGACAAAACCGGCAGGGGAGAGGGTGAGTATTATCTCAATGGCGGACGGCTCCGCCTTCGACCCTGATGCGAGCTACAACGTTGCCGTGACGTCTTACCGCGCAAGCGGTGGCGGCGGTATTCTGAAGGAAGCCGGCGTAGATGTCGAAAACATAGACCAGCGCATCGTAAAACGTTATCCCGAAATCCGTAACCTTCTGTACCAGAGACTTCTGGCCGACGACAGCATAGACCCGGAAGAGATTTCAGACCACGATGTCATCGGCAGCTGGAAGTTCGTCCCTGAAAATATAGCCGGACCTGCGATAAAAGCAGATATGGAGCTTTTGTTCGGGAAATGATAAAATTTTTTAATCTTTCAAATACATTTTTGAAAGATTTTTTATAAATTTGCAAAAATGGGCTTAAACCGGCTATGCTGGAAGATGTAAGAGAACATATCGAGCAGCTGATTGCACGCTATGAGGCTGAGAAATCGGAGAATGAACGTCTCCGTCAGGAGTTACATGCGTGTGAGGAAACCGGGGCCGCCCTCAGGAAACAGATCATGGAACTGGAGTCCGAAATACAGACTCAGAAACTTTCCGCGGCCTTCACAGGGGGGCAGGCAACTCCCGAAGTAAAGGCCAAGGTCGATAAATTGATAAAGGAGATAGATAAGTGCATCTCCTATTTGGAGGAAGCGTGATGGACCAGAAAATCAGCGTAAAAGTTGCCGGCCGCACCTTTAACCTCACGGCTGCCACTCCGGAACTGGAGGCCCTGTACCGCCAGGCCGCGGAGGCAGTCAACAAGCGTTTTTCCAGCTTCACCCGCAGCCATCCCGGCCAATCCGCCGCAGACCTTCTGTCGCTGGTGGCCCTAAGTGAGGCTGTCATTAGGCTGGACCTTCAAAAAGACATCGACCGTTACAAGGAAGCACAGGCGCAACTGGATGCAGACCTGGTCAAATATCTTCGGGACGACAGTACGATAAAATAGCCGTCGACCATCGAAAGCTGAAATCAACACCTTTGGCGTTCCGGGTTGACTCAGGCCGTGGATGACAGGCCCCGGTTACCTGTATCGGGGATTCTGCCGCAAGGCGGGACAGGGGAAGCCAGCAAACGGCCGGGACCCAA
>CAMOIT010000030.1 GCA_946616285.1 uncultured Bacteroidales bacterium | reverse complement strand
AAACGCCTAAATTTGCCGTTGCTATGGGTAAGAATTACACATTTGTCAGGGGCGCCGCGTTCCCTTATCAGTACAAGTACGAGCACCCGGCCGTCACTACGGACTGCGTCATCTTTACGTATGAGGACTGGAAACTGAAGGTCCTTTTGGTCAAGCGCGGCGGAGAACCGTACAAAGGGGAGTGGGCCCTTCCGGGCGGATTCCTCAGGAATGACGAGACGGCAAGGGAAGGCGCACTCCGGGAGCTTCGCGAGGAGACCGACCTTGAGGCCTCTGCAGTAGGGGAGCTGGGCGTATTCTCCGACCCTTCGCGCGACCCGCGCGAGCGCGTGATTACCATAGCATTCTATGCGCTCGTGAAGCCGTCTGAGGTGGAAGGAGGTGACGATGCCGATGAGGCCGCCTGGTTCTCCATCGACGAGTTACCTGTTCTGGCCTTCGACCATGCCGATATACTCAAGGCGGCAATGGAGCGGCTCCGCAGGGATATTCATTTCGACCCCGTCGGCTTCGAACTTTTGGACGATGAATTCACCATTCCGGACCTGCAGCGCCTATACGAAATCATCCTGGGCGTGAAGTTCGACCGGCGCAATTTCCAACGGAAGATACTGTCTTCCGGAATCCTGGAAGAGGCCGAAGATGACAGTCATTCACTGCGGGCCCTGAGCCTGTCGAAGGGTGACCGGGAATCTCCTGTCTTACCCGAGCCACCGATGATGGCTATGAAAAGCGCCGCTCCCCACTTGTCGGACGAAATGGATTTCTGCTGCGCAGAACCTGCGATGCTCGCGCCGATGCCTGCCTCAGAGGCCAAGCCGAAACGCCGGCCTGGGAGAATTGCGTCGCTTTTCAGGCTGAATAAGGCGAAGTACGAAGAGATGAAGGAAGAAGGAAATAAACTGGAGTTCTGATGGACCATCTTCTGGCAAGCCAAGGTTATGCCTAAGAAATGATGGGGAAGTGGCTGGAATCTAATAATTGTCAGGGGTATGCAGCTGCGGCACATAGCCCTGACACCTACAAATATAAAAAAGATTTTTTCGGAAAGAAAAAGAAAGGCTGCAAATGTTCGACAAGTATTTTCCCTCACATTTCCATATTCTGGCAAGCCTTGCCAAAATTCTTCTTTCACCTGCAGGCTCCGTAACTTGCACCCATGAAAACGAAGAATCTTACTTTGGACCCGGGCATCGGGATGATGCTCCGCTCCGCAGAGGCAAACGAGAACAGGCTTGTACAGGAATACATGGACCACCCGGAAAAGCTGCCGCTATTTATGGACTTCAAGGTGGATTTTGCCTTCAAGTACATTCTTGGACACAAGCCCATACTGCTCAAGTTAATTAATGACGTACTACCCGTTGAGGTGTCGGACATCGAGTACCTTCCGAACGAAATCCCTGTACTATGGCTCGGCTGTCGTGCAAAGGCAAGTTGAACGAGGAGCGGAAAGATATCTGCTGAACCCTGTTTACGTGCTTTGCATAGCGAATTACGAAAGGCCGCATGTGAAGGATGTCCCTCCTGGAAAAATCTTCTTCGGATATCAGTTGAGGGAGCAGACCTTTCACAATGATGTCTTTACGGACAAACTCCAGTTCTTCTTCCTGGAGTTGCCGCGTCTTGGCAAAGTATGGGATTCTCTGGAAACAAATATGGAAAGATGGTGCTATCTTTTCGGAAATTTGAATAACTTTGCAGTGGTTCCTGATAACAAGGCTGGTTTTGGCGATGTGTTTGACATCGCAAGAACGGGAAGCCTTGATCCGGAAGAAAGAAGGCTTTACATTTCATCCATGCTCAACGAATACGAGAAATACACCATCAGCGAGTACGCCCGGCAGGAGGGTGTGAAGGAAGGTGTCAAGCAAGGCATCAAGGAGGGTATCCAACTTGTTGCAAAGAAACTTCTTACTGAGCAGGTTCCGGTGTCTGTCATTTCTTCAGCAACCGGTCTTTCTGCCGAAGAAATCCAGTCGCTTTAAAAGTTCCCTCTGCATTTTGGTGAGCACCAAAGGTGGTTTTTGCTCACCGACACCTCGCTATTGCCCTTCCGTGAGCACCGGGGGTGGTTTTTGCTCACCGACACCTCGCTATTGCGCTTCCGTGAGCACCGGGGGGCGTTTTTGCTCACGGAGATACGCTCGCTTCGCTCGGTATGACAGAATGGTGTTCCCGGCGGTCCATCGGCAGGCACCACTGGCGACGAAATCGGGCTCCAGCGTTCCCGGCGGTCCATCGGCAGGCACCACCGGCGACACTGGCCACACCGGCGACACTGGCCACATCGGCACCACCGGTCAAGCCTTCCTATAATGAGACTTCCCTAATTATTTGCTCGAACGTTGAGTTTGAATTAACTTTGTCAAATCATGTGGTGGCTTCTGGCATTTGGTTCGGCTGCGCTTTTGGGCGGCTACGACTCCTTCAAGAAGATTTCCTTGAAGGATAACGCCATTATACCCGTCCTTTGTCTGAATACGGTTTTGTGCGCACTTGTCTTTTCTCCGTGGCTTTTTGAGACGGGGTTTTTCGGATGGGGTGTGCAGATTTACGTGATAGGGAAGAGTGCGCTGGTGCTGTCGTCATGGATGGCGGGGTATGCGGCGATGAAGCATTTGCCTCTTACCATCGTGGGTCCGGTGAATGCGACGCGGCCGGTGCTGGTGCTTGTGGGCGCCATATTCATATTTGGCGAAAAGCTGAACCTGCTTCAATGGGCGGGCGTGTTGCTGGCCATCTTCGCGTATTTCCTGATGCGGCTCACTGGGAAGAAGGAAGGCTTTCAGGCTGGGAACAAGTGGATTGTGTGCCTTATCCTGGCAGTCATTCTTGGCGCCGCCAGCGGACTTTACGACAAGTTCCTTATGTCTCCGGCCTATCTGGGCCTGCCGCGGATGTTCGTACTTAGCTGGTACTCTCTGTATCAGGCCATTATGATGCTTTTGGTGACGATGCTGCTATGGTGGCCGAACAGGAAAAAGACCACGCCATTCCATTGGAACTGGGGCATTCCGTTCATAAGCATCTTCCTCTGCGGGGCCGATTATTTATACCTTCAGGCCCTGTCTCAGCCCGAAGCGCTCATTGCTGTCGTCTCAATGATACGCCGGGGCAGCGTGCTGGTAAGTTTCGCTATCGGCGCACTTATTCTAAAAGAAAAGAACCTCAAGGCAAAGGCCCTTGACCTGGGCCTCCTCTTGCTTAGTATGCTGCTACTATATCTTGGTTCCAAGTGATTTGGCCATCCAAACGAGCCGGGATGAAAGACCTGGCACGTCTTGACGGCGACGGTCACGAAAACGGCCGAAAACGTGACCGAGACCGTAAGTCTTGACAGCGAAGGGGAAGAAAACGGGCCCAAACGTGACCGTCGCCGTAGACCGTGACGACGAAGGGGAAGAAAACGGGCCAAAACGTGACCGAGGCCGTCAAGGATTACAGCAACGCGGCGGTCCTGGCGGCTAGGCGGGCGTTGTTCAGGACGAGCTGGATGTTGGAGGCGAGGGAGTCGCCGCCGGTGAGGTCTTTGATGCGGGCCAGGAGGAAGGGGGTGACTTCTTTGCCGTGGATGCCTTGGGCATCGGCCTCAGCCAGAGCCTGGTCGATGGCGCCGTTAATGCGCGAGGGATCCATGGACCATTCTTCGGGGATGGGGTTGGTGACAAGCATGCCGCCTTCCAGGCCCATCTCCAGTTTGGCGCGGAATGCGGCGGCCAGTTCTTCGGGGGTATCCAGTCTGTAATCCACCTTGAAACCGCTATGGCGGGTGTAGAAAGCGGGCAGTTCGTCGGTGCCGAAGCCGATCACGGGGACGCCCTTGGTTTCCAGATATTCCAGCGTAAGTCCCAGGTCCAGAATGGATTTGGCTCCGGCGCAGATTACCATCACGGGCGTCTTGGCAAGCTCTTCAAGGTCGGCCGATATGTCCATGGTGGTTTCAGCCCCGCGGTGCACGCCGCCGATGCCGCCGGTGGCGAAAACTTTGATTCCGGCCATGGCGGCGATGATCATGGTAGTGGTAACGGTGGTGGCGCCGTCCATCTTCCGGGCAACCAGCACGGGAAGGTCCCTTCGGCTGGCCTTGGCCACCTTTCGACCCATCCGGCCCAGATACTCAATCTCTTCGGCCGAAAGCCCTGCCTTCAAACGCCCGCCGATAATAGCAATCGTGGCAGGTACGGCACCGCATTCGCGGATGGCGGCCTCCACCTTCAGCGCAGTCTCTACGTTCTGCGGATAAGGCATGCCGTGGCTGATGATGGTGGATTCCAGCGCCACTACAGGCTTACCCTGGGCCATGGCTTCGGCAACTTCGGCCGACAGGTCCAGATACTTGTTCAGGGCCTTGGAGCCGTGATGGCTGGCTTCCATCATGCTCCGGCGTATGTTCTCCTGGTTCATTCCGTCCAGGAAATGCAGTCCGTGCGGTTGTTCCATGGTTCTTTTGGTTTTGAGATCCCCGGTCGCCCTTCGACAGGCCCTTCGACAGGCTCAGGGACCGATTCGACAGGCCCTTCGACAGGCTCAGGGACCGTCTGGGTTTATCCGATTTGTGCTCCGTTTGCCAGGACTTCCTGGGGGGTGATGAAGCGCATCTTGCCGTCGCCCTGTTTGGCCATCAGGATCATGCCCTTGGACTCGATGCCGCGGATGGTGCGGGGAGCCAGGTTAGCGAGGATGCAGATCTGTTTGCCCAGCATGTCTTCCGGGCTGTAGTATTCGGCGATGCCGGAAACGATGGTGCGCTGGTCTATGCCCGTGTCGATGGTGAGCTTCAGGAGCTTGTCCGTCTTGGGAACCCGTTCGGCGGCCAGTACGGTGGCCGTGCGGATATCCATGGCGCCAAACTGGTCGAAGGTGACTTCGGCCTTCTGGGGCTCCACCTTCTTGGCGGCCTCTGCGGCATTCCGGGCGGCTTCTTCGGCTTCGTGCTGGGCCTTGATGGCCTGCAGGCGGGCAATCTGGACCTCTATCTCTTCATCCTCAATCTTCCTGAACAGCAGCACGGCCTCTCCCAGCTGGTGACCGGCGGGAAGAAGTTCGGCCCGGCCCAGCATATCCCAGTTAAGCACGATGTCCTCCTGAGGCGCGCTTGCGCCGAAGGGTCTGGTATGCACGGCCTTGCCTTCATTCTCCTTGTAGAAGTTCACGGTAGGGGTTCCCTCGCCGGCGCGGTAGTCGTGACCGGCGTTCACGCCCACCTTCAGGATGTCGCGGAGTTTCTGGGCGCTGAAAGGAGTGAAGGGCTCGAAGGCGATGGCCAGGTCTGCGCAAATCTGCAGGCAGGTGTACAGGATGCTGGCGCAGCGGTCCATATCTTCCTTGGCCACCTTCCAGGGCTCCATGTCGGAGATGTATTTGTTGCCGATACGGGCCATGTTCATGGCTTCCTTGAGGGCCTCGCGGAAGTGGAAGGTCTCGATGTATTTTTCCAGAGCTTCCCGGCAGGGCTTCAGGGCCTCCAGGGTTTCCTTGTCAATGGCCTCGGGCTTTTTGTTTTCCGGTACGGCCCCGCCGAAATACTTGTGCGTGAGCACCACGGCGCGGTTCACGAAGTTGCCGAAAACAGCCAGAAGCTCCGAGTTGTTCCGGCTCTGGAAGTCCTTCCAGGTGAAGTCGTTGTCCTTGGTTTCGGGGGCGTTGGCCGTGAGCACATAGCGCATCACGTCCTCGCAGCCGGGGAACTGCTCCTCATATTCGTGCACCCAGACGGCCCAGTTGCGGGAAGTGGAAATCTTGTCCCCTTCCAGGTTGAGGAACTCGTTGGAGGGCACATTGTCCGGCAGCACATAGTCTCCGTAGGCCTTGAGCATGGACGGGAACACAATGCAGTGGAACACGATGTTGTCCTTGCCGATGAAGTGCACCAGCCGGGTCTCGGGGTCTTTCCACCACTTCTCCCAGCTCTGGGGAAGAAGTTCCTTGGTGTTGGAGATATAGCCGATGGGCGCGTCAAACCATACGTAGAGCACCTTGCCCTCGGCACCCTCTACCGGAACGGGAACGCCCCAGTCCAGGTCACGGGTGACGGCGCGGGGCTGCAGGCCGCCGTCCAGCCAGCTCTTGCACTGGCCGTACACGTTGGTCTTCCACTCCTTGTGCTGCTCCAGGATCCACTCACGGAGCCAGGGCTCGTACCTGTCAAGGGGCAGATACCAGTGCTTGGTCTTCTTTTTAACGGGAGTGCTTCCGGAAAGCTTGGACTTGGGGTCCAGAAGCTCCTCGGGGCTCAGGGTGCTGCCGCATTTCTCGCACTGGTCGCCGTAGGCTTTGGGATTGCCGCACTTGGGGCAGGTGCCCTCGATCAGGCGGTCCGTCAGGAACATCTTGGCTTCCTCGTCGTACAGCTGCTCGCTCTCCTGGGTGATGAAATCGTCCTGGTCGTAGAGCTTGCGGAAAAACTCCGAGGCATTCTGGGCATGAACCTCTGATGAAGTCCTGGAATATATGTCGAAATTGATCCCCAGGCCCGTGAAAGCGTCTTTCATGACCTTGTGATACCTGTCCACAATATCCTGGGGCGTTACTCCCTGGTCCTTGGCCTTGATGGTGATGGGAACGCCGTGCTCGTCGCTTCCGCAGATGAACACCACGTCCTCGCCCCGCATTCGGAGGTAACGGACGTAGATGTCGCCGGGAATGTAGGCTCCGGCAAGGTGCCCGATGTGTACAGGACCGTTAGCGTAAGGCAGCGCGCAGGTCACCAGGGTTCGTTTGTAACTCTTCATTTGTGCAGTCTTCCTAATTTTATATTAAGGGTCTTCTTAATTGCGTTAAGCTTTCCCATCTGATTCATTATGTCCAGGAGTTGGTCGGCCGAAGCTTCCGCAAGCTGCCGGCTCAGCTCCTTCTGCTGGGCGGTGATGCGCTTGTCGTGATAAACGAGTATGGCGCGCGGGACGAAGTTCACCAGCCACGAATCCGTGGTCGTAAGGGCCTCGGAGAAGTTGTGCACTGTCAGTTCGTACTTTTCGGTGCTGAGCTGTGCGGCAACGTCAGCCACTGTCCTGTCCTCGCCGTCCATCATGGTTTTGACGATGGCATCCTGGTCCAGTTTTTCGTCGTAAAGGCGGAAATATTCGTTGTAGGCGGCCCGGTAGGGGAGGTTGGAGAATTCTATATTGTCCGAATACAGGGCCGAGTCGATGAATTCCGCCACCGTCTGGGTGCCTTCCGGGTCGAAGAACTCCGAATCCGATTCGAACTGCAGGGGAGTGCGCCCGTATCGTAGGATAAAGCCAAGGAGTTCGCGCTCCGAAGGCTCCAGTATACTTTCGCGAGAGTTTTTTCTTTGAGATACACTCGCTTCGCTCGGTATGACATTATCAACAGCCCCGGAATTGTCATACCCAGCCCCGTTACTGTCATACCCAGCCCCGTTACTGTCATACCCAGCCCCGTTACTGTCATACCGAGGCCCGTTACTGTCATACCGAGGCCCGGAGGGCCGAGCGTATCTCCTTTCATCGGCCAGCCTCTCCTCCCTGGCAGTCTTTTCCCTGGTCTTCCGGACCCTGTCCTGAATTATGTCGGACTCTATGCCGAAGCGCTCCGCAACCGTGTCCACATACACCTGGCGGCGGATGGGGTCGGGAATATCGGCCACCGTATCGGCGATTTCGTTGATCAGGTTGGCCTTTTTCAGGGGGTCGCCGCCTGCTTCCGAGAGCAGCAGGTCCGTCTTGAAGGCGATGCCGTCCTGCTCGTGCGTGTCGATGAATTCGCGTATTTCCTCCAGCGTATGCTTCCGGGCGAAGGAATCTGGGTCGTCCCCGTCCGGCAGGAACACCACGCGCGGGGCCATGCCTTCCTTCAGTATCATACCGATGGCGCGGATGGCTGCGTGCAGCCCCGCACTGTCACCGTCGTACATTATGGTGACGTTGGAGGTGAATTTCTTGATGATGCGGATCTGCTCCTCAGTGAGCGAAGTGCCGCTGGAGGCCACGCAGTTCAGGATTCCGGCCTGGTGCATGGACAGCACGTCCAGGTAGCCTTCCATCAGGTAGCATTTGTCGACCTTTGCCATCTCGCTCTTGGCGAACCAGATGCCGTACAGGCTTCGCGACTTTACGTAAATCTCACTTTCCTTGGAGTTTACGTACTTCGCTATCTTGTCCGATTTCTCTTTCAGGAGGGTTCTGCCGCCGAAGGCGATGACCCTGCCGCTCACCGAATGGATGGGGAACATCACCCTTTCGTAGAAGCGGTCGTGAAGGCTGCCGTCGCTCTCCCACTGGCTGCAGAGACCGGTTTCCAAGAGGAATTCGTCCTTGTAGCCGGCGTCTTTGGCTGCCTTGGTGAAGCTGTCCTTGTCTTTCGGCGCCCAGCCAAGTCCGTATTTTTCAATCGTCTCCGGAAGAAGGCCGCGGCTTCGGAAATATGCCAGGCCGATGGCCCTGCCTTCGTCGGTTTTCAGCTGATCCTTATAGAACTTAAAGGCGAATTCCGACGCCGCCAGAAGGCTTTCGCTCCTTTGCCGCGCCGCAATCTGTTCGGCCGATTCCTCCTCCTCGTGCACCTCTATGTTGTATCTTCTTGCAAGATAACGGAGGGCCTCCGGGTAGGTCATGTGCTCGTGCTCCATGACGAAACCTACAGCGCTGCCGGCTTTTCCGCAGCCGAAGCACTTGTAAATGCCTTTTGAAGGCGTTACGTGGAACGAAGGAGTTTTCTCGTTGTGGAAGGGACAGCAGGCCACATAACTGGAGCCGCGGCGCTTGAGCGTCACGAAATCCCCGATCACTTCTTCGATCCGGGCGGTATCCAGTATAAGGTCTACTGTCTCTTTAGGAATCATTCTTTCTCGAAATTGACTTCCTTTGCGTCTCTCAGGTCGGTTATGGTAATCTTGCCGTCTTCCTGGGGCTGGGCCGTGGTGGGGCCTTCGGCCCTTTGGCTTTTAGGGACGAAGTGTTTCTCCTGCCACAGGGCCTTGCTCTGGAACCAGGCGTCCCGCCCGTACCAGTACAGTGCAAGGAGGCCTATCGCTATCGAGAAAAACCCTCCCCGTGAAACGAGCCACACACCCAGGGCCACGAAAAGCAGGTCTTTTGCCAGGCGGACCCATCTGTTATTGAAAGAAAGCATTGTGTCTGTCATTTTGTCATATAAGGCTACAAAAATACAAAAAATCTGCGAGAATCCGTTGCCGGAATGCTCGCAGATTATAATGTTCAAATACCGTGCTCTTTCCTAGAAGGGGAGGTCGTCCTCCGATTCTCCGGGCAT
Organism: uncultured Bacteroidales bacterium; assembly: GCA_946616285.1. GTDB lineage: Bacteria > Bacteroidota > Bacteroidia > Bacteroidales > UBA932 > Cryptobacteroides. The sequence goes on along the minus strand of CAMOIT010000030.1, from coordinate 10,052 downwards.
GTCGTCCAGGGTGGGGGCGGGAGCCTGCTGCATGGGGGCGTTGTATACAGGGGCTTCGTAGGCGGGTGCTGGTGCAGGTGCTGTCGGGGCAGCCTGTCCTGCGGGGGCGATGCGCCAGACCTGAAGGTCGTTGTACCACCTGCCGTTATATTCGCGGCTGCGGATGTTGAACGACACTTTCACTTTGTCGCCGTCCTGATATTTTGCAAGTTCGTTAACCTTGTCCTGCCCGAAGGCCGTGAAGCATACCTGCGAGGTGAAGTTCCCGTCCGGGAATTCAAGGACGAACTCCTGCTTTGCCCAGGCGCCGCGGGCCGAAGTTCCCGACTGTATGCCCATGCGCTGGCGAATGGTGCCTTCCAGTTCCAGTGCCATAGGTATTACTTCTTAACTTCTTCTTTCTCTACGAAAGGATGAACCTCAAGGAGGTCTACTTCGAAGATGAGGGTGGAGTTGGAGCCGATGTCACGGGGACCTCTTTCACCGTATGCCAGGTTGGCGGGGATGACGAGGGTGACCTTGCCGCCTTCGCCCACGAGCTTCATGCCTTCGGTCCAGCCGCGGATAACGCGGTTAAGAGGGAAGCTGATGCCTTCGTTGGCGTCGAATTCGGTGCCGTCGATGAGGGTGCCGCGGTAGTTGACCTTAACGGTGTCGCGGTCAGAGGTGGCGCGAACTTCGCTGCCGGAATCCTGGATCAGGTAAACGATACCGGTAGCGGTGGAGTCGGCGCTGTTCTTCTCATAGAATTCCTTGCGGAACTTGTCGCCTTTTTCGAGGTTCAGGGCGCCTTCGTAAGCGGTGCGCTTCTGGATGAACTCGTTCAGGATCGTGTTAAGGTCGGAGGGGTCGATCTTGAACTGCTTTACGAACACGGAGTCCATGGGCTTGCCTTCCTTTGCGTTGAGGGCGTCGTTCATACCCTTCATGATCTGGGACTTGTTCAGGTCGCCGAAGTTGTTCTGGGTGATTACAAGGCCGAAGTTAACGCCAAGCATGTAGGATGCGGTGTCCACCTGACCCTTGGTAGGGAGAAGGCTCTGTACTTCTTTGGAACCCTCCGCTTTGGGAGAGCCGCAAGCCACCACCAGCACTGCGGCCGATGCGATGGCAAAGAGTTTTGTAAGTTTCATTTTATAAAAAATTTTTAAACGTTTTGTTCAATGCATTTAGCTCATTGAGCTTCATCCTGCAAATATAGGGATTTTTTGGGAGAATACCTAATTATGGGCTATGAACGAATTTTTTGCTGGAAAGAGAGGCCGAAAGGTTTGGAAATGTGATTAATAATGATTAAATTTAGCCGAACTAATAACTGTTTCTTTTGGCCGTAGACCCTAATATCCTTCATTCCAAGCTGAAGACCTTCTTCGGCTACGACGCTTTTAAAGGAGACCAGGAGCAAATCATCCGTCATCTTACGGATGGCAAAAACGCCTTTGTCCTTATGCCCACAGGCGGTGGCAAATCCCTTTGCTATCAGCTTCCGGCGTTGCTTATGGAAGGCACTGCGATAGTGATTTCGCCACTTATCGCCCTGATGAAAAATCAGGTGGACGCAATCAGGGGTTTCGAGGCAGGGGACGCCGGCATCGCCCACTTTCTCAATTCGTCCCTTAACCGCGCCCAGATAGCCGAAGTTCAGGAAGACCTCCTGAGCGGAGTTACCAAGTTGCTGTACGTGGCTCCGGAGTCTTTGACCAAAGAGGAAAACATAGCGCTGCTCAAAAGCATAAAAATCTCCTTTTATGCCGTGGACGAAGCCCACTGCATATCGGAATGGGGGCACGATTTCAGGCCGGAATATCGGCGGATTCGGTCAATAGTGGAGGAAATCCAGCTTGCTCCAATCATTGCGCTGACCGCAACCGCAACGCCCAAAGTGCAGAGCGACATTTTGAAGAACCTCCGCATCCAGGACGCAAAGGTGTTCAGAAGCTCCTTCAACAGGCCCAACCTGTATTACGAAGTGCGGGACAAGGTGGAACCGGAGAAGGATATCATCCGTTTCATACGCCAGAACCCTGGAAAGTCCGGCATCATTTACTGCCTCAGCCGCAAAAAGGTGGAAGAAATCGCCCAGATGCTGTGCATAAACGGCATAAAGGCGCTTCCGTATCACGCGGGCCTTGATGCCAAAACCAGGGCGGAAAACCAGGACAAGTTCCTTATGGAGGAGGTGGACGTGATCGTTGCAACCATTGCTTTCGGCATGGGCATAGACAAGCCGGACGTGCGCTTCGTCATTCATTACGACATCCCCAAGAGCATAGAGGGCTATTATCAGGAGACAGGCCGCGCCGGGCGCGACGGAATGGAAGGTCAGTGCATCACCTATTACAGCTACAAGGATATCCAGAAGCTGGAAAAATTCATGCAGGGAAAGCCCGTGGCGGAGCAGGAGATAGGAAAGCAGCTGTTGTTTGAAACGGTTGCCTACGCGGAGTCCAGCCAGTGCCGAAGGAAACTGCTGCTCAATTATTTCGGCGAGGATTATCCGGCGGATAACTGCGGTGCCTGCGACAACTGCCTCCATCCAAAAGCCCGCTTCGACGGCCGCGAAGAGATGTCGCTGGTCATTGAACTGATCGAGGCCCTTCCGGAGCGCTTCAAGCTGGAACATCTGGCAGCTATACTTTCCGGCGTTTCCAACGCCATGATAAAGTCCTACAAGCACGATAAGCTTTCCCTCTTCGGCGCCGGGAAAGACCATGACATGCGCTTCTGGCAGGCGGTAATCCATCAGGGACTCATTCTTCATTATCTGGAGAAGGACATTGAGAATTACGGACTTATATCGGCAACAGACCTTGGTCTGGAATTTTACCTGCACCCGACGGAACTGATGCTGGTGGAGGACAGGACCTTCTCGGAAGGCGAAGACGACGAGGACGAAGACAGCGCCGCGGCGGTGCGTGGCGGCGGAGGAGCGGACGAAGTTCTTCTGGCCATGCTCAAGGACCTCCGCAAGGACGTCGCACGTAAGCTCAAATTGCAACCGTGGGTAATTTTCTCTGACCCCGCGCTGGAGGATATGACCATAGTCTATCCACTTACCATTAAGGAACTGTCCGAAAAGTGCCAGGGCGTAGGTGAGGGCAAGGCCCGCAAGTACGGTCAGCCTTTCGTGGATCTCATTGCCAAGTGGGTGGAAGAAAACGAAATAGAACGCCCGGACGATTTCGTTGTAAAATCCGTCCCCTCCAAGTCCGGCAACAAAGTCTACATCATCCAGTCCATAGACCGCAAACTGGATTTGGAGGGCATCGCCTCGGCCAAGGGCCTGGACATGGATGCCCTGCTGTCGGAGATTGAAGCCATCGTCGCCACCGGAACACGCGTCAATCTGAACTACTACATCAACGAAAACCTGGACCCCGACGTCGTCCAGGAAATCTACGACTGGTTCCGCGACGAAGCCACCTCCGATTCCCTTGCCGAAGCCCTCGCCGCCCTCACCCCCGATTACGAAGAACTCGAAATCCGCCTCGTCCGCATCAAATTCCTCTGCGAAGTCGCGAACTAAGTTGAACTTCTGCCCGTTGTTGCTAACGGTCTCGGTCACGAAAACCGGAGAAAACGTGACCTTCGCCGTTATCTCATACGACATTGGTCACGTTTTGGCCCTGTTTCTTTCCCTTCGCCGTCGTTTCTCTACTGGTACCGGTGCCTAAAGCACACTTTCGGCCTTCATTTCTACATTCCGTGCTTTACACCCCCCTCTGACCCCTGCCTAAAGCACACTTTCGGCCTTCAGTCCCACATTCCGTGCTTTAACCACCCTCTGCGTCTTGCCTAAAGCACACTTTCGGCCTTCAGTCCCACATTCCGTGCTTTAGCCAGGGTTAAGTTGTTGACAAAAGGCTAAATTGCCGACAAAAGACTAGAGATAAATAAGTGTAGATGGCGCTGAGAAGATGCGGCTGGCCATGGACTGGATGTCTGCAGGGGTGATGGCTTCCAGCTTAGCGCGAACTTCGTCGGATTCCATGATGCAGCCCCAGGCGAGCATGCTCTTACCCATTGAAAGGCACTGGGCCTCGCCGGCTTCGGAGCTGATAGCCAGCTGGCCGAGCATTTGTTTGCGGTATGCGCGCAGGCGTGAGGGTGTCAGGGGCGTGGTTTTCAGCTGTTCAAGAATACGGGAAACGGCCGATATGCAGGCGTCCAAGTTTGGCCTGTCGCAGCCGAAAGTGATTGCGGCAACGCCGGTGTCGGCATATTGCGTGTATGAGCATTCGATGCCATAGACCCAGCCGCGTTTTTCCCTTAGCTCCTTGTTGAGAATGGAGTTGGATGCCGGCCCGCCAAGTATGTTCAGAAGCATCGCGGCGGTGAGCCTGTCCGGCATTTCGTAAAGCGAAGGTGCGTAGGCGCCTATGACGGCGTTTACTTCGTGGTGGCGCTTGTCGACAACCTTGTCGAAAGGCTCCAGGGCGGTGAAACCGCAACCTTTCGAGAATTGTGGCCGAGCTTTCGGCGCGTCCGGAAAAATTTTATCGATAAGCTTAACCGCCTGTTTTTCAAGCTTTTCCTCCGGGATGTCGGCTACTACGGTAAAGACCATCCGGGAAGGGATGAACTTTTCGGCAACGAAGCGCCTGAGCATGTCTGGGGTTATTTTTTTCACAGAAGCAGCCGTGCCCAGAATTGGGACTTGGAGTGGATGTCCGGCGAAGAGAAGGTTCTCGAAGCGGTCGTAAACGTCTTCGGCAGGGTTGTCCTTGTAGGAAATGATTTCGTCCAGGACCACGCCGCGCTCCGTTTCGATTTCTTTGTCCGGGAAGGTGGCTTCCGTGGCAAGTTCGAACAGCAGTCCTGCGGCTTTGGACAGATCCTCCTTCAGCACGGTGGCGTGTAACACTATCTCCTCCTTGGTGGTGTAGGCATTCAGTTCGCCGCCGAAACGGTCCAGGTAAGCGCTTATGGTCGAAGCACTTTTGCGTTTGGTACCGCGGAAGATTGTATGCTCAGTGAAGTGAGCGATACCAGCGGGATAGCCGGCCTCGTCACGGGTTCCGCAGCCGATGGTCAACGCGCAGTAAGCCACTGAACGGCCGCTTCGGCGCACTGCATACCTGAGCCCTTGCCTGCTGGTTCCGCTCCTCATCTTTTCTTTGCGATTTTCTTCAGGTCTTCGGTCAGGAAGCCGGCTTCCTTTGCTGGCGAAATCTTGTGCCTGGTTAAGTAGGAAATGGTTTTTGTGTCGGCGCTGAAGAACATCTTATAGCATACCGAGCCTTTGACAGGATCGGACGGTGCCACCACGTAGCTCACAAGTGTGTTGTAGGTGCCGTCCATGTATTCCTGGTCGACATCGGCCTCTTCCTTCACCAACATGTCTTCGTCCAGATACATGGAAAGCTGACCCGGGGTTACCGACGGGGCAAGATCGTCATTGGAAATAAGGATTCTTTTCTGGGCTCCGTGGCGTCTGAAGTCGGAATTGAACCATTCCATGCGGCTGTAGGCCACTTTTTCAGATTCCATTGCTGCCAGGGCGAACTCCTGTACCGCCTTAATCATGGCGCCAATGTACACCAGTTCGCGACCTGTGCCACCTGGCGCCGCACAGAGGGGAATGGAAATCACTTCGTTCATTTCGCCTATGCCGGCTGCTGCTTCTGGGCCGCCTTTAACCAGCGTCAGGAACACCAGGCCAGGGGTTTCTTCGCCTTTCATCTGTATTTCGGCGGCCAGCAGAAAATAGTACTGGTCGCTTGTTTTCAGTTTCTCAAACTGTTCCACAGAGCAGAATTCGAAGGGCGAAGCACTCCAGTTGGCAGTTACTTCTTCCTGAAAAGATGCGCTCAGGATATCATTCCCGGGCACCACTACTTTGGTGACCTTGTCGGTGAAATCCGCCAGGCGATATTTCTGGGTTGTCACCCTGCCCTGGGCCGATGCGTAAATACCAATAACAAGCCCCAAGGCAATCACGACTAACCGTATGATATTTCTATTGCTCATATACACTCTCTAGCTAAAACCGTGCAAAGGTACGAATTAAGTTCAGAATTTGCCAACACATTATCGTTGACTAAAGCACGGAATGAAATTATACTGTATGGTCCGTGTGCTTTAGCCCCTGGCGTGAGGTGGGTTAAAGCACGAAATGTGGGAACGAAGGCCGATAGTGTGCTTTAGGCAGGGATACAGAGTGGGTGTAAAGCACGAAATGTGGAAATAAAGGCAGAAAGTGTGCTTTAGGCAGGGGTACAGAGGGGGTGTAAAGCACGAAACGTGGAAATAAAGGCCGATAGTGTGCTTTAGGCACCGGTACCAGTAGAGAAACGACGGCGAAGGGAAAGAAAACGGCCGAAAACGTGACCGAGACCGTCAACCGTGACGGTGAAGGGGGGCGGCGGCTACAGCAGCTTCGCCAGGACGTCGTAGTAGCGCTTGGAGACTGGAATGGGCTTTAGGCCGTCCTGATCCAGCTGGGCCATGGCGTAGCCGTTGATGTCTTTCTTTAGCATTACCACGTGGGCTGAGTTGATGAAGTAGGAGCGATGGCAGCGGACAAGGCCGTGGGCGCTGACGTTTTCTTCCAGGGCGCGCATGGAAGAGCGCAGGTTGAAGACCTTGATCTTACCGCCGTCCAAATGGGCTATTTTGACGTAGTTCTCGTCGGACTCAAGATACAGGATGGAATCGGCGGCCAATATTAGCTTCAGGCGCTTTGTCTCGTCGTAGAAGCGTATGAGGGACTTTTCGTCGGCCGTAGGGATACCTTCGGCCTGTCTGTTAAGTACGAAAAGCTGTATGGCCATGGTGATTATCGCAAGAGGGAAGACCAGGATTCCGGCCGAATACAGTACGCAGAGCGACATGGTGGTGAAATAGGGCTGTACCGAGGCCCAGCCTATGCCCATGGGAATGGATATGAACAGGCCGGTGGCAATGACTTCACCGAAGCACCATAATATGTATAGGGCCCAGTTTTGGTCTATCACCCTGCGCAGCATGAACAGGAGTATGCGCGAACCCGCCATAACGCCAAGGACGATCAGGCTGGTAACAATCAGATAAAGCGAATAGCGTTCCTGGCCGACGGCGAGGAATTCCTCCATGCCGAAGGGTTTGTATGCAAGGACGAAAAGAAAGTAGAATACGGGCACGGCCGTCATAAAGAGTATGGCGGAAGACATGCGATAAAAAACACGTGAAATGAGTTTCATCTCCAATAATTTTTGCCGGGACAAAGATACAAACTTTTGTTCATTAGTCCCAAAAATCGCACTTTCGTCCCTAAATACTGCTTTTTATCACTTTCTTTCGTCCCTGGTGACATTTATTTTACTGGCGGTTGCCGATAGCCTAACTTTGCCGTCGTAAACCACAAAAAGAACAGAGATGAAACAGCTTATTCCCATCTTTTTTTCGGTCAATGACGCCTATGCGCCTTACCTTGCAACCGCAATTTACTCCATACGCGAAAACGCTTCCAAAAACTACGAATACCTTATCCATGTTCTGACGGACGATATCAGCGAAGACAACCGCCGAAAACTCAAGTCCCTTGAGGCAGAAGGATTCGGCATCGAGTTCTTCCCTCTCAGTGAAAAAATGCGCAGCCTGCCTTCTGTCGGCCTTCTGGAGCAGCATTGTTTCGGAGCATTCGCTTCGCTTACCATATATTTCAGACTCTTCATCCCAGAGCTTTTCCCTCAATACAAAAAGGCCATTTACCTGGATGCCGACCTGGTAGTCCCCGGCGATATCTCTCGCCTTTGGGAAGAGCCTCTTGGCAATAAACTGATAGGCGCAGTGGCCGATTATGGCATCCAGCATATCGCCCCGTTCATGCGCTATATTGACGAATACGTTGGCGTAGACCACAGGAATTACATCAACTCCGGCGTTCTTCTGATGAACCTTGACCGCCTTCGCGAAGTAAGGCTTTCGGGCCGGTTCCTTTCATGGATGAGCAAGTACCGTTTCAAGACTGTGGCCCCGGATCAGGACTACCTGAACGCGCTTTGCTGGAACGCCATACACTATCTGGACCCCAACTGGGATGCAATGCCCGGCGAGCGTTTTACTTACTTCGACAATCCGCAGATTATCCACTACAACCTTGCTGCAAAGCCCTGGCTTAACGAAAGCGTACCTTACGGCGACGTTTTCTGGCACTACGCCCAGTCGTCCGGTTATTACGATGAAATCTCGTCCCGCCACCAGAGCTTCATCAGTGATTCCAAGGCGATGGCAAACTACCAGGCTGGCGTAGACAAGCTTATACGCCTTGCCGCCAAGCTCACCAAGGAGCGCAATTCGTTCCGGACCATTATTTCCAAAGGTAAGGAGCTGCGCTTATGCTCTTAGTCACTCCAGGCAGGGCCGAAGCTATCGAAAACATCAAGCGGGCGGCCCTGGAAGGCCGGTTCAACGACAAGACGGAGCCTTTCGACCCCCAGTGGGGGCCGGAGGCTCTGAAAGCCAATATCCTGAATTACGCATCCCGGCTGCACTCCCTCGGCTTCAAGCTGAAAAACGCCCTTGCACGCGCCATAGTCGATATCTGGGTACGCAAGTGGAGTGACCCGGTAAACGAAATCGTCGGCCTGGAAAAGCTGGATGCGCTAAATGGCGGCCCCGCTTTCATAACTTCCAATCATTTCAATCCCTTCGACAACGGCGTGCACAGGCGAATGTGCAAGCTCGCCGGTCATGGCAGGCTTGTGGCGGTGAGTCAGGGGACAAACTTTGTAATGCCTGGACTTAATGGTTTTATTCTCAGAAATATAGATGTCGTCCCGATAATTCCGGAGCCGTCCTATATGAACGGGGAGTTCCGCCGGCTGATGCAGGAACATCTGGACAAAAACCGCCTTATCTTAATATATCCTGAGCAGGAAATGTGGTTCAATTACCGCAAACCCCGCCCCGGAAAGCGCGGCGCCTTCCTTTTTGCCGCCCAGTGGAACGTCCCTGTGGTGCCTATGTTCGTGGAACTCAAAGATGCCTCATCCTTCGCAGATGTAAAACTGGTCCTGCACATACTCGATCCGATATTTCCCGACCCTTCAAAATCGGCCCGGGAGAACAGTTTCCTGATGTGTGAGGCTGATTATCAGGCAAAAAAAACCTGTTACGAACAGTGCTACGGAAAGCCGCTCGTCTATGATTTTGAACCATCCGACATTGCGGGTTTGAAAGCTTGATAATTTTTCTTATATTTGCATGTTTGTGACCGAACGTATTTAAAATTTATTATAAACCAATATCTACAAACATGGCAGAAATTAAGAAAAGAGTCTATCGCTTTGGCGGAAAGCACGCCGAAGGCGATGGCAAAATGCGTGAACTTCTTGGTGGTAAAGGCGCCAACCTGGCCGAAATGAACCTCCTGGGAATGCCTGTTCCCGCCGGCTTCACCATTACCACAGAGTGCTGCACCGAGTATTACCGTCTTGGCGGCGGATACACCCCCGAGCTTAAGAAGGATGTAGCAGCAGCCCTTGAGGCAACTGAAAAAATCATGGGCAAGAAGTTCGGCGATCCCAATGATCCCCTCCTTGTCAGCTGCCGTTCCGGTGCACGTTCCTCCATGCCCGGCATGATGGACACCATCCTCAATATCGGCCTTTGCTCCGCCACCATTCCCGGCATGATCAAGAAGACCGGCAATCCCCGCTTCGTATATGACGCATACCGCCGCCTCATCATGATGTACTCCGACGTCGTCATGGAGAAAGCCGAAGGCATCGAACCCGCCGACGGCCAGGGCATCCGCCAGCAGCTGGACCGCATGATGGAAGACGTAAAGAAGGCCAACGGATACAAGTCCGACACCGAGCTCACCGCAGAGCAGCTGAAGGACCTTGCCGAAGCTTTCAAGGTACGCATCAAGGAAGTCCTCGGCGTTGAATTCCCGGACGATGCACAGGCCCAGCTTTGGGGCTCCATCGGCGGCGTATTCAAGAGCTGGAACGGCAAACGCGCCATCCGCTACCGCCAGATCGAGCACATTCCGGACGACTGGGGCACGGCCGTGAACGTCCAGTCCATGGTGTTCGGCAACATGGGCGACACCTCCGCCACCGGCG